>JAKARI010000037.1 GCA_021819245.1 Pseudomonadota bacterium | reverse complement strand
GCATCGCCATCTCCAAGGATCCGCTCATCGCCGTCAAGCTCACCCATGCGCGCAAGGGTGACCTCGTCAGCGTCGATTGGATCGATAACAAGGGCATGACCGGGCACGCCCAGACTCATGTGAGCTAGGGGGATCAGGGCCGGCGGGCGGCCAGAGACGGCTGCCCGCCGGCCCGCCCATAGAGGAATCCCTGCGCCCAATCGATACCGAGGTCTGTGACGATGGCCGCGGTTTCGGCGGTCTCCACCCCCTCGGCGAGTGTCGTGATCTTGAGTTCCTCGGCAATACGCTGAATGCCCTGAATGATGGCGCGAACCGTCGGTTCGTGAATGCGGCTTACGAGGCTGCCTTCGAGCTTTAGATAAGAGAACGGGAGGTCGGCGAGGTACTGAAACGAGGAGTACCCGCGCCCGAAGTCATCGAGCGCAAGCTTAACCCCCGCATGAACGAAGCCCATGAGCAGGTCGCGGACGCTGCGGTTGTCGGCGAAGGGCTCGCGCTCGGTCAGTTCGAGGACCAGGGTCCCATGCGTTTCCCCACGGCCTTGGCAGGCCTCGCAATAGGTGCCGATAAGCCCTAGAAGGTCTTGCACCACCTCAGGGTGGCGCAGCAGGTCCGCCGATATATTGACGAAATGCGCAAGCGGCGCCGTGTCGCGGGGCGACTCCATGCAGCGTGTGAGGACGGCGCGTATGACGCTCTGATCGATCTTGTAGGTCAGCTGAAGGTGCTGGGACACCTCTATGAATTCCTCGGCGGCCAGTATGCGGCCGTTGGGGAGCAGCATGCGGGCAAGCGCCTCCTCGCCGACTATGCGCCCGCTGCGGAGATCGACGATAGGCTGGTAGGCGGTGACGATACGCTGTTCATGGAGCGCAGTCTCGAGCGCCGCACCCATGCCAAGAAGGCGCTTTTGAACGGTGGTGGCGCGCACCGCGCGGTTACGTCCCGAGTTCTTGGCATGATAGAGAGCCGCCTCGACGGCATTCAAGAGGTCGGCGGCGCTGCCCCCATCCTCGGGAAAGCTGGCGACACCAAAGCTTGCCGTGATGTGGATACGGCTGGTCTTCGACAGGATGACGAGCCGCTCTATGCGTTGGCGCAGGTGTTCAATGAGCGCATCGACGTCGTGGGTCTCGTTGATCACGCATAAAAACTCCGGCCCCCCCCAGCGGCCCACGGTGGCTTCTGGCCCGAGGGCCTCACGCAGGACCTCGGCCATCTGGCGCAGGACCCGGTCGGCAAAATCGCGCCCGAGACTGTAATTGATGAGCTTGAACCGGTCGATATCGCAGAGGATGACCGCGAGACGCCTGCCAAGCGCTATACGTGTTTCGACAATCTGCAAAAGCGTGGCGCGAGTCGGAATGCCTGGGACACTTATTGCATCGCCCTGAGCGGGCATCGACATAACTAAGGCCCTCTGCAAACACAAAAACCGTTGAATGATTTACGGCGCTTTATATACGTTAATGCATGAGTCGGCATCTGTCCAAAAGAAAATGCAAGCTGGCGCTTACGGAGGATGCGCCATCGCGGCCGAGCGCGCCAGGCGCGCCGCCCCGAATGCCGCGGGTCGGTCAGGGATCACACTGACCGGCACGCCAAGCGAGCGCGCGCGGATCGCGCGCCACGCCCCATTGGCGGCGCCGCCACCGGTGGTCGCGACGCGCGTGAGGCTGGGGGCACCATGATGGGTCAGGAGCGCATAGCCGCGCGCCTCGATGGCGGCAAGCCCCTCGAGCAGTCCCTGCAGGAATAAGCGGTCGTCGGACGGCCGTGGGGTCAGGCGCGGGGCAAGGCACGGGTCATTTATGGGAAAGCGCTCACCGGGCGCAAGCAGCGGGTAATAATCAAGCCGTGTGTCAGCGGTCACCGGCAGTTGGGCGGAAAGCCGCACGAGGGCTGCCTTGTCGAAGTAATGGGCCAGCACGGCCGCGCCGCTATTCGAGGCCCCGCCTACGAGCCATGTCTCTGCGAGGCGATGGCTATAGACTCCCAGCTCCGGGACCGAGATCGGGCGCGGGCTTGCGATTTTGAGGACCAGGGTGGATCCGAGCGAACTGACCCCGCAGCCAGCGGGCAATGGCCCGAGCGCGAGGTACGCCGCAGTGCTATCGGTGGTCCCGGCAACGATGAGCGGCCTCGTGCGCAGGCCGAGACGCCAGGCCCAATCGCGGCGCAAGGGCCCAAGCGGCGTGCCGGGTGCAACCACCGGTCCCAGATGATGCGCCAGGGGCGCCTGTAAGAGGGCCTCGCACCAGGCCCCGTCAAAACCGAGCTTGAGGGCATTATGCTCATCGAGCACCCCATGATGGCCGGCCAGCATGCCGGCAAGCCATGGTCCCTGGGCCGTGAGCACGGCGGGCGCCTGCGGGGGGTCATGCCGGGTCAGCCACAGGAGCTTGGCGGGTCCGCCATAAGGCCCAAAGGCCGGCCCTGCCTTAAGACCCGCGGCGGAAAGCCGCTCGGCCTCGGCGGTGGCGCGACCATCGTTGTACGCGAGCACCGGCGTCAGCGGGCGGCCATTGGCCGGATGGCACAGGAGTACGCTGCCCGAGGTCCCGTCGATGGCGATCGCGGCGATGTCCGCTGTGCGCAGGCGGCGGCGCAGAAGTGTGATGAGCTGCAGGCTCAGATGCAGCCAGACTGGGGGATTGAGGGATTGGCCATGCGGCCAGGGCCGGCCCAGGAGGCCGCGCCGGCGGCCGGCCTCGTCGAGCGCGGCGATGCGAATGCCGGAGGTCCCCAGATCGATACCCAGGAATAGCCGCTCCCGGCCCATGCTCAGGGGCGGTGCTCGGGGAGTCCGGGCGGGCGCTCGCCATGGTGCGCGGTAACCGTGGTATAGAGGCCGCCGCGCACATTGAAGCGGGCGGTAAGCACCATGTAGCGGGGTTTGGTAGCGGCCACCAAGTCCTCTAAGATACGGTTGGTCACGGCCTCATGGAACGCCCCTTCATTACGGTACGACCAGATATAGAGCTTGAGCGATTTGAGCTCGACACAGACCTCATCCGGGACATAGATGAGGTCGAGTTCGGCAAAGTCCGGCTGGCCGGTTTTGGGGCACAGGCAGGTGAATTCCGGGATCCGGATATGGATTTGATAGTCACGCCCCGGGTGTGGGTTGGAGAAGGTCTCGAGGTGCTTGGCCGGTTCGGTAGGCATTTCCGTCTCTAATGTGCTAGCTTTGCTGCCCATTGTAGCCGATCACGACGTCTCATGCGCCTAAAGAAGATCAAGCTCGCAGGCTTTAAATCCTTCGTCGACCCGACGACCGTGCCGGTGGCGGCCAACCTCGTCGGTATTGTCGGCCCGAACGGCTGCGGGAAATCCAACATCATTGACGCCGTTCGCTGGGTGATGGGGGAGAGTTCGGCGCGGCAGCTGCGTGGTGATACCCTCGCGGACGTCATCTTCAGCGGATCGACGAGCCGAAAACCGGTGAGCCAGGCATCGGTGGAGTTGGTATTCGACAACAGCGAGGGCCGCGCAGCCGGCGAATATGCACGCTATGCGGAGATCGTGGTGCGGCGCGAGGCGTCGCGCGACGGGGCGTCTGATTATTTCCTGAACAAGACCCGCTGCCGGAGAAAGGATATCACCGACCTGTTTCTTGGAACGGGTCTTGGCCCGCGCGCCTATTCGATCATCGAACAGGGCATGATTTCGCGGATCGTCGAGGCGCGTCCGGAAGACCTGCGGCTCTTTCTCGAGGAGGCCGCCGGGATCTCGCGCTATAAGGAGCGCAGGCGCGAGACCGAAAACCGCCTGCGCCATGTGCGCGAGAACCTCGCGCGGCTGGACGATACTCGCGGCGAGCTCGACACCCAGTTGAATCGCCTCAAGCGCCAGGCTGCGGCAGCACAAAACTATAAGGTTTGGCGGGAGCGCGAACGGGAACTGCGCCTGATCCTGGCCGGCGCGCAGTTTCGGCATCTTACCCATGACATCGCCACGGCCGAGGCGGCCGCGGGGCAGGCCGCGACGGCGGTAGACGCGGCTCTTGCCCGGCAGCGGGCCCTGGAAGCCGAGACTGAGGCCGCGCGCCTGGCGCGTGATGAGAGCAATGAGGCGGTGCGGGTGGCGCGGGAGCATGCCTATGTGACCGCCGCCGAGGTCACCCGCCGCGAGCAAGAGGTCGCGCACGCCCGCGCGCTTGCCGCTGAACGGCGCACCGAGCAACAGAATATCATCGCCCAGTGCGAGCGCCTGGACCGGGAGGTGAGCGCCGATCAGGCGCGCGAACAGGCCCTGTCGCAAGAGCTGGAGGCGCTTGTCCCAGACCAGGATCGGGCGATCGCCCTGGAGCGCGCCGCTACCGAGGCGCAGCGCAGCGCCGAGACCGTGCTTGATAACTGGCGGCGATCATTCGAAGCGGCGGGGCTTGAGGCACAGGGACCGGTACGCGCAAGCGCCGCGGCGCGTAGCGAGACGGCGCGCCTGGCCGCGCGCGCCGAAGACCTGGCGGGGCGCATCGCCAAGCTCGAGGCCGAGGCGCAGGGTCTTGCCACTTTGGCGGGGACCGGGCTTGCGACCCTGACCGAGGCCTCGAATCTGGCGGATCGGGATTATGAGGACGCAAAGGAACGGCTCACCGGCCTCGAGGAGCGGCTGGCATCACAGCGGCAGGCGCTGGAGGCGGCCGCTCACGAGGCCGCGGAGCAGGCCGGCACGGTCAAGGCCGCGGACGCGCGGCTTGCGTCTTTGCGCAGTGTCCAGGCCCAGGCACTACGGACCGGCCATGAGACATTGAGTCGCTGGCTGCGCGAGCATGGTCTGTCACAGGCGCCAAGGCTTGCCACGCAGCTCGATGTGGATGCCGGGTGGGAGCGCGCGATCGAGCGCTGGCTCGGGACCCGAATCGCGGCAGTCTGTGTGCCGGCGGGCACTATCACCCCGGAGCGTGTCGCCTCGCTTGAGAAGACCCCGGTCGTGTTGTTTGAGCCGCTGGCGTCTGGCGATGGGGATGCGCCGTTGGGTCTGGGCGCGAAGGTCCGCGCGCCCTTTCCGATCGCGGGCCTCTTTGGCGGTGTACGGCCGGCGGCGTCGCTTGCCGAGGCCCTGGCCGAGCGCGGCCGCCTTACGGTCAACGAGGCGCTGATAACCCCGGAGGGGATATGTGTCAGCCGGGATGTGGTCAGCTTCGCGGGCGAGAATGATGAGCGCGCCGGGGTATTGGCGCGCGAACGAGAGATTGCCGAGTGGACGCGGCGCGAACAGGCGGCGCGCACGGCACTCGAAGGCGCCGAACGCGCGCGCGATGAGGCGAGGGCCGAGCTTACAGCCCTCGAGGGACAGCGCGCCGAGGCGCGCCGGGCCCTCGACCGGTGCGCCGATGCCCGCACCAAGGCCCATGGCGCCGTGCAGCGTGCGCACGCCGAGGAGCAAAACCGGGCAACGCGCCACAGCCGGCTTCAAGCCGAGCTCGAGGACACGAGAAAGGCGCATGCCTTGTGCGGCGCGGAGCGCGAGCGGGCTCAGGATGAGGAACGGCGCGCGCGCCAGGCGGCTGCGCAAAGCGAGGCGGCCCTGGCCGCTCTTGCGGGCGAGCGCGAGACCCACCAGACATCACTGGAGGCCGCGCGCGCGGCGCTGCGTGAGGCGAGCGACAAGCGCCATAAATTGGCGATGGCGCAGCAGCAGGCGCGCACCGCGCGCGATGGTGTGCGCGAACGTCTCACGCGCGCGCGGGCCGATCTCAGCCATCTCGGCGAGCGCCGGGAGGCGGTAGCACGGCAGATCGAGGAGGCACTCGCCAAGGAACGCGCACCGCAAGCAGAGCTCGGGCGGCTGCTAGACGAGCGGACCCAGGCACAGGCGGCACTGGCGGCCGCCGAGCAAGATCTGGAGGGGAAGGAGGCCGCGTTGCGGCAGGTCGAAGGGCAGCGGCACGATGTCGACAGCCAAACGCGCGCCGCCGAAGAGGAGGCCAGCAATAGGCGCCTAAAGGTCCATGAGCTCAAGGTGCGGCGCGATGCCTTGGTGGAGGGATTGCGTGCCCAGGGGGTTGCCGAGGATATCGCGCAACGCGCGCGTGAGCTCGCCGATGAGATCGAGATCGAGCCGCTCGAACGCGAGCTCACGGATCTTGGCGAGCGCATCCGGCGGCTGGGGGCCGTGAACCTGATGGCCATCGAGGAGTTTGAAGAGCAGTCGCGCCGCAAGGAGTTTCTGGACGCACAGCATGGCGACTTGAGCGAGGCACTGGCATTGCTCGATGAGGCGATCCGTAAGATTGACCGCGAGACGCGCAGCCGCTTCAAGGAAACGTTCGAGCGGGTCAACGAAGACTTCAAGGTATTCTTCCCGAGGCTTTTCGGGGGCGGCGAGGCGCAGCTCCTTCTGAGCAGCGATGATCTGCTGGAGACTGGGGTCACGGTGATGGCGCGCCCGCCCGGCAAGCGCAACAGCACTATTCACCTGCTCTCTGGTGGCGAGAAGGCGCTGGTCGCGGTGTCGCTCGTCTTCGCGCTCTTTGCGTTAAACCCGGCGCCCTTTTGTTTCCTAGATGAGGTCGATGCACCGCTCGACGAGGCCAATGTCGGGCGTTTTGCGCAGACCTTGAAAGAGCTCGCCCAAAAAAGCCAGTTGTTATTCATAACGCACAATAAGGTGACGATGGAGGCCGCAGACGTGCTGCTCGGGGTCACGACCGCCGAGGCCGGTGTCTCGCGGCTCGTCAGTGTTGACGTCGAAGAGGCGCTGGGCATGGTGGTGCGTAAGACCGCGGAGGCATAAGGGATGGGCCTGCGAGGCGCACTTTTGATTCTCGGCCTGCTGGTTGTGGCCATAGTAGCGCTCAATGCCTATGATCGCGGCCGCATCAAGCAGCGCCTGCTCGCAATGTTCGAGGCGCGATTCAAGGGGCTTGGCGTGATCCCTGAGGCGCCAGCACGCGAGGCGCAGCCACCATGGAACGAGCGGCGTGTCCTGCGGCCTGACGCGCCGCCCCCGGCTCCCGAGGCCAAGGCAGAGGGATCCGGAGATGAAGAACTCGATGAGCCATTTGGAAGCATCGATTTCATATGCTTTCTGCCGGGCGATGTCGCCGTGGAGCGCGATACGCCGCTCGGTATTTATAAGCAAAGCGAGTATCTCATTGACAAGCCCCATCGCCTATATGGGCAGCGAGAGGGGGGCCGTGCGTGGGCCAATCTTTCCAAGGATCCGCAGACCGCGCGTTATGGGCTATTGGCGCTCGCGCTGCAGCTTGCCGACCGGTCAGGGGCCGTGAATGAATCGGAGCTCAATGCAATCTCGCAGATAGGCCTTAAACTCGCCGATACCTTAAATCGGCCGACACGGTTCAATATGACGTTCGAGCAGGCCTTGGAGCGGGCCGGCGCGCTCGACAAGTTCTGCAGCGAGTTTGATGTCATCGCTACTGTTAACGTGCTTGCTGATTCCGCCCCGGTGTTTCGCGGGCCGGCAATCGAGCGGGCAGCGCATGAGGCGCGCCTTGAGTTTGGTACACGCAACATATTTCATCGCAAGAACCCTGAAGCCGGGGCCTGCCGTTATCTTTACAGCCTTGCCAATCTCTATCAGCCCGGATCGTTTGATCCGCTTCGCTTGGATGTTTTCCAGACCCAGGGCTTGACCCTATTCATGTCAGTACCGTCCGTACCAGATCCCCTGGCGGTATTCATGGAGATGGTGCACAGCGCCCAGGTGCTTGCACGCCGCCTGGGTGGCAGGTTGTTTGATGCCGATCGCAAGCCGCTTTCTGAGGCCGGCTTACGCGCCATACAAACCCAGATCCGGGGGATTGTCGAGCAGATGGTGCAGCATGGAATCACGCCTGGGAGCGTGAATGCGGTACGGTTGTTTCCGCCATGATGCAAGATGCCGTCGCGGCGCGCGCTGCCGAACTGCGGGCCCTCCTCGATTATCACAGCCACCGCTACTATGTCCTGGACGACCCCGAAATCAGCGATGCCGATTACGACCGGTTGTTTGCCGAACTCGTGGAGATTGAGCGGACGAGGCCCGATCTTGCGCGGGCGGACTCGCCGACACAGCGCGTGGGCGCGCGTCCGAGTACCGCGTTTGCGCCGGTCACCCATGGACAGCCCATGCTGTCTCTCGCAAACGTCTTTTCCGAGCAGGAGCTCGCCGATTTTGATCGACGGGTACGGGAGCGCCTCGGGCATGACGATGTGACCTATGTCGCCGAACCGAAGCTCGATGGGCTTGCGATCAGCCTGATCTATGAACACGGGGTTCTTGTGCGCGCCGCCACGCGGGGCGATGGCACCACGGGAGAGGATGTAACCGCCAACGTGCGGACCATTCGCACCTGTCCCTTGCGGCTGCGCGGGACAGAGATCCCGGATACCTTGGATGTGCGAGGCGAGGTCTATCTGCCGCATGATGGCTTTCTGCGCCTCAATGCGGCGCAGGCCGCGCATGGGGGCAAGCCGTTTGCCAATCCGCGCAACGCCGCGGCCGGCAGCCTGAGGCAGCTTGACCCGTCAGTCACCGCACAGCGGCCCTTGCGGCTTTTTTGTTACGGATCCGGGGACTGGTTGGGGGGCAGGGTCCCGCATTCGCAGACCGAGCTTCTCGAGATCCTTGCCGATTACGGGTTGCCGGTCAATCCGGACCGGCGCGTGGTGACGGGCTATAAAGGTTGCCTTGAGTATTACGAAGACCTGGGCCGACGGCGCTCGCAGCTTGCCTACGAGATCGACGGGGTGGTCTACAAGGTCAATGACTTTGCCGAGCAGCGGGCTCTAGGCGAGGTATCGCGCTCACCGCGCTGGGCCGTGGCCCACAAATATCCGGCAGAGGAGGCGGTGACGCGAGTCTTGGGGATCGACGTGCAGGTCGGACGCACTGGGGCATTGACGCCTGTTGCGGTGCTCGCCCCGGTGGCGGTCGGCGGGGTCGTGGTAAGCCACGCGACCCTGCACAATCCCGATGAGCTGGCGCGCAAGGACGTGCGCGTTGGCGATGCCGTGACTGTGCGCCGCGCCGGGGATGTGATTCCGGAGATCGTGGGTGTGGTGCGCGACCTGCGCCCGGACGACGCCCAGCCGTTTCGTTTTCCGGACCGTTGTCCCGTGTGCGGATCGCCAGTCGTGCGCGACCGCGGCGTGGTGGCGCGCTGCGCCGGAGGGCTCGTCTGTCAGGCGCAAAGGCGCGAGACGATACGTCATTTTGCGTCCCGCCGGGCGCTAGACATCGTCGGTTTGGGGGACAAACTGGTCGAACAGCTGGTCGATCGTGGATTGGCCAAGACCGTGGCGGACCTCTTTGCGCTTACCGTGGCGGATTTGGCTGACCTCGATCACATGGGCGAACGTTCGGCCACCAAGGTCGTACAAGCGATAGCCGCAAGCCGCGCGACGACCCTCCCGCGTTTCCTCTATGCGCTTGGAATTCCCGAGGTGGGTGAGGCGACAGCACGTGCCCTGGCGCAGCATTTCGCAAGCCTTGAGGCCCTTATGGCGGCCGATGAGAACGAGCTGACCGCAGTACCCGACGTCGGTCCGGTGGTGGCGCGCGCGATCGCGGTGTTCTTCTCCGAACCTCATAATCGCGAGGTCATCGCCGCCCTTCAGGCAGCGGGGGTCCACTGGCCGGTGCTTACGCCCACAGGCGGAGGGGCGCTACAGGGCAAGACCGTGGTCCTGACCGGAACCCTGGAGGGCATGACGCGCGATGAGGCGCGGGAGGCGCTTGAGGGTCTGGGGGCGAAAGTGACTTCCGGTGTCTCCGTGCGCACCGATTTCGTGGTGGCCGGGCGCGATCCGGGGGGCAAGGTGGAGCGGGCCCGCGCATTGGGGGTACCGGTCATCGATGAGCAAGGCCTGCGCGCGTGGCTCGGCAAGGGGCCCGCGGCGCGGGACTAGGCCTCGGCGTCGCGAGTATGCCGCTCGCGTGGGCGCCTGGCGACTCTGCATCGCGAGCGGTCAAGAGGTCTGCGAATAACGGATGGCGGCCTTGCGGCGCATGGCGGCCATCATATCGTCCACTTCCTGCTGTTCCAGGGATCGGTAAAGACGTGTCTCCACCGCCGCAAACGGGGGAGGCGTGTACGGGCGCTTGCCTAGCAACTGAATAATATGCCAGCCAAAGCGGGTCTTGATCGGCGCAGGTGAGATCTCCCCAGTATGCAGGGTAAGCAGGGCCTTATAGAACGAAGGCAGCACATCGGTGGCATTGAACCACCCGAGCGCGCCCCCTCGCTCGGCCGATGGGCCATCCAGGGAGTAGCGGCGTGCGAGCACTGAGAAGCGCATCCCCTCGTGGAGCTTCTGAAGTATGGCCAGGGCCTTGGCGCGGGTGGCAACCAGGATATGCCGCGCCTCGTACTCTTCGTGCGGGGCATGGAGCAGGTCTTGGCGATAGAGCGCCTTGAGGGCGCTGCGCGTAATCCGGTGCGTGGCGAGAAAGTGCTTGAGCATGGCGCGCGCCAGGATGTTTTCGCGGTCCTCCTTCAGGGCGACGTGCACGGCCGGCAGGCGCTGGAGGCCGGCCTTGCGCGCCGCCTGGGCCAGGATGACGCGGTTTATGAGCTCATTGAGAATGATCTTGCGGCTCTGCGCATTGCGTGGCAGAGGGGGTTGTTGCAGGTCGCGGGCGCGGACATAATCCCGGTAATCCCGCTCGGTAATGCGCTCGCCGTTGACGGTCGCGAGTGTCGCGCTTCGATCGATGGTGGCGCGACGGTGACACCCCCCCAAGAGCGCCGTGACCGTGACAGCGAGTATAAACCAGACATACCCAAAACGAGATCGGGACATAGGCGTAATCAGATATCCCCAGGAACGAGTGCGCGGATCGAGAGCGCATGGATGTCTTTGCGAAGGTCGGCGAGCGCATCATAGACAAGGCGATGACGTTCGAGCAGGCTGCGGTCTCGAAAGCGCTCGGCGATGATCAGGACGGTGTAATGCCCCCCATTACCGGCACCCGCGTGTCCGATATGCTGCCGGGAGTCATCCGTGACCACGACCTCATCGGGCGCCAGGGCCTCCTTGAGACGTTCAGTGATCCTGTCCTGAAGGCTCACGGCAGTACCTGGCGGAATGGCCGCACGGTGACATCCTCATAAACGGCATGGCGCATATAGGGATCTTCCGCGGCCCATGCACGGGCTGCGATGAGCGAGGCAAATTCCGCAACAATGAGGCTTGCGCTATAGCCCGCAGGCCCCGGGTCCGGGCTGTCTACGGCCGGACATGGACCCGCCAGCACCAGCCGTCCCTCGGCCTGTAGCGCACGCAACCGATCCAGGTGCTCTGGCCGCGCCGCATCACGACGCGCACCGCTCTCGGACGCGAGCGTCCCCAGGATCATATACAGCATAAAGCCCTTCCCCGAAACGGCATGCTTCGCCGAATGGACTGTCTAGCGCGTATCGTATGCGCCCTTTTGGCAGGAATAAAGGGTTTTGGAAGGCGTCGGCCAATTCTTTTTGCGTTGGCCGGCCAGACCATACCCATACGGGGCCGGGACCCTCGCGGGCTGACCCGGAGGCATGACGCTCTAATGCAGGGAGTGCTGGGCAAGGGCCTGAAAGTAGCGGGTCATGACGGCGCGCACGCGCGCCGGATAGGGCACCGCCTCCATTTGGCGCATGCCTTCCCGAAAGAAGTCCCTGGCATCGGCAGGGAGGTTCTGAATGAGGTCGTCGAATACCTGCGACATGAGTTCGGTGTTGTGCGAACGGGTCGCGACGATGGCCCGGTTTAACTGGAGGATACGCCAGGGCCGTCGGTCGTCAGACATGTCGGGGTCTGTCGCGATATCGCGTGCGGTAGCGCGCATAAGGTCCCCCATGAACGCCGTCATATCCTCCAGGACCGCCGGCTCCTGAACCTCATTGGCCATCACCGCCAGGCCGTTTACAATGGGCTCCAGGGTGTGTATTTCCCCATGGTGGCGCGTGATCCAGTCCCCTATGGAGACGGCGAGGCGCTCGAGTTCGGCCTTGGCCTTGGGAAGGCCGAGTTGCTGGCTGATTTCCGTGAGTTCCGCCAAGGTCATGAGGCCGCTGTTCCCGAGGCGGGTCGCATCGCCATCGGGCAGAGGGGCCTTCGTCCCGTAGCGGTGGTCAAGGCCGGCAAGCATGGCAAAAAACTGCTCGAGCGTGCCTATGAGTGTGCCGGGGTCGTTGTGTGGGCGGGCCGCGGCGTGCGGGCGTGAGGCCGCGACGAGCATTGCTTGTATCCGATGGAGGCGCGTCACGGCATCGTCGGGTGCGATTATCGGGATCATGGGGGCCTCGTCAACCGGAAGGTGGCAAAATTGTACTACGATTTGCATACGCACACAGTCTGGTCGGACGGGGATCTCGAGCCGGCGTCGCTGGTCGCGGACGCCAGCGCCGCCGGCGTGCGGGTCCTGGCCCTGACCGATCACGATACCATGGCCGGTATCGACGAGGCGGCCCGCGCGGCTCATGTCCACGGCATCCAGTTCATTCCCGGCGTGGAGTTGTCGGTGACCTGGGCGGGAGGGGTGACGGTGCATGTGGTGGGGCTCGGGGTCGATGGCGCCAATGCGCAATTGCGTCAGGCCCTGGAAAATCTGCGCGAGGCACGCCTTAAGCGCGGCCGGGCGATGGTTGAGGCCCTGTCTGCGGCGGGCCTTGGGGGGGCGCAATCGGTTTTGGAGCGGCCGGGGATCGTCAGTCGCGTTCACGTCGCCGACTGGCTTGTGGCCTGCGGCCATGCCCCGGACCGGGCGCGGGCGTTCAAGCGGTTCCTGGTGAGGGGGGCGCCTGGCCATGTGGCGGTGCAATGGCCGGATATCGGTGTCGCGGTGGACTGGATTCGGGGCGCCGGCGGCTGCCCTGTCCTGGCCCACCCGAGTCGCTATCGGCTGAGCGGCGGGCGCCTGGAGCAGCTGGTGCGGGCCTTTGTTGAGGCCGGGGGGCTTGCCCTCGAGGTGGTTACGGCCGGCCTCGATGCAGGCGAGATCGGGCGGCTTGCGCGGCTTGCGCGCAGGCATGCGCTGCATGCCTCCGTGGGGTCGGATTTCCATAAGGCGCTGCCATGGCGGCTGCGGCCGGGGGGGTTGCCGGAGCTGCCGGGTGATTGCCGGCCGGTCTGGGAACGATGGCCGGCGATTCGGCTTCAGGGTGCCGACTGATGGCCCAGTATTTTGTCATGCATCCACGCAATCCGCAGCCCCGCTTGGTGCGGGCCGCCGCCGATATCGTGACGAAGGGGGGCGTGATCGTCTATCCCACGGACTCTTGCTATGCGATTGGCTGCGCGCTCGAGAACAAGGAAGGGCGAGATCGCATCTGCCGATTGCGCAGCCTCGACCCGAAGCACCCTTTCACGCTCGTTTGCCGGGATCTGTCGGATCTTGCCGTCTATGCCCAAGTGGAGAATCGCGCGTACCGGGTCCTGCGGGCACATACCCCAGGTCCTTACACCTTTGTCCTGCCGGCTACTCACGAAGTGCCGCGGCGATTGCTCGATCCCAAGAGACGGACCATCGGTATGCGCGTCCCGGATCATATCGTGACCCAGGCCTTGCTCGCGGAGCTTGATGCCCCGCTCATGAGCGTCAGCCTGATCCTGCCCGGCGACGAGGCACCCCTAGGCGACCCGGAGGAGATCCGCAAGCGCCTCGAGCACAGGGTGGATGCGGTTATCGACGGCGGGCCTTGCGCAGGTGATTTGACGAGCGTGGTGGTGTGGGACGGCAGCGAATTTCGCGTGCATCGCGCGGGGATGGGGGATGTGTCGATGTTCGCGCCCGGCGAAGGGGACTGATATACTGCGCTTATGACAGGCTTGAACCCCTTGCAAACCTTTTCGATCTGGGCGCTCCCCGTGCTGTTTGCCATAACATTGCATGAAGTGGCGCATGGCTGGGTGGCAAAGCAGCTTGGTGACCCGACCGCTCAGCGTCTCGGCCGCCTGTCCCTCAATCCCATCAAACATATCGACCCTGTGGGCACGATTCTGATCCCGGGGATTCTGATCCTTTTGCAGACCGGATTTATATTCGGGTGGGCCAAGCCCGTGCCCATCACCTGGTCGAATCTGCGCAACCCGCGGCGCGACATGGCGCTCGTGGCCTTGGCGGGCCCGGGGGCCAATCTGCTGATGGCGATCCTGTGGGCATTGATCGCGCGGTCGGCGCCCTATTGGCCGTCGACATGGTTGGCACGGCCCCTGTTTTACATGGGCATGGCGGGGATCACCATAAATATCGTACTCATGGTCTTGAATCTACTGCCGTTGCCGCCGCTCGACGGAAGCCGGGTGGTGGCCGGCCTGTTGCCGGGCCGCTTGGCGTGGGGCTACAGCCGGATCGAGCCCTATGGCCTGTGGATTTTACTAATATTGGTCGCGACGGGGGGGCTCGAGTGGATTCTGGGGCCCCCGGTCATGATCTTGCAGAGACTCGTGTTTACCTTGAGCAGGACGGGGTAATGTCGTCCATGCTCCCGTCTAGCACACGGGTCGTCTCCGGCATGCGCGCGACCGGGCGGCTCCATTTAGGGCACTATCATGGGGTCCTCAAGAACTGGATACGCCTTCAGGGCCAATATGAGTGCTTTTTCTTTGTCGCCGATTGGCATGCCCTGACGACGCACTACGAAGACCCCGGCGTCATCGCTCAGAGCGTACGCGACATGGTTGTCGACTGGCTGGCTGCGGGGGTCGATCCCCAAAGCGCGACCCTCTTTGTGCAATCGGATGTCCCGCAGCACGCGGAACTCCATCTGCTGCTATCCATGATTACGCCGCTCGGCTGGCTCGAGCGCGTCCCCACGTTCAAGGATCAGCAAGAAAAGCTGCGCGAACGGGATCTCGCGACCTATGGATTCCTGGGTTATCCGCTTTTGCAAAGCGCCGATATCCTGGCGTACCGCGCGGCCTTCGTGCCAGTAGGCGAGGACCAAGTGGCGCACATCGAGCTCTGCCGGGAAGTGGCGCGGCGATTCAATTATCTTTATGGGCGCGAGGCGGGTTTTCTGGAGAAGGCGGAAGAGGCCCTGCGAATCATGGGACGTAAATCCGCCAAGGCCTATAAGGATCTGCGCGAGGCCTATCTTGAGAAGGGCGACAAAGGGGCCCTCGAGACCGCCCGCGCTCTCGTCGAGCGTCAGGCGAACATGACCCTGGGTGACAAGGAGCGGCTCCTCGGATATCTGGAGGGCTATGGCCGCCTGATTCTTACCGAACCCCAGGCCTTGTTGACGCCGCAGTCTAAGATACCTGGCGTCGATGGCCAAAAGATGGCGAAGTCTTATGGGAATGTCATTGGATTGCGGGAGGGACCAGACGAGGTCGCCAGAAAAATAAAAACGATGCAAACTGACCCGGCGCGCAAGCGCAGGACGGATGTCGGCAATCCGGACCTCTGTCCGGTCTTTCGTTTTCATGAGATCTATTCGTCAGAGGACACCAAGGCGTGGGTTCGGAGCGGGTGCACGACTGCCAGCATCGGCTGCCTTCAGTGCAAACAGCCTGTCATCGAGGCCATCAATGCCGAGCTTGCCCCGATTCGCGAGCGGGCCCGTGAGTTGGAACAAGATAACGCCCATGTGCGCACAATCCTGGCAGAAGGGGCGCGTCAGGCACGCGAGGCGGCGGACGATACGCTGGGAGATGTCCGCCGGGCCATGGGCTTAGCGTGGGAGTAGGCCTATGAGCGCCGTCCTGGTTCGCGGAGAGGAGTGGACCAAGATCCCCGATGACCTTTATATCCCCCCGGACGCCCTCGAGGTCATCCTCGAGGAATTCGCCGGACCTCTCGATCTGCTCCTCTATCTGATCCGTCGGGACAATATCGATGTCCTCGACATCCCGATCGCCGAGGTGACGCGCCAGTATATGGCGTATGTGGAGATCATGAAGGCGATCAAGCTCGAGCTTGCCGCAGATTATCTGGTAATGGCGGCGATGCTTGCCGAGATCAAATCACGCATGCTACTACCAAGGCCTGTGGCCACAGATCCTGAAGAGGCGGACCCACGGGCTGAACTCGTGCGGCGATTACTGGAATACGAGCGCTACCAGACCGCCTGCGAGAGCCTCGAAGCAAGGCCGCGGATTGGGCGCGAACTATTCCTGCCGCAGATCCCGATGGAGGCGCGCAATAGCGAACGGCCAGCGCCGACCGTGACGCTCGATGACCTTCTGGGCGCGTTGCGTGTAGTCTTGCAGCGCGAAGACGCCTTTGCGCACCACCGTGTCTTGCGTGAGCCGCTGTCTATGAGGGAGCGCATGACCTATATCCTCGATCAGGTGCGATCCGATGGGTTCACTGAGTTTTCTCTATTGTTCCAGGCGGGTGAAGGAAAGAGAGGGATAGTCGTTACATTTCTGGCTGTCTTGGAGTTAGTGCGGGAATCACTGGTCACGCTCGTTCAAAACGAGCCATTCGCTCCCATTCACCTAAAGGCCGCAGCATGAGCGATATTCATATTCGCGATATCGTCCAGGCGGCACTGCTCGTCGCCGGGGAACCATTGACCCTCGAGCGCCTAGGCTCCTTGTTCGAGGATGCCGCGCGTCCAACACGCGAGGAACTGCTTGGGGCCCTTGAGGACATTGGCCGCGCGTGCGGCGACGGCCCCCTCGAGCTTCAGCGCATAGAAGCGGCCTACAGGCTGCAGACACGTGCGGAATATGCCCCATGGCTCAATCGGCTCTTTGCTGAGCGGCCCGGGCGATACTCCCGGGCGGTTCTCGAGACACTAGCCATTATTGCCTACCGGCAACCGACCACGCGTGGCGAAATCGAGGCGATTCGGGGTGTGGCGGTGAGTTCCGATATCATAAAGACCCTGATATCGCGCGAATGGATCCGCCAAGTGGGGACCAAGGATGTCCCAGGCAGACCGGCCCTATACGGGACGACGCGCGCCTTTCTCGAAAACTTCAATCTGACCTCTCTTGGGGAATTGCCACCATTAAGTGAGGTGAGAATGACCAATGAGGAACAGGGTGACCACGCACTCATAGCGGTGCGACAGGCGAATGGCGAGACCAGCGAGTCTGAGGCCAGCGAGTCTGAGGCCAGCGAGTCTGAGACCAGCGAGTCTGAGACCAGCGAGTCTGAGACCAGCGAGTCTGAGACCAGCGAGTCTGAGACCAGCGAGTCTGAGGCCGATGGCTCGGAGCAGGC
>JAKARI010000036.1 GCA_021819245.1 Pseudomonadota bacterium | reverse complement strand
GCCTGCGGCCAGACCGGCCAGTTATGCGCCAGGGCCCGGCCCGGACGCAGCAGGCCGGCGCCGGCCGCCACCGCCAGGGCCGAACCCGAGAACGCCTGTTTCAAGAAGGTTCTGCGTGGAAGATTCATGCGATCGTCCTGTTATTGAAAGGGGTTAAAGGGTCCAGAGAAAATCCACAACCTCGCGGATCTGCGCCTTGGTCAGGATGTGATCCTTGCCAAACGGCGGCATGGCGGTATGGGGATTGGCGATCGTCGGGTCGTAGATCTGCTGGAACAGCGCCTGTTTGTTCGGGAAGTGTTGGCGCAGATTGCGAAGCGCCGGACCGACATTGCCATCCATCGCCGTTCCGGCGATGACGTGGCAGGCCATGCAATTCCCAAGCGCGCGGTCGATGACCAGGCATCCACCTTTCACGGCGGGGTTCGCCGGATGGGCAGCGCATTCTTTCGGCGTGGGGGCGCGACCGGCGGCCATGGCCAGCGGCGCGAGAAGCAGGCCTACGCCCATGACAAGCCCCCGTACCGCGCGCAACGCGGTCTTAGTGCCCATGCTCCCTCCTAGTGCTCAATGCTGTCAGCGGTATTTTTTAGAGTCGCGGCAGCCACCCGCAAGGCGCCGCCGTTTCAAACATAGCGACCGACCGGCGGTGACGTCAAGGGAATATTCGCGCGCGGCGTGCGTCGCCATGCGGGTTACGGGAAGGTTGGCGGGACCGTCCAGCCCTCCTTGAAGGCCACCTTCAGCGTTTTGAGGCGCGCCCGCGATGCCGCTTGCTTGGCAAACGGCGCCGCCAGACGCAATTCGGTAGCCGCCCCCCGGCTGTTGCCCTCGAGGAACAAAGATTCGGCCAGGGCCTCGTGGGCATGCAGGTAATCGTGGCGCCGGCCGTACACATGGGCCAGCGTGCGGTACAGGTCAGGACGATAGGGCGCGCGGTCGAGCAGGCGCTTGACGAGGCGGTGGGCATGCGCGACGTCGCCGGCATCGAGCAGGGCGCGGGCCGTGAGGACGCCAATCCAGAGACTCTGTGGCCGCAGGGCGCGGGCCGCGCGCATAACGGCGACCGCCGCGCGCAGGTGGCCCGTATCCTGCCAGAGTCGGGCCAGGGTGATGCGATAGGCGATGACGTGCGGCGAGGCCGCGATCAGCGCGCCCAGGCGGCGCCGGGCCCTCGTGAAGTGGCCCAGGCGCATGTCCGCGATGGCCTCCCCGTACCGCCGGGGATTCGGATCATGTCGGCCTTTCAGCATGCTCGCAAGCCGCGCGCTTGCGGTGTAGGGGCTGCCTTCACGGGCCATGAGGGCGGCCTGAAAGCGGTCAAAGGCCGGGCGATCCGGAATCGGGGGGTCGGGGTAGCGCGCCGCAAGGTTTTCCGCCTCGGCGATGCGAATATCGGTGGCCGGATGTGTACGCCAGGACTCCGGAACGTTGACGCTTACGAAGCGCTCATAGGTCTTGAGGCGGATAAAGAAGGCGGCCATGGCGTGGGGATTGAACCCGGCGCGGGCCATGGTCCGTAAACCGAAGTGATCGGCCTCGGATTCATAACCGCGCCGGTGTGCGAGCGTTTCGCTGGCAAGCCCCGCCGAGCTCAGCGACACCACCGCAGCCCCTCCCTCGAATTGCGACGTGCCCATAAGGAGCGCGCCCGCAAGCATTCCCACAAGTGCCGCCCAGGAGAGTTTGTGGGATAGAGCGATGAGGCGCGGGATATGCCGTTGCGTGTCATGCGAGATCTCGTGCGACATGACCGCCGCGAGCTCATCTTCATTGCGCGCAGCGAGGATGGCCCCGGTATTCACGAAGACATAGCCACCAGGGACCGAGAACGCGTTCACGACGGGGTTTTTCAGGATATAAAAATGGAAATGGATTTGCGGGTCGAGACTTGCCGCCACGAGGCGCCGGCCCAAGGCACGGATGTAGGCCAAGGCGTTCGGGTCGTGAACGAAACGATAGGTGCTGCGGGCATGCACCAAAAAGCTCTTTCCGAACGCCGTCTGTTGGGCGCGCGACATGACGACAGCCGACGGATGCCCAAGGTTCGGGAGATCGCCAAGGCCACCTACGGCCGGATTCGAGGAGATCAGGGCAAGCAGCGCAAGACCCAGCCGCTTGCCCACACTCCGCCGGCCCGTTACTTCCCCAGCGCCGGGGAGCTGGAATACCGCTCCATGACGGTGCGGTCGGTCCATGAGGATTCCTTCAGCACGGCATCGGGTATCCGGAATCGGAGCTCCTCGCTGACGGGGGTCTCCTTGACGATCTTTAGGATCTGGTCGTATCCGATCTTATAGAGAAAGCCGCTGTGGTCGGTCTTGCGGGCAATCATGAAGGTCTCGTACAGGCGATAGACGTAGAGATTCGCAGGACGCACTTTCCCGTCATAGTCCCGCCACGTCACCGTGTAGCGGGTGTCGGGCTTGAAGTCATCTTTTTTCAAGGTCTTATGTCTCCGGTATTGGGCGTGCGCGCGACTCTAGCATGGCCGATCGGGGACCGGCAACGCCGTATAAATCCCCCTGCGCCCGAGGTCTTGCAAGCACGCGAGAAACGGCGCATCCTTGGCGGCTACATCAGTATTTTATCACCTTGTTACATTAAGTAGAGAGGTTTCGTGTGTATGGTCGGATTCCAGGATCTGGATCCCATGGACCTTCAAAAGCTCCTGCAGGATGGCGATGAGAACCTCATTCTCGTCGATGTCCGGACCCCGGCGGAGGTGGCGCGTGGGACGATACCGGGCGCCCAATTCATACCGCTCCATCTCCTCCCCGTGAACGCCAAATCGCTTGACAAAGCGCACCCGGTGGTTTTTTATTGCCAGTCCGGCGCGAGGTCGATGCAGGCCTGCCTGTATTTGCGCCAGCAGGGGCATGATAGGCTTTACAATCTGCGGGGCGGCATTCTGGCGTGGGCGCGGACCGGCCTGCCGGTCGTTCCGGCAGACGAGCGGCCTGCTTAAAAATAATGGGGTAGGGAAGCGGCTCCGGGGCCCTTGTGCCGGGTCGGGGTTTGCGCTAGACAGGTATTTATGAGGTAGGGCAGCCGTATCGGGTCGCGGGTCGGGACCGCCCCGGGTCGCCGTGACGGCCAAGCGTAAAATAGTCGATATCACTGGAGGAAACATGGCGAACTTCGATAAGGAACTGGATGCCCGCGGATTGAACTGCCCGCTGCCGATTCTGCGCACCAAGAAGGCGTTGAATGATTTGACGGGTGGCCAGACCCTGAGGGTCGTGGCAACCGATCCGGGCGCCATCAAGGATTTTCAAGCGTTTGCCAAGCAGACTGGCAACGAGCTCGTCGAGTCGGGGGAGGCAAACGGCGAATTTACGTTTGTGCTCAAGAAAAAGGCGTAATTGACACGGTCAACAGGAGACGCCCCTTATGACCACAAAAAAGCTTGCTATTATTGCCACGAAAGGGACATTGGACTGGGGCTACCCGCCCTTCATTCTGGCCTCGACGGCAGCCGCCCTCGGTTATGAAGTCCAGATCTTTTTTACCTTCTACGGTCTGCAATTGCTCCGCAAGAGCCTCGACCATCTGAAAGTGACCTCGCTTGGCAATCCCGGCATGCCCATGCCCATGCCCATGCCGGTGCTGTTGCAGGCCTTGCCGGGCATGCAGAGCATGATGACCGTCATGATGAAGCAGAAGATGAAGTCCAAGGGGGTCGCGAGCCTCGAGGACCTGCGGAATCTGTGTGCCGAGGCCGATGTCAAGATGATCGGTTGCCAGATGACCGTCGATCTCTTCGGGTTTAGCCCGAGCGATTTCATCTCGGGGATCGAGATGGGCGGCGCGGCGACCTTCTTTGAGTTTGCTGGCGAGTCGGATATCTGCCTTTTTATGTAGGTTGTTGTGGGTTACCTAGCACGATGCCCTGCGGAGTAGACCCCGGGGGCATCGTCGTATATAGTGTCAGAATTTGCTAATATTCCGAAGCGTCGAAGGAGCAATCATGGCGACCTACGCGGAGATGCGAGAGATTTACGATGATATTCGTAACGATTTTCGTTACGATCACGAGCTCAATGGCTGTCTGAATTGCGGTGTCTGCACCGCGACCTGCCCCGCCGCTCATTTTTATGACTTCAGCCCCCGCGAAATCGTCCAGCTCCTGTGGACCGAGAACGTCGAACAAATCTACGATGCCATGCAGGAGAAGATCTGGGCCTGCGCGCAGTGTATGACCTGTGCCGCACGTTGCCCGTTCAAGAACTCGCCGGGCGGGTTGATTGCCATCATGCGCGAGGTATCGATCAAGCATGGCATGCAGTCGGCCAAGGATGTGCTCCGGCCTTTCGGGCGGGTGATGCTAAAGCTCATCACGACCGGAAATCAGCTGTCACCGGACATGATACAGCCCGACCATTTTCCGGATTGGGGTCCGAACATTCAGAAGGTCGAAGGGGACCTCAAGGTGTTGCGTAAGGCCATACCCGTGCGCACCCTTCAGACGACCGAGACCGCGTGGGAGGTCTCGCTCAAGACCTCGGTGGAGATGTACACGATTTGGGAAATGACGGGCGTGATGGATGCCCTGCAGATTGTCGATGAGAATCTCTTTGACGTCATCGAGGACTTCATCGACGAGAAGCGCGAGGACTACAGCGACTGGCTGGAAGCCCAGGAGGACAAGAAGGACGACTGATACCGGTCAGACTTCTTATTAGTCCAAAGTGTGACGTGTGTAGAGCCGTGAGGAGGTACCCTTATGAAACCGACTGAACAGAGCCCCGGCAACCACAACGCTTCGGCCGCCGGCGCGGGCGCTGGCACCATGAAGCCCGGATTCCATAACACCGATGGGCAGGGGATTGCCGGTCACGGGTCATTTTTCCAGCAGACACACCTCTCCGGGGCGGATGCCGCCAAGGCCACGGAATGGGTGCGCAAGCAGGTCGACCGGCGCACGCTCGATCTGTCCGAACGCATGGATGACATCCGCGACCATATGTGGGAGCTCGAGAAAGACGGCCAGATCATCGTCCACCGGATCGGTGACCAGCATGAGCCGAAGACCGTAAAAACCCTGTTTGGCTGGGACAAGAAGATTCCCACCAAGCAGCTCTGGCACCACAAGTCCTGTGGCCAGTGCGGCAACATCCCCGGCTACCCCACCTCGCTCCTTTGGTTCATGAACAAGTTCGGTTTTGTCCCCGGCAAGGATTATCTCGACGAGACCGACCAGACCTCCTGTACGGCATGGAACTACCATGGCTCCGGCATCGGCAACGTCGAGTCGCTGGCAGCGGTATTCCTGCGCAACTTCCATCAGGCCTATGTCTCCGGCAAGCAGCATGGCTTCGAGTTGGGCCACTTTTATCCGCTCGTGCATTGTGGGACCTCGTTTGGGAACTACAAGGAGATCCGGAAGTATCTGATCGAGTCGGCGGAACTGCGCGAGAAGGTCACAAAGATTCTGGGCAAGCTTGGGCGGCTTGTCGACGGCAAGCTCGTGATCCCTGAAGAAATCGTGCATTACTCCGAGTGGGTGCACGTTATGCGCAACCGCATCGCCTCCGAGCTGCAGACGATCGATATGTCCAATATCCGCGTCACCATGCATGTCGCTTGCCATTACTACAAGATGGTGCATGAAGACGCGGTCTATGACGCCGAGACCATGAACGGCAACCGTACCGCCATCGGCACCGCGGTAGCCCAGTCCCTTGGTGCCCAGGTCATCGACTACTCGACCTGGTACGACTGCTGCGGCTTTGGGTTCCGGCATATCATCTCCGAGCGCGAGTTCACGCGCTCCTTTACCATGGATCGCAAGATCAAGGTGGCGCGCCAGGAGGCCAATGCCGATGTCATGATCGGCAATGACACCGGCTGCATCACGACCATGGACAAGAACCAGTGGATCGGCAAGGCCCATGGCCAGAATTTCCAGATTCCGATCATGGCTGATGTCCAGCTTGCGGCCCTGGCCTGCGGGGCGGATCCGTTCAAGATCGTGCAGTTGCAATGGCACGCAAGCCCCTGTGAGGAGCTGGTCGAGAAGATGGGTATCGACTGGAACAAGGCCAAGGGCGAGTTCGAGAAATACCTAAAGCAGGTCGAGCAGGGCAACATCGAGTATCTCTATAATCCTGAGTTGGCTCTGGGGGGCAAGGCGTAAGCGATGCAAAAGACGGTATTGGTGGTTGGAGCCGGCCCCGCGGGGCTGGCGGCAGCGGCGGGTGTGGCTGGCAGCGGCGCGCAGGTGGTGCTGGTCGAGAAGGCGGCAAAGCTCGGCGGAACGCCGATATTGTCCGGTTACGCAAAGCTCGTGCCGTCTGGAGAGTGGGCGCGCGATGCCATGGGTCGCATGGTCAAGCGCGTCGAGGATGCGAAGAACGTCACGATCCATAAGGAGACGAAGGTCACGAAGTTCTCCGGCGAGGCCGGGAATTTCACAGCGACCCTGTCCAACGGCACGACGGTCCAGTGCGCATCGGTCATCCTGGCGACCGGCTTTACCCATTTCGATTCGATCAATAAGCCGGAATGGGGCTTCGGGAGCTACGAGGACGTCGTGACCACGACCCAGGTGGAGCAGATGGTGGCGGCCGGCAAGATTGCCTGCCCGTCGGACGGGCGCGTACCCGAACGTGTGGCAATCCTCCTGTGTGTCGGTTCGCGCGACCGGCAGATTGGTCGCGAGTGGTGTTCCAAGATCTGCTGCACCGTGTCGACGAACCTCGCCATGGAGATCAAGGAGCTGTCGCCCACGACCGACGTGTTCATCTACTACATGGACATCCGCACGTTCGGGCTCTACGAGGACCGCTTCTACTGGAAGTCGCAGGAGGAGTTCAAGACCAAGTTCGTGAAGGCCCGTATCGCCGAGGTCACGCGCTCTCCCGATGGGCGCCTGCTCGTCAAGGGCGAGGATACGCTCGTCAAGCGTCCGATCGTGATCCCCATGGATATGGTCGTGCATGCGGTGGGCATGGATCCCAACGAGGATAATCCGGAGATCGCACGGGTGTTTGGCGTGGGCCTGGAGAAGCACGGCTTCATCGATCGCGCCGAGCATTACACGAATACCTGTGGCACGACCCGCCGGGGCATCTATGCAGTGGGCGCGGCACTGGCGCCCGAGACGATCGACGACTCGATCTCGCAAGGCACGGCGGCCGCCCTGCGCGCTGTCGCGGACCTGGATGCTGTGGTTCAAAAGAGCGCCTGAGGGCGCCTTAGGCAACAGTGCCGGCGGTGAGGTCGTGCAGCCGGCAGCGTTGCCGATGGACCTCGACGCGCGGGTGTTTGCCCAGAAGTTCGCCCGATTCCTCGAGATCTTGAGCGAGGAAGGCGGCATCGATCCCTTCATTGCGGCGCTCGAGGCCAAGCACCAGTTGTTTGCCAAGGTGCTGGCACGCGAGGGGCTTGATGGTTTCGGACTCGAGGCCCTGGAGACCATAGTCGAGACGGTGATGCCGGCGCGCAAGCGCGTATGGCCGTCGCTCGAGGCGTATGGGACGGCGGCAGCGCGCGAGGCGGTGCGCGACCTGCTCTATGGGTCGCGGCCGGTCGGAGAGCGGCTGCTCGGGTTCGCGCAAGGGGTGCCGGCGATAGGCGACGGTAGCCCCAAGGGCGAGCGCAAGGTGCGTCGCGCGCTCATGGATCTCGGGGCCGAGATGCTGCATTTCCGGGCGCCCGTGCAGTACCCGCTCATGACGCGCTGGGTGTGGGACCAGTCGATGCACGCCGGCGCATTGCGCGAGTTTGTAAAGGGCGGGGATACCTTGGAGAAGGTACCGCTCGGGGACGGCCCCGGGGTCTATGAGGCCGGACGGCGGTGGATAGCCGAGCGTATGGCCGAAAACGGTCTCTACCGGAACCCTGAGTTCATCGTCGATGTGTTCCTGGCGCACGCCTACGCCGACTATATGCGCGCGTTGTCGAGCGGTATGGGGCTTTTGAATGCGGATTTCGGCGGCAAGAATGATCCGCTCGAGGTGGTAAAGAAGCTTTTGGGAATAGACGCGGCGCGGCGTACGGACTCGCGCGTAAAGAAAGTGCTGCATTAAAGCGCAATGAGGAGAGACGGCTGACATGGCTATTCATGAGAAATCACTCATCGACGCGGACCGGCTCCAGACGAGCGATAATCTGGTCCTGGATGGCGTCGATGTATCCGGTCACTGGAACACGATGGTACTGCCGCGGTACCTGACGAACTATGATACGGATTTTGCGCGCCAGATACGCACGTTCGGGGGCGGCGAAAACGTGCACCGCTGCTGGCAGTGCGGGTCGTGCACCAACTCATGCACGGTGTATGCGCAAAACACCGACTTCAATCCCCGTTACTGGATCTATCTCACCAACTTGGGGTTAAAGGACGATATCCTGAAGGACAAGGACATCATCTGGACCTGCGTATCGTGCAACCGCTGCACGAACATCTGCCCGAAGGACGTGCGGCCCGAGGGGGTGATGAAGGCGCTGGCGCATTGGCTTGAGGAAGAGGGACATACGCCCGAGACGAAATCCTCGATATTCGATAACGAATTCCTGGGACAGGTGTACGAGACCGGGCGTATCGAGGACACGCGGGTACTCGTGAATTTCCTGCGCAAGACCAATCAGTCGCTCACGCCTCCGTGGCTGATCGAGCTTGGCAAGCGCATGAGCAAGCACCTGCCGGTCACCTTCCTCATGCACATGGGGTTGCATCTCGTGTTCAAGCCGCGCACCAAGTCATGGGGCCGGACCGGCGAGGTCCTTCGGGAATACGTCCGCGAACAGAAAGAGATCGCGCGCAAGGCGCGCGCCATGCCCAAGGAGGCGGTCCATGTCTAAAGTTGCCTATTATCCCGGCTGCGCGCTCGAGGGCTCCGGCGGCCCTTATGACAAGTCGACCCGTGTGCTGGTCGATAAGCTCGGCCTCAAGATGGAAAACCTCGAGGACTATAGCTGCTGTGGCGCCATGGAGGTCAAAAACGTCCATCCCATGTTGCAGACCTATATGTCGGCGCGCAATCTGGCGATCGCCGGCGAACAGATGGGCTTTGATACCGTCATGGCACCGTGCAACGGCTGCTATCACAACCTGAAGAAGACCGAGTATGAGCTCGCGGTCTCCGAGGAGCATTTAAAGACCGTCCAGGACCTCGCGAAGAAGGCCGATGACCCGGTGTACAAGGGGGATGTGCGCACCGTGCACCTGCTCGAATGGCTGATGGAGGAACTGGGGCCCGAGGGCATCAAGGCCAAGATGTCAAAGAGCCTAAAGGGTGTAAAGATCGCCAACTACTATGGCTGCATGTACACCCGGCCGCGCCAGATTTTCCCGGAGAAGGACCAGGGGCCGGGGTCGGAGTCGAGCTACAAGCCGCATTTCATGGACGACCTGCTGGCAGCCGCCGGTGCCGAGAATGTCGACTTCCCCTTAAAGACCGCGTGCTGCGGCGGGGCCCATACCTTGTCGGATTCCGACACCTCGACGCAGCTTGTATTGAATATCCTGCAGGCCGCCGAGGAATCCGGGGCCGAGGTCATCGCCACCGAGTGCCCTACCTGCCATTCGGGGCTCGAGATGCACCAGGTACGCGCTGAAAAGGAGTTTGGCATTACGACCAACGTGAAGATCGTCTACTTCACGCAGCTTTTGGGGCTTGCCATGGGGATGTCACCGCGTAAGATGGGCATTCACGAGAACATCAGTGACTCCATGGGATTTTTCAAGGACAAGGGTGTAGCCTAAGGGCGGGTGGGTTCGGCCTTCCCGTTGCGGGACAAGACCAGACATGGATCGGGGGTTTGGTGGAGTATAACGGCTGCGAGTTTCGTCCCGAGCTGTATTACGACCGCGAATTCCAGATCTGGCTTCGGCGCGAGGAGGATGGCACGATCTCGATCGGCATGACCGATATCTCGCAGACGATCGCCGGCAAGATCCTGCATGCGCGGGTGCGACGGCCGGGGACCGTGCGGCCTGCGGGTAAGCCCGTGGCCACGATCGAAAGCGGCAAATGGGCGGGACCCATTCCCAACGTCTTCGATTGCGTCATCGAGGCGGGCAACCATGAGGTCCTCGAGGACCCGAATCTCCTGAATGTGGAGCCCTATGAGGCGTGGGTGGCGCGCGTGCGGCCGGTTAAGCCCGTCGATGAGGTCCTGGCGGCATTGGTGACGGGCGAGGAGGCCTCGCGCGGCTATCGGGAGCGCTGCATCCGCGAGGACATCAAGTGCACGCGGGGTGTGCGGTAAGTGAGCAACGACCACTATCTCGACAATGAAGAGAAGTCGGTGCTGATCGTCATGACGAGCGGGCCATCGACCCCGCACCGGTGCGCAACGCCTTTTTACCTGGGCGCGATTTTGGCGTCGATGGATGCCGATGTGCGGATATTCTTTACCATGGAGGGCGTAAACCTGGTAAAGAAGGGCGTGGCCGAGAATTTGGTGGCCATGGAAGGTGGCAAGCGTGTCATAGATTTCATGCGCGACGCCAAGGCGGCGGGCGTGAAGATGCATCTATGCCTGCCGGCGCTGCCGGGCTATAAAATCGATGAGAAAACAGATATTATCGCCGAGGTGGACGAGTGCGACGGCGGGGGAACGCTGGCGGATTTGATATTATCTTGCGACAAGGTCCTGTTTTTCTAGCGCATTCCACAAGCGGGCCTATTTGAGGATTGAAACCGGTCCCGCATCGGTATCAGGATGACGGGGTATCTCTGACGAAACGGGAGGCTTTTCTAAATGGCTTCGGTACGCGGCTGTAATATTCCGGAAGATTTGAGTTATAACGTCGACAACAACGTATGGGCTCGACGCGAAGCCGATGGCACCGTGACCGTCGGGTTGACGGCCTATGCGTGCTCGCTTGCAGGCGAGATCGTGGCCTATACCCCCAAGAAGGCCGGTAAGGATATCGCCAAGGACAAATCCTGCGCGACAGTCGAGTCCGGCAAATGGGTGGGGCCTGTGAAGACTCCCGTCACGGGCGCTGTAGTGGCCGTAAACGAGGCGGTCGCGGGCAAGCCGGGTCTTATCAACAAAGACCCCTATGGCGAGGGTTGGGTCGTCAAGATGAAGCCCTCCGATTGGGACGGGGAGTCGAAGTCCTTGAAGACCGGCAGCGCGGCTGTGGCGGCCTTCGAGGCGAAGATGGACGGCGAAGGCTTCAAGGGCTGTTAAGCCGCAAAGGCGCGAACGAATCGCGCCTTTGGTGTCTCCAAGGGGGCCCTCATGAACGCTTGGTCGGAAATCCTCGAGGCCGTCGAACCGCTGGAAGACCTGGCGTTCGATAGCGATCTTGTCGAGCGACTGGCGGCGTCCGAAGGAGCGCTCCCCGGTATCCACTTCTATACGCCGACATTCAAGAGCTACGCGAGCAGCGAGATCAAGGATTGCGGGCGCAGTGCATGGCCCGCGATCTCGATCACAGGCGGCGACTGCAAGCTCAACTGCGATCATTGCAAGGCCAAGATCCTCGAACCCATGATCCCCGCGCGCAGCCCAGAGGACCTCTGGCGCGTCGTCAATGGGATCGTGGGCCAGGGGGCCGGCGGCATGCTGCTGACGGGTGGCTCGAACCACCGAAACGAGGTCGAGTACGACCGCTACTATCCCACCATCCGGCGCATCAAAGACGAGTTTCCGCAGTTTCGCATCGCCATGCACACAGCGCTCGTGGATCGGGATATCGCCGGGCGTATGGCCGATGCCGGGATCGACGCCGCCATGATGGATGTGATCGGCGCGCAGGACACGATCACCCAGGTGTATCACCTGCGGCGCTCGGTCGACGATTTCGAGCGGGCGCTGGAGGCGCTTACCGCGACCTCCATGAAGGTCGTCCCGCACATCGTCGTGGGATTGCATTACGGGGAGCTGCTCGGGGAATGGAATGCGCTGGAGATCGTCGCGCGCCACAAGCCCTCGGCCCTGGTGCTGGTGGTCGTGATGCCGACCTACGCCAGTCAGCCACGGCCGTTTGTGACCCCGGATGCGCATGAGGTCGGGCAATTTTTCTCTGATGCGCGCGTGGTATTGCCGGATGTCCCCCTATTGCTGGGGTGCGCGCGGCCGGCCGGATCGGTCAAGACCCTGATCGATGCCTATGCGGTCATGGCGGGGATCGATGGGATGGCCCATCCGAGCGATGGCATGGTGGAGCTTGCCGCGCGCCTCGACCGATCAGTGCGTGTCACCCCCGCGTGCTGTTCGATTGCGGTGGGCGACGAGGTGATGGCGATCGGCGGATCGGATCCGGGGCTTGAGATCGACCTTGCGCAGATCGTCGAACACGAACAAAAACGGCGCGCATCCCGCCAGCGCCAGTCGGTGTTCGGTGAGATCAAGGTTATAGGCGGCGAAGAGCGGTCGGGCTGCTGCGGGACATGAGCCGCGCCTGGCGCCTTATGGATACGGGTGTGCGTCCGGCGGCGGAGAACATGGCGCTGGATAGGGCGTTACTCGAATCCTGTCAGGCGGGCGCCGTCAATACCCTGCGTTTTCTGCGGTTTGAGCCGTCGGCGCTCATCGGATTCCATCAAAGCGCCTCCCAGGAATTGGATCTCGAGTACTGCCGGCGGGAAGGGATCGCGATCTCGCGGCGCATAACCGGTGGCGGGGCCCTTTATTGCGACCAGGGGCAGATCGGTTGGGAGCTTTTCGTGGGCCGGCGCACATTTGCGACCGCCGACATGCTCGCGATTGCGCGCCAGGTGTGCGGTATTGCCGTCGAGGGCTTGCGATCCGTGGGCGTGGATGCCGCATTTCGCCCGCGCAATGACATTGAGGTGGCCGGACGCAAGATCGGCGGGACCGGCGGGGCGTTCGACGGCGACGCCTTGTTGTATCAGGGTACGGTGCTGATCGATTTCGATGTCGAGCGCATGCTGCGGGTGTTGCGCATACCCCAGGAGAAGCTTTCGGACAAGGCCATCGCATCGGCCCGGGAGCGCATAACGACCCTGCGGGCGCTGCTCGGAGAGGACACGCCGTCTCCGGCAACGGTGCAGGCGGCGTTCGTTGAGGCCTGTGCGCGGGGGCTGGGGGTGACATTCGAGGCCGGGGATCTCAGCGCCTCCGAGCGTGGCCTGTATGAGCAGTATAAGGCCGAGATGGCGCGCGACGACTGGGTGTTCGAGACCGATAGGCCCAGGCTCGAGGTGGCAACGGCAAGCGCCGTGCGCAAGACCGCGGGCGGACTTGTGCGCGTCATGGCAACCGTGGATACGGCCCGCGCGCGACTCAAGCAAATCTTCATCACGGGCGATTTTTTTATCGACCCGCGGCGCGCGATCGTCGATCTCGAGGCCGCCTTGCGCGATGTGGCACTGGAGCGGGTCGATGCGACGATAGAGCGGTTTTTTGCGGGCCGGACGGTCGAGATGTTGTTGTTGACCCCGGGTGACCTGGCCGGGGTGGTGCATGAGGCCTTAAGAACATGCGGGATCCCCTATGAACGCGTCGGCGTTTGATGTGCTCGTAGTGGGGCTTGGGCCGGCCGGGGCGTCGGCGGCCGCGGCGGCTGCGCGCGCGGGTCTCTCAGTGCTTGCCGTTGAAAAGCGACGCACGATCGGCGAGCCCGTGCAGTGCGCGGAGTTCGTGCCGCTGACCATGGGGCGCTATGCTAAGCCCGCCCTGGTGCAGCGGATCGCGGGCATGCGCAGTGTCTTGCCCTCCGGGGCCTGCGAGCATTCGGATTTCCCGGGACTCATGGTCGATCGCGCGGCATTCGATCAGGCGCTCGCGACCGAGGCGTCGAGGGCCGGGGCGATGTTGCGTATTCAGACCGCGCTCAAGAATCTTATGCATGGCGAGCGCGTGGCCGTCCTGCGGGGCCCCGAGGGCCGCCTCGAGCATGCCCACTACAAGGTCCTGATCGCGGCCGACGGACCGCATTCGATGGTCGCGCGCGCAGTGGGGCTCGCACCATTAAAGACCGTCGAGACGCGCCAATATCAGGTCCCGCTGCGCCGGCCCTACGAGGATACGGATATCTGGCTTTCCGATGAGTATCCGGGCGGCTATGGGTGGCTGTTTCCGCGCGGGCCCGTGGCCAATGTCGGGCTCGGGGCGGACCGCCGCCTGGCGGGGGACTTGAAGGCGCCGCTCGAGCGGCTGCATGCCGGACTCGTGCGCGATGAGGTCGTGGGCGCGGAGGTCCTCGGGCGTACCGGCGGCAGCATCCCGGTCGAGGGGCTGCGCACTCCATTGGTCCATGACCATATCCTGTTCGTGGGCGATGCCGCGGGACTGACGCACCCGATCACCGGCGCGGGTATCGCGAGCGCCGTGGTGTCGGGCGAGCGCGCCGGTGCCGCCGTCGCCGATTATCTGGCAGGCACGGCCACCCTGGATGAATATGCCGCCGACATGCAAGATGAGTTTGCCGAGAGCCTGGCGCGCGCCGTGGCGCGCCGGGAATGGATGATGGAACGCTGGCATACGCCGGCGGCCCGTTTGGACGAGACCCACAGGCGCGGCTGGATCGCGTTTCGGGAATATTTCCTAGCTTGAGTTACTGTAAGGAGACCACTATGAGCGCTGCTGCCGACTCCGTGACCCCGATTACTTTTTACCGTCCGAACTATCACGTAAAAACCCCGGCCATGCGGTCACCTGAGTATGTTCAGATGTCGACGGCCGCCGCCATTACCTTAGGGCTCATCCCCGGCCAGATGCATAGGACCGGTTGCACGCATTGCCTGAACCTGCTTGTGACGTACTCGGAAGGGTGTCGCGCGAACTGCGCCTACTGCGGCCTCGCCCGCCATCGCGAAGAGGCCCGCGACTATGCCGATCGGAATTTCATCCGCGTCGATTGGCCGGCGGTCCGCTACGACGAGGTCATAGAGCGCATGCAGGCCGGCAGCGACAAGGCGCAATTTCAGCGCATGTGCATCTCCATGATCACGCACCCCGAGTCCGACCGCGACACCATGACCCTGTTGAAGCGCTGGACCGCGGCCGTGCCCCATGTCCCGGTCTCGATCCTGTCCAACCCCACGACCATGGAGAAGGCCGATCTCGTGGCACTGCGCGATGCCGGCGCCGACATCTTCACCATTGCGCTCGATGCCGTGACGCCCGAGATCTTCGATCGCACGCGCGGTAAGGCCGTCGACAGCCCGCACAAATGGGCCAAATACTGGCAGGCCCTGGAGTGGGCGGCCGAGGTCTTCGGGCCCGAGAAGTTCGGCGCGCATCTGATCTGCGGCATGGGCGAGACCGAGCAGGAGATGCTGGAGGTCGCTCAGAAGATCACCGACATGGGCGGGCACAATCACATGTTCGCGTTCTTTCCGGAGCGCGGCTCGCTCATGGAGGATTGGGCGCCGGTGCCCAAGGATCACTGGCGGCGCGTGCAGCTCGCGCGCTTTATCATCGACTATGCCGGCGGCCATATCCGCGACATGCGTTTCGATGCCGAGGGCCGGGTCGTGGATTTCGGCATGGGCGAGGCGGAGCTGGCGGAACTGATCGCCTCGGGCAAGCCGTTTCAGACCTCGGGCTGTCCGGGCAAGGATGACGAGGAGGTCTCGGCGTGTAACCGCCCCTACGGCGACTCCAGCCCGTCCGATATCCGGTCGTTTCCCTTTGCGCTCAATCGCCGCGATGTCGAGATCGTCAAGCGCCAGATGGCGGGCGAGGATATCGGCACGCTATAAGGGGCAGGGCCGAGGCGATCCTGCCCCGCCCTGGTGCCGATCTCTCGTCTTTTAAGAGAATCGGCGGCTGATGCTGATGCCAAAGAGCTGCGCGTGGGTCTTGTAGGTCCCGTTGTAGGCGCTGGTGCCGTTCGGGTCCGTGCCGCTTAAGGGTGTCGCCGAGGCATAGGTGCGCGTGGCAAAGAGCACGTACATGTAGCCCGCGCTCAAGCTCCAGGCCCCCAGTCTCTGGCTTGCCCCGAAACTGAACTCCTGGCGATCGGCGTCTGGTATGCGCGCGGAGAAATCGGTATTCGTGGCCCCCGTGACATCGTAGGCGTAGCCCGCGCGCAATCGCACGTGGCGGCTGAGCGCATAATGGAAACCCACGCGATAGGCGTTCGAGGACTGCCAGTCGTAGGTGCTCGTGAGCACGGTCGGACCGCCCCCTGCCCCGGGGGCGGGATTGACCACGAGGCTGCTAAAGCGGCTCCAGCCGGTGCGATCGAAGTCAAACTCCATGCCAAGCTTGGTGGTGAGCGTGTCGTTGACCCCGACTGCCAACTGCCAAGGCAGATGCAGGCTCGCATTGATCGGGATCGCAGTGCCGGTTTCGCTGTATGTCCCATCGAGCGGCACGTTGGCGGCGGAACGGTAATTGATACCCACGCCCAGTCCGCCCCAATGGCCCAGGGCCCCCACATGTGCGCCCACCTGAGTCCCCGAGCCGCTGACGGTGGCCCCGGGCGACCCCAGAATGGCACGATGGACGTCATAGTAGTCGGCCCCGGCGTCCACGGCGACGGCGCCGAATCGATACGAGAAGCTCGGGGCGACATCGAAGAGGCGCAGCTCCGTATAGGTCGGCGCCAGCGCCGATGCGGGCCCCTGGGCGAGCGTTGGGAAGGTCTGCGCGGGCCACGCGATCTGCAGCCCATAAGGTTCGTTGATGCCAAATCCGAAACGGGTGTGCGGCGCGATCGTGTCCGCCCAGAAGAGATCGGGGATGGTCTGCCAATGCGGCGTGGTCGCGACCACGGCGCCGGTGCCGCCGGCCGGGGCGACCTGCGTATGGTCGTCTATCCCGAGCAACCCAAGATTGTATCCACCCTTGCGAAAGGCCATGGCCGCGGGGTTATAGGCCAGCGCGCCTAAGCTATAGGTGTTGGCAACCATGGCGTCGGCCTCGCTCAATCCCGCAATCGAGAGCTCCGCGATCGCGAATCCTGACGCGTGGGCGCTCACTCCTGCGGCTGCGATCAGCAGGGCCGGCATCAGGGATAACCGAGGACGCATATAAGTGTCTCCTAATGTTGTATGGAGTGTTCCAGAAAACTCTGTTTATGACAATCCCTTCGCGAGGGCGTGCAGGCCGCTTGTCGATTCCTTCTTGCATATTGACAGGAAGGTGACGCTTAGGGAATATTGCCGGGTCCGATTGCGTCGGGGACCACATTGATAATTATTCTAACGAGAAAAACAGCGAAAGACGCAAACGACGCGGCACCCTTGCCGCCCTTCTTGATTCGTGTCCATAGGAGGACATCATGGTGAGCACTAAGAAATGGGCCCTGGCCTCAGCCGTTGCAGCCGCCCTGGCCCTACCCGCTACCGCCCTGGCGACCACCGCCGGTTATTTCCAGCTCGGATACAGCACCATCAGT
>JAKARI010000035.1 GCA_021819245.1 Pseudomonadota bacterium | reverse complement strand
AATCCTAAAGCCTCGCATCACCTGCAAGCAATGGAGTTACGCCCGCCACACGCGCCTTAAGTTCGCGTATAATGGCTAAGCCACCGCTTTCCCCCGAAGGGAACCGTCCCCGCAGAGAGGGGGGTATCGCTGACATCCTGACCTATCTCGAGACGCCTGCCACGATGCGCCCATTGGCGACATACGAACCCGGGCGTCTCGATCCCGCCGGCGCCTTCCTGCGCGACGAAAGCGACCGCCTCATCTCGCTCGTTCATCTGGGGATAGAAGACGGCTACCCGAAAACACGGATGGCGAAGCTGCTGATCGATCTCTCATGGGCCTCATCACGGCTCGAAGGCAACACCTACACCCAGATCGATACGCAGGTACTCGTCCAATATGGGCATCGTAATACGGAAAAGCCCGAAGGAGACGCCGTCATGATCTTAAACCACAAACGGGCGATCGAGGCCATGCTATGCCAGACGGACCTTAGCGAAGAAGGGGTCTGCGCCATTCATGGTCTGTTGGCGGACGGACGCCTTGCCCCAGACTCCCGGCATTTCCTCCCGCCAGACCAGTGCGGCGCGATTCGGAGTGACACGCCCCACAGTCTCGAGATCGACGGGTCGTCCTACATCCCCCCGCAGGCCGAGGATCGGCCTATGGGGTTTCTGAATGGCGAATTCGCGCGTCTTGTGGCGACTGCGCGCGATATTGTGGATCCCGTCAATGCGGCGTTCTATGTCACGACCCGCCTCCCCTATCTTCAGCCGTTTTATGGCGCCAACAAACGTACGGCGCGCTGGGCATGCAATATCCCTCTCATCCGCGCTGGCTTGTCGCCGTTTTCCTTCGTTGATATCGACAAAACTCAGTATATCGGCGGCCTGATCGCTTTTTACGAACTGGGTGACGAGCGTTTGATCAAAGACGCCTTCCTGAAGGCCTATACCGCCCCCGCTCTACGCTACCGTCCTTGGCCGGAGCGCATGCGTATCGCGCTCGCCCACGATGTTCCGGGGCATGTGGCACGCTTGGTCCGGTACGTCTATGAGGGCGGGGCCGATAATCCGCTCGGCGAGATCGGGGCCGCAAATCCCCCATCCTCAAGATAAGGGCTCGGATCCGCGCCGAGTCAAGGTGCAGATCATGGCGATGCCGTTCCCTCAAACCTATCCAAATCGGCATGGGCGTATCGAAACCGATTGCGTGCCGAGTTCCTGCTTTAATGCAATTTCTGGATACCGTTCCGTCAGACTGACTCATTCCTGCCTAAACAGAAACAAAGCCGACTTCCTGCTTCATCGAGGCCGGTTTCACCGGGCGCTTGCGCGTCGGGCCGGAGCCTTCCTCTCCACGGGCCTCACATTCGGCGCAACTCGCCGTAGAGCGGCTTAGGGCCGCCCATCCATACGCCAGAAGGTTTCTGGCCGCATTCCCATCCCGGTCGTGGGTCGTTCCACGGTCCGCGCACGTCCACTCTCGAACCGCAGGCGAGATTTCGTCCTGAATCGTTGCGCAGGACGAGCAGGTCTTGCGTGACGGAAACCGCCTATCGGCAACCACCACCATGCCGCCCCGCCGTTCGGTCTTGTATTCCAGCGGTCGCCGGAACTCGAAAAAGCTCATGTCGGCGATGGAGCGAGCCAGGCCATGGTTTTTCAGCATCCCGCGCACGTTCAAGTCCTCGATACAGGCGGTATGAATCCGACGGGTCGATTCGGACGTGGGCTTGTGCAGCACCTCTTTTCGGATATTGGCGATGCGGGCATGGCGTCCGGATAACCGGATCCCGGCCTTTTTCGCGTTTTCCGATACGGGCAACCGCATGCCTTTCGGAATGTGTGCGTTGGCCGCCAGCCCCAGTTGTGCCTTGGCGGCTTTGTGCTTGCGCGACAGACTGCGGGATAACCGCCTCTGCCGCTCGAGCAACTCCCGGTGCGGCTTGGGGCCGGCGACCTTTTCTCCCGCGGAAAGCGTTGCCCATGCGGATACGCCTAAATCCACCCCAGTCGCGCCTTGGTTTTCGGCACGGCGTTTGGGTGAGTCTTCGGTGTCCACGGTGATGCCGGCAAACCATTTGTCCGCCCCGCGGGAGAGCGTGGCCGACATGATTTTGCCCGTGAAGCGCAACGACTCCCGCATCCGTACCCACCCCCGTTTTGGGATACGTATGCGGGAGTCGTCGATGGAAAACTGGTCGTTGGTGAGCGTAAAGCCCTCGTGAACGCCTTTCTTGCGGAACTTCGGGTATTCGGCGCGTCCCGACCGGAAGTTTTTGAAGGCGTCTCCCAACTGCACGATAGCCATCTGCGGCGCATTCTTGGTGACTTCGAGCATCCACGGGAATTGCTCCCGCTTGAGCGCGTTTAGCTGCCGGCGCAGCGACGCCTGTGATGGCTTCGGCAGACTGTTGTCCGCCCTCTTTCCCCCCAAGCCCTCTGGCGCATGTTGAACATCATCGCGCAGGCATCATGTCTTAGTGGAGCCACCCGATCGTTTTATAAAACTGCATGATGAGCGGGTTGGACAAGGCAATCATGGCGGTAAGGACCATGAGCCAAATCTTGAGGACATTGAAACTTGCCGCCAATTCGGCCCTCACGCCCTTGTCGACCCCTTCGATCTTGTCGTTGAGCGCACTCAGGCCACCCTCGATCTTGTCACTGAGCACGCCCCGGACCCCCTCGATCTTGTCGTTCAACCCCCCCAGGCCCCTGTCGATCTTGTCGTTCAGCGCACTTAGGCCGATGTCGATCTTGTCGTTCAATCCCCCCAGGCCCCTGTCGATCTTGTCGTTCAGCACACCCAGGCCGATGTCGATCTTGTCGTTTAACCCGTCTACGCCCCTGTCGATCTTGTCGTTCAATCCCCCCAGGCCCCTGTCGATCTTGTCGTTCAGCATACCCAGGCCGATGTCGATCTTGTCGTTTAACCCGTCTACGCCCCTGTCGATCTTGTCGTTCAACCCCCCTAGGCCCCTGTCACTCTTGTCATTGAGCCCGCCCAAACCCCCCTCGATCTTGTCATTGAGACCCTTGGCAACAGCCTCGATGGTTTTGCCGAGACCATCGACGCGCTCACTCAAGACGTCAATTCGCGCCCCGACCTGCAAGAGCCCTTGATTCGTGGCGACACCTTCGTTCAAGGCGTCCTTCAGGGCGTCGCTCATGGCCTGTGCCTCGCGATCACCAACCCCGCCCGCCTTTACGGTGGCCACATATCTCTGCGTGTCAAATAAAATCGGCATACAACGCGCTCGCATGAGAGCTTTAATGAGACCGAGTATAGGCCCTCTAACAGCTCTTGCCAATCCCTATTTCCGCAACCCTGGAATGATTTTGGCTATATCCTTAACGCCATATCCAAATCACGGTATCGCTCATATTAAGCCATTTTTCCGCAACGGCATCTCGCCTTGGCGTTGCCCGAGGGGGCATAATAGGGCCCGCGCAGGATACCGATTCCGGCACACAACGGCGGCGGGACACGTTCGTATCAGGCTGGCGCCTTTGTGATTTTCAGACCACCCCGACCCATGGGATTTGAATCGTCGGCACCGCAGCGAAGTCGCGGTTACCCCTGATGGGGCTCGCCCTGATGGCCTGATCGAGGCCCTGACCCACCGCTCGCCTGCCCAGATCGAGGACACCGGCGAGGTCGCTGCCAATACGCACCCCAGGGCGTTGCCGGCCGTCTGATGGCACAGGAGATCGTGTCGCATGGCGGAATGCGTATCATCCCGCGCCCGCACACATCGGGCAGGCCAGCGCCGGGGCCTGACCTGCCGCGCCCATCCCGGGCCCGGCGGGAGCGCGTATCCCTACGGGGGTATGGCCTGAAACGCCCCCGCGGTGTGGACTGTGTCTAAAGTTTTATGGCGAGACACCCATGGACTATTTACCGATTTTCCTCGACATTCGCGCCGCCCGGGTCCTTGTGGTCGGCGGTGGCGAGGTCGCGGCGCGCAAGGTCGGACTGCTCCAGGGCGCGGGCGCGCGCGTGGTCGTCGTGTCCCCCGAGCTCGGCCCGGCACTCACGGCCGCCAAGGCCCACGGGACCATAACCCATATCGCGCGGCCCTTTACCGTTGCGGATGTCGCGGGCGCGCGCATCGTCATCGCCGCAACCAATCATGCCTCCACCAACAAACGGGTCTATCAGGCCGCCACCGCCGCCCGGGTACCGGTCAATGTCGTTGATCACCCGGCCCTGTGCACCTTCATCATGCCCTCGATCATCGATCGCTCGCCCGTGCTGGTCGCGGTATCGAGCGGCGGGACCTCGCCGGTACTCGCCCGCCTGCTGCGCGCGCGTCTCGAGAGCCTGGTCGCCTCCACCTACGGGGCGCTCGCCGCATTCATGGCGCGCCGCCGCCCCGAGGTCCGCCAGAAGATCACCTCGGCGGCCCACAGGCGCCGCTTCTGGGAGCGCGTCCTGCAGGGACCGGCCGCCGAGCTTCTGCTTGCGGGCCAGGAGGCCGCTGCCGCGGACGCCTTCGAACGCGAGCTGGCGGAGCCCGAGGGCAGCGGCGTAGGGCTCGTATCGCTGGTGGGCGCCGGCCCCGGCGACCCGGACCTTCTGACTTTGCGGGCCCTGAGGCTCATGCAGGAGGCCGATGTCGTGGTCCATGACCGCCTGGTGGCAGCCCCCATCCTGGCGCTCTGCCGGCGCGAGGCGCAACGCATCGATGTCGGCAAAGACGCCGGGCATCATGCCGTGCCTCAGGGGGAGATCAACAGGCTGCTCGTAGAACTCGGCGCAAGCGGCCGGCGCGTCGTGCGCTTAAAGGGCGGCGACCCCTTCGTCTTCGGGCGTGGCGGTGAGGAGATCGATGCCCTGGTCGAGGCCGGCATCCCCTTTCAGGTGGTGCCGGGCATCACCGCCGCGCTCGGGTGCGCCGCCTACGGGCATCTGCCGCTCACCCATCGCGATTACGCCCAGTCGTGCGTGTTTGTCACCGGCCACTGCCGCAAGGATCCCCTGACGCTGAACTGGCAGGCCCTCGCCCAGCCGCGCCAGACCCTGGTGTTCTACATGGGGGTCGCGGCCCTTCCGGGCATAAGCCGTGAGCTCATGGCCCATGGCCTGCCGGGCACGACACCCGCGGCCCTGATCGAGCGCGGCACGACCCCGACACAGCGGGTCCTGACCGGGACCCTGGCGACACTCCCCGGCATCGTCGCCGAAGAGGCCATAGAACCGCCGACGCTCATCGTCATAGGCGAGGTCGTGCGCCTCCACGAAAGATGGACCCGCCGCGCCGACGAAGCGCTCACAAGCGACCTGCGCGCCGCCGGATAGGAGACACGCCCTGGCCCGCGGGCCGCAGCGACCGCACACACCTCAGTCGGCCCCGCCCGACGGCCACCCGCCCGCCACACCGCCCCGGCACGCGCCTTCCGGCCAGCCGAGCAAGGACTGCGTGATGCGCGGGTATAAAAACCGGGTGCGCGTTTGCGGCGGCGCATCACCCGCTTGCAAAGACGGGTGAAAGGGCGCAGCGGACCTCGATCCCAAGGGCCCTACGGAGATAGGCCGCTTCATCACCCCCACACGCGCGCACGAGCCCACGCGTGTCCGCTGTCTCTTTGGGTATGCCGCGACGCACCCGGCCTCATTTCCGTGCTGACTTTTATCAAGTCATGCGGAATATATATTTTCTTGAAGCTCTCTTGTGGCGCCGGTTCTCCCCCTGCTCTATATGCATTTCCCGGTTTATGTAACCAGTCATATCAAGGAGCCGTCGCATGCATTGGCAGTGGGATCCGTCTCTTAGCGTGGGGATCAATGTCATCGACAACCAGCACCGGCGTATCGTGGAATACATCAATGAGCTGGCGGACGCCATGGAACGTAAGGACCGCACCGCGGTAGGGGGCATTCTCGACGGCATGATCGACTACACCCTGACACACGTCGGCTTTGAGGAAAGTCTCATGGACCGCGCCGGCTATCCCATAGCCGCCGAGCACAAGCTCGTTCACCAAAGCTTTGCCAAGAGAATGACCGATTACAAGAGGCGCTTCAACGAGGGCGGCGATATCACCCGCCAGCTCTTTTCCGACCTGCAGATGTGGCTCACGAACCACATCAAGCGCGACGACAAGGACTATAGCCGAGCGGTGCGCACAGTCCTCGAGGAAACGGGCTGGATCCGCAAGGCGCTCAGCAGATTCTTTGGGTGAGAAGCGCGCCGGGCAGGGCGTCTGTCGGGCCACCCACCGACCCCGGCCGGCCCCTGCCTGAGGCATGCCCCGTCTCCTGCGGGACGGGACATGAGGGATGGACGCCTTCGGCGTCCGCGCTCCGACCGAAGGAGGTCCCCATCCCTTTCCGACCTGAACGCCGGGGTCTGTCGCGCCATGGATCGACGACCATAACATCCCGTCACCCCGGGCCCCTAGGGCACCTTACCCCTTGCGGCCCAGGCCCTCTTCCACGGAGCGCACTGCCGCCTGCACGCGGGATGTGAGCTTGAGCTTGCGCAAAATGGCCTTCACGTGGAGCTTGACGGTGCCCTCGGAGATCCCCAGATCGCGGGCGATCAGCTTGTTGCTCTGCCCGTCGCCCAGGTGACCCAGGATCTCGAGCTCGCGCGGGGTGAGCTCGCTGAAGGCATGCGAGGCGGTAAGGGCCTGGGGTCCGCTTTGAATGAAATGCGCGAGCACCGGTGCAAACTCAGGCGCCACCACCATCTCGCCGGCCTCGATGCGCGCAAGCGCCGCGACCAGGCTGTCTGGCTCCATGTCCTTCAGGAGATAACCGCGGGCCCCGTAGCGCAGAGAGGCCACCAGGTCGGCCTCCTCGCTCGAGGTCGTCAGCATGACGATGGCCGCCGTCACCCCGCCCGCGCGCAAGGCCTTCAGGGTCTCGATGCCGCCGATCCGGGGCATGCGGATGTCGAGCAAGACGATGTCGGGGCCGGCCGCCTGAATGGGCGCGAGCGCCTGTTCGCCGTCGTTGCTGGTCCCCACGACCTCGATGCCGCGGCGCACGAGCAGGTGCTCGAGCCCGCTTCGAAACAACGCATGATCGTCTATCAGAAACACCTTCACCGCATACCCTCCGCGATCACCACGGCCCGCTCGGTCACGCGTGATGGATCGGGAAAGGTGAGCCAGACGCGTGTGCCCTCCCCGGCCTCATGCTCGACGCGCAACTCGCCTCCGATCGCATGCGCGCGCTCGCGCATGATTGCCTGCCCAAAGTGCCCCTCATCGCGATCGGCACGCTCCGCGGCCGATACCGGGCCCTCGCCATCGTCTTCGATCAGGACCCGATAGTCCCCGCCCGCCTCGGACTGCAAGAGCACCCGCACGGTCTGCGCATGGGCGTGCTTTCGGATATTGGCCAGGGCCTCCTGAATCACGCGCAGGACGTGGGTCTCGTGGCTGGCGGGCAGCGTGCCGTGCCAGTCCTTCTGCACATACACCGGAATGCCGGTCTCCTCCTTGAAACGCGCGATGGCGGCATCGAGGGCCGGCAGGAGCCCGCCTTCGGTGCCGCCCGCGCGGAAATTGCGAATCAGCCCGCGCACCTCTTTGTGCGCGATCTCAAGCCCTGCGGTAAGGCGCGCGAACTCGGTGCGCGTCGCCGAGTAGCTATCGGGCTCGATGGTCTCGCCCAGCACCTGGGCCTGAATGCGCAGGCTCGCCAGGGTCTGCGCGAGCGAGTCGTGCAGCTCATGGGCGATCGCCATGCGCTCCTGAAGGAGCGACAGCTGCCGGCGCTCGTCTTGCAGGCGCATCTTCTCGATTGCCGCCCCCAGATGCTGCCCTAGGCCCAGCAAGAGATCCTCGACGTCGCGCTGACCGATGACGCGCGCGCGCTCCATGAAGAGGTTATAGAGCCCCACCACCCGCCCGTCGTAGCGCAGGGGGATGGCGAGCAGCACGAGGTCCTCGTCGGGAAACGGATTGTGGCCCCAGGAGGTGCAGCAGGCGGCCAGGTCCTGGCCCACGCTCAAGGTGCGCCGGCCCACCGCCTGCCCGCACAGACAACAATCGAGGGCCACGCGCCGCTCCTGCTCGACCACGTCGTCAGACAGCCCGATGCTCGCCACAAGCCGCAGGTGGCCGTCGCCGCTCAAGAGCCGCACGATGCCGGCGCGCACCTCGCCTGCGCTATGCAGGGTAAAAAGAAAGCGCGGCAGGAGCTCGTCGAGGTCCTGAGAGCAGGCAATGCCGGCGGTGATGGCGTTCAATATCCCGAGCCAGCGGGTGATCACGCGCGCGTCCACTCCGGTGCGCTCTTGCGTCAAGGTCTTCAGGCGTTCCCCCAGGGCGTTTACGTCCGAGGCGAGCGACGCGAATTCGCCGGCCGCGCGATCCTCCGGGATGCGCGCCGACAGGTTGCCCTCGCGTACGCGCATCGCCCAGCGCCGCAGATGGGCCAGCGGCTGCCACAAGGTCCGCACAGTGGCCACCCACAACACCGCGGCCACCAAAAGCGCCGCCGCGAGCGCCGCGAGCGCGAGATCATGGGTCAGCATAGGATAGGTGCCGCCGTCGAGCGCCACCGCGACGATGGCGGTCGCGAGCAGACCGGTGAGCACCATGGGGGCTACCCACATGAGCCAAAGCCGCCTCGGCCGCGCCCAACCACGCGCCGGCGGGGTGTTATCGACGCCCCCGCGACCCTTGTAAAGACCGATCCTCTGCCAAAAGGACCACTCCATGGACACCTCGCGCCCAAGCCTGGGAATCCCATACACGTGGCCCACTATACCCTTCCCCATCCCTGCGTTCGAATCCCAAAAACCCGTCCTCAATCCGCCGCCGCGTAGATGCCAGGGCGAAATACCGTAGGCTGCGTGCGCATGAATCCGGCAAGATGCGCGCTCACCGCCGCCCCCAGCTCCTCGCCATAGGACGGGTGCGCATAATCGAGATCGGCCAGCGACCACAGGCCCCGCGGCGATCGGCACGCCGCGAGCACCAGGTGCACAAGCTCATCGGCACTGCCCCCGGCGATGCACCCGCCCAGCATCTGCCCGGTCTCCTCATCATGCACGATCTCGATGAAACCCGGCGCCGCCCCCTGGGTGCGGGCCTTCACCGAGCCCCCATAGGGGATATAGACCACCTCGGGCGCGAATCCGGCGCGCTCGGCCATGTCCTCGGACAGCCCCACGGCGGCAAGCGGCAGGATGGAATCTATGACCATCGGCACCTGGTGATAGTTGCGCCGCCTGTGCCCGCCGAGCGCCGCGTTCTCGCCGGCGATCCGCCCATCATGCAAGGCCGCGGCCGCCGTCATCGGCCCGCCCTTCATGTCGCCCACGGCATAGATCCCGGGCACCGAGGTCTCGAGGGTCTCGCGCGTGGCCACGAAGCCCTCGGCATCGCACTGCACCCCGAGCGCGCGGTAGCCGATGTCGTCTGCGCGCGGCATGCTGCCGACGGCCACCAGCACCCGGTCGAACCGCCCCTCGCGCCCATCGTTAAACCGCACGGTGACGCCGGCGGCATCGACGCGCGTCGCATCCACCGACACGCCCTTTTCCACGGTGACCCCGGATGCCACGAGCCGCTGCTCGAGCAGACGCGCGGCGCGTTCCGAGACCGGTGAGCGCGCCAAAAGCCGCGGCCCGCGCGCGGCGAGCGTGACCTCGGAGCCGAATTCCCGAAACAAAAAGGCGGCCTCCGCGCCGGTCGCACCCCCGCCTACGCACAAAAGCCGCCGGGGCTCGGTGCCAAAGAGCGCCATCAGCCGATCGGCGGCGACCACCCGGTCCCCATCGACCGGACAGGCCGGTAGCGACCGGGGCTGGGCGCCGACCGCGAGGATCACCCGATGCGCCTCGAGGCGGCTTTCCCCGTGCGCGCCGGTCACCCGGATCGCATGCGGGCCCATAAGGCGCGCATGCCCGGTCACAAGATCGATGGACAAGGCCTTCAGGCGCTGCGGGAGCCCCCGCCGCAGATCCGCGACCAAGGCCTCTTCATAGGCCCGCATCGCCCCGGCATCGCCAGACACCGCCCCGGTAAGGCCGTGTCCCTTCAACGCCCGGGCCTGGGCCAGCACCGAGGCGGCATGCGCCAGCGCCTTCTTCGGTACGCACGCGCGATTGAGACAGGCCCCGCCGGCCCCCTCGCGCTCGATCAAGACCACACGCGCCCCGCAGCGCGCGGCGGTCACCGCCGCCTGATACCCGCCGGCGCCACACCCTATGACCGCGACATCATAGCCCCTGGACACGGCGGACCTCCCCTGGCCGCGGATACCGGCCGCATGCCGGCGCCGCGTGCCGTAGACGATGCGCGCGCACGAACCCGACGAAGGCCGCAGTCCAGGGACAGGCGGCCACATCCCTCAGGTGGGCGTAACCCGCGAGCAGATTCTTATAGACGATACCGTCGTGATGTCCGGTGATCCCCGTCCCGCGCGTGACCTCATAGGCGTATACGGTGTCTTTGGCGATATCCGTCAGATGCGAGTAGTGGAACTCATGCGCCGGGACGATCCCCCGGTCCAGGTGGCCTTGCGCCCAGGGGTGCGCGGCCGTGGGTTTGAGCCCCGCATAGCCGTGGCCCGCAGGCTTACGTCCCATCACCGTATCGGCCGCGATCACACCCACCATGGGGTGGGTCTCGCCCTGATAGGTGAGCCGCCGCGTGAGATACATGAGCCCCCCGCACTCCGCATAGGCCGGGAGCCCCTGCTCGATGGCGGTCCGGATGGCCGCGCGTAGGGCGCCATTGGCGCTCAAGGCCCGCGCCTCGGTCTCCGGGAATCCGCCGCCGAGGAACAGCCCGTCGATATCGGGCAAGGCCTGGTCGCGCAGGGCATCGATGAAGACGAGCTCGGCGCCCTGGGCCTTTAAGGCCTCGAGATCGCCGGGGTAATAGAAACTAAACGCCCGATCGCGGATAATGCCGATGCGCACATCGGCGTGACCCGCGCCGCCACAGGACTTCAACCCAGGCGCCTTGCCGTCTTCTCCCAGGCGCGCGATGGCCGCGACATCGACCTGCGCCAAGACCGCCTCGCCTAGGCGCGCAATCAACGCCTCGGCGCCGTCCCACTCGCCGCTTGGCACGAGCCCCAGATGGCGCTCGGTAATCGCGAGATCCGCCGACTCCTGCACCGCGCCCAGCACCGGCACGTCGGTATACTCCTGTAAGACCGCGCGCAGCTTGGCCTCGTGACGGGCGCCGCCCACGCGGTTTAAGATCACGCCGGCAATCTCTAACGACGGGTCGAAATGACGGTAGCCGATGACAAGCGGCGCCACGCCGCGGCTCATCCCGCGGCAGTCGATCACGAGCACCACCGGGGTGGCGAGCGCCCGCGCGAGCGCGGCATTGCTGTTGCTGCCGTCGAGCGCCACGCCGTCAAAGAGCCCCTTGTTCCCCTCGATCACACGGACATCCGCCCCGGCCCCTGCGCGTTCGTAGAGCGCGCTGATCTCGGCGGCGCTCATAGTGTGGTAATCGAGGTTGTGGCACGCGTGGCCGCTGGCGGCGGTGAGCCACAGCGGATCGATGTAGTCCGGGCCCTTCTTGAAGGGCGCCACGCGGTGGCCAAGACGCGTCAGGGCCCGGGTCAGCCCTATCGCCACCGTGGTCTTGCCCGATGATTTGTGCGCGGCCGAGAGGTAGACGCGCGCTGTCATGCACCCACCGCGGGCTCGCCGGCCTTAGGCGGCGGCGCATGCGCGCTCACGACCTCGTCGGCCAGGCTCTCGGGCAGGAACGGCAACAGCCGCACGGCCAAAAGGACGATGAGCCCCACCACCGCCACGCCGCTGACCGCGAGCGTGGTCTCGGGCCAGCGCGGGATATAGCTATGCACCACGCCATCATAGAAGGAGCTATGGACGATCATCCCGGGGAAGAGCTGCAGCGGATAGGCCTGGCCGCCGATGATGATCACGTAGACCTGGCAGAGCCCCCCGAAGACGACCAGGGCGGCCGCCCACGCCAGGACCCGGGTCAGACCCGGGGCATCACCGGGGGGCCGGCGGCGCAGCAACAGCACGAGCGGCACCACCCCGCCTATCAGGACCTGCCCGCCCCAAAAGAGCGCGGGATAGATGCCGCCTGTCACCAAGAGGAACGACTCCACCCCGCGGTGTCCGGCCATGTAGAGATTGGTGAGATGGAACACCGCCACGAAATACATGACCCCGGCCACGAACACCGCCAAGAGGGTCTTTAAGCGCGCCAGCAGCCGCGCGCCGATCGGGCGCCCCACCACATGAAAGCCCGCCATGAGCACGAGCACGAAGATCGCGAGCCCGAAGGCAAACGACATGAGAATAAAAAGGGGCGCCATCACCGCGGAGTCATACGCACTGCGCGCGGCGAGGAACCCGAAAATGGACCCGGTACCCGTCGTGAGTACCAGGCGCCACAGGAAGGCAAGCACCCCCACCGCATGGGTGTGGGGGTTGAGGCGCCGCTCCATCATAAACCACAGATAGAAGCCGACGATCACGAGAAAACCCGTGTAGAGATAGATGTTCCAGGCGAAGATGGAACGGAAGTTCGGGTAGAGCACGGCCGCCAGGATATGCCCGGGCCGGCCGAGATCGAGCACCAGGTTCCACAGCCCGCCGATCAAAAGCGCCACCGCGAGCAGCCCGGAGAGCCGCGCAAGCGGCTTATAGAGGGAGCGCCCGAACACCGAGGCGATCGAGGCCACGTTCAAGGCCCCCGAGGCCGCGACGATCAGAAACACCGCGAACACATGCGGCATGCCCCACACGATCTGTTCGTTCATGCCCGAGACGTGGTGGCCCTCGGCGCGCATGTAGAGCGCCGCCCCCAGGCCCGCGGCGGCGACGAGCGCGCACGCAAGCACCGCCGTCCAGTAGGCGGCACCTTGGCCCGCGATCTCCCGATAGGTCACCTTGCCCATAGATCCTCCGGCGCCTGACATCCCATTCTCAAATCCCCCGGTAATGCACGCCCGGCCGCATGCCCAGATCCGCACGCAGGGTCGTCGTCGCCACCTCGGAGAGCCGCACCGCGATGGCGCTCTTCGGGTCGTGCAGATTCCCAAACGTCATGGCCTTATGGCCGGCGCGCTGGCAGGCCGCCACGCACGCCGGCAGGTCGCCCGCCGTCACGCGCTCGACACACAAGGTGCAGCCCTCGGCCGTGCCCTTTCCGCGCGGCGCCCATGGGCGCTGATCGGTCACATTGCGTCCGACGAACGAGCGCGCCTTGTAGGGACAGGCCATGAGGCAGTACCGGCAGCCGATGCAGCGATGCTTGTCGACGAGCACGATCCCGTCCGGCCGCCGAAACGACGCCCCGGTGGGACAGACGTCCACGCACGCCCCGTCGGCGCAGTGCTGGCACATCACGGGAAAGCTGCGCGTAAAGCCCGTGCCGGGGTCGGTGATCGTGACCTTGCGGATCCACTGGGCATTGTCGGGGCCCGGGTCGCGGGAGAGCCCGTTGTAGTCCTGGCAGGCGCGCACGCAGGCGTCACACCCCGTGCGGCAGGCGCGCGCATCGATCAAAAGCCCATAGCGCACGCGCCCGCCGCGCGCCCCCTTCACGGCCAGATCCCGCGCGAGCACCGTCACCCCGGGGGCGAGGACGAGCGCCGCCGCGGCGCCGGCCATGGCGAGGAGCCTGCGGCGCACCGCATCCGGCGCCCCCGCCTCCCCGCCGGCAGCCCCCGCGCCCTGGATCTCGCGATCTTCGTCTGTCATTGCCCACCTCCGGAAACGGCGCCGCCCGCGAACTGCGCGCGCAGGGCCTGCGGGATGCGAAACTCCACCTGCTCCACGCCCTGTCCCGCCAGCCGCGCGACCAGGCGCCGACTGGGCGGCACCGCCGCGTGGCAGGCAAAGCAATCGATATGCACCCCCACGTAGGCGTGACAGACGGCACAGAACTGGCCGGGGGCGTTCACCGGGATCGGCCGGCCGGAGGGCGTATCCTGCGCATGGCAGGCGACGCAGCCACTGATGCGAAAGCGCGTGTCCCGGGCATCATGGCGCACGATCTCCTGGCGCACCGCACGCAGGAGCATCATGTGCGTGCGGCGCATCTGGCCGATCGGCAGCACGCAGTGTCCCGGGGCCCGCGGGATCACGGGCACCACGACAGGCCCCCGGTGCGCGGCCCACACGAGGCCTATCGCCAACAATACCGCAACGACCGCCAGCACCCCCGCGCGTCGGCGCATCTCACTCCCCCAGGCCCATCTGGATATAGCCCGCCGGACACACATCGGCGCAGATGTGGCAACCGATACAGCGCGTATAGTCGGTGGTCACGTAGTAGCCGAGCGCCTTCTGATCGCGCGGCACCTTTTTGACCGCCACCTGCGGGCAGAACACCACGCAGTTGTCGCACTCAAGGCACAGCCCGCAGCTCATGCAGCGCTTGGCCTCGGCCACCGCCTGCGCCTCGTCCAACGGCGTTATGCGCGTGCCGCCGTCGCTAAAGATCTCCGAGAGCCTGCGCTCGGTGCGCGCGATGCGCGGCGTGGTCGCGAAATGCGCAAGGAACAGCCCGTCGGACTCGATCACCTCGCGATGCGCGCGGTTTTCGAAGTTGTGCACGTTATCGGGGCTCGTGACCTTGCCGTCGACCGGTTTTGCGTTCTTCGGGAGCCCCTCGCGGATATCGAAATGGCGCTTGTCGATATGCGGGCGGCGCGGCACGGGCTGGCCGTTCAAGAAGGCATCGATGCCCTCGGCGGCGATCGCGGCATGCCCCACGGCCGTGGCCAAAAGGTGCGGCACGATGATGTCGCCGCCCACGAAGTGCTTCGGGTTGCCGATGACCTGCAGGCCGGGACCCGGGGCGATGGCGTGGCGCCCGTTGTCCAAGGCCTCGAGGCCGTCCATGTCGGCCACCTGGCCTATGGCGAACACCACGAGGTCGGCGGGGATCTCGGTCTCGTCGCCGGCCACGCGCACGCGCTTGCCGTCTTTCGTGTGCTCGCAGGGGGCAAAGCGCACGCCGACCGCGCGCCCGTTGGCGCCGATGGTCACAGACAGCGGCATGACATTGCCGACGATGGCGACATCCAGCGACCGGGCGTCTTCCACCTCGCGCTCGGCGGCCTTGAGCTTGTTGGTCGGCAGCACGGAGGTGAGCGTCACCTTCTGGCCGCTGTGAATGGCCGCCTGCGTCACCATGTCGGCGGTATAGGTGAGCGGCGAGCCGTCGGGCTTGGTGCCGGCGAAGCCCCCGACCTTGCGCGCCACCGTGGTCACGTCGACCGAGGTGTCACCGCCGCCTATGACGACGATACGCCGCGGCACCTCCGGCAGGCGCCCTTCGTTGAACTCGCGCAGGAACTCGATGCCGCCTATGCAGTTGGGGGCATCGGCCCCCGGGATCTCGGGGATGCGCCCGCGCTGGGTGCCGATCGCCCAGAACACGGCATCGAAGTCCTTATCGATATCCTTGAAGCTGATGTCGCGCCCGACGCGCACGCCGGTCTTGACCGTCACGCCGAGATCGACGATGCGCTGAATCTCGCCGTCGACCACCGGACGCGGGGTGCGATAGTTCGGCAGCCCGTAGCGCAGCATGCCGCCTAGCTCCTCGCGCGACTCGAAGATCGTGCAGCTATGCCCCTTCAAGCGCAGCTGATAGGCGCAGGCCAGCCCGCCCGGGCCGCCGCCTATGATGGCCACGCGCTTGCCGGTCTCCTTCGCGGGCTTGGCGAAGGTAAACCCGGCCTTCAGCGCGGCCTCGCCCACGAACTGCTCGACGGCATTGATGCCCACGTGGTCTTCCACCGCGCGGCGGTTGCAGCCCTCCTCGCACGGCGCCGGGCACACATAGCCCATGACGCCCGGAAACGGATTGGCGCGCGTCAGCCGCCTAAAGGCATGCTCCTGCCAGGTCACGCCCTCCGGCGGCTTGTCCAAGCCGCGCACGACATCGAGCCAGCCGCGGATGTCCTCGCCCGCGGGGCAGCCGTTCTGGCAGGTCGGCGTGCGCTGGACGTAGACCGGGCACTTATATGACCAGCCCGCCTTGAAGATGACGTCCTGCCAGGAATCCGGCTCGCTTACCCCGTCCTCATAGCGGCGGAAGGTGCGGCTTAGCTCCGCGTTGTGCGTCTCGTTGGCCATGCTCATCCCCTTATATGACAGCTACTCTTTGGCGCCCAGCACGATGGCGTCGCCCACGAGCTGATGCACACTGATCACCATCTCGCGGGGCAGCCCGTAATACGGCAGCACCTTGCTAAATTGGGTCTTGCAGATCGCGCAGATCGCCGCCATGTGCGTGACCTTGCGGTCTTCCACCACGGTGTTCAGGGCCTGCAGCCTCGGCAACGCGCCCTTCACCCGCAGCTCCATGAGATCGTCGGTCAAAAGCCCGCCGCCGCCCCCGCAGCAGAAGGTGCGATCGCCGATGGTCGCGGGATCCATGTCGACGAAGTGCGCGCACACCGACTGGATCACCGAGCGCGGCACCGCAAACTGCCCGCCGGGGCGGTCCCCCATACGCGTGGCGCGCGCCACGTTGCACGAGTCATGAAAGGTCACGACCTTGTCGTCGTTGGCCGACTTGTCGAGCTTCAAGGCCCCGCGCGCGATCAGGCCCTCGGTCACCTCGCAGATGTGCTGCGGGCGCGGGTAGCGCGGGTCGAGGAAATCGAGCGGCCCTATGAGCGTGCTCCAGAAGGCATAGGCCACGCGCCACGCATGCCCGCACTCGCCGACGACGATGCGCTTGACCTTGAGCGCGATGGCGGCGTCCCGTATGCGCTGCGCCACCTTCTGCATCTGCTCGCGCGAGCCGATGAACATCGCGAAGTTCGCGGCCTCCGAGGCCTGCGAGCTCACGGTCCAGCTGATGCCGGCCTGATGAAAGACCTTGGCGTAGCCGATGAGCCCGTCGATATGGGGCTCCGCGAAGAAGTCGGCCGACGGGGTGATCAGAAGCACCTCGGCGCCCACCACATCCACCGGAAAGCGCACGTCGACCCCGGTGGCCTCTTTCACGTCCTCTTCCAGGCCCTCGAGGGTGTTGCGCAGCGCGGGCTCGGGCAGGCCCAAGTTGTTGCCGATCTTGTGGACCTTGCCCAGGATCTCGTTACAGTACTTCTGGCCGACACCCACCGAATCGAGGATCTCGCGCGCGGCCATGGACACCTCGGCGGTGTCGATGCCAAACGGGCAGAACACCGAGCAGCGGCGGCACTGCGAGCACTGGTGGTAGTAGCTGTACCAGGCATCCAGCACCTCCTCGGTCAGATCGGTCGCCCCCACGAGCCAGGGGAACAGGCGCCCGGCCCAGGTAAAGTACCGCCGGTAGACCTTGCGCAGGAGGTCCTGGCGCGCGACCGGCATGTTGCGGGGATCGGCCGTGCCCAGGAAATAATGGCACTTGTCGGTGCATGCCCCGCATTTGACGCACGCGTCGAGATAGACGCGCAACGCGCGCGAGCCGTCGACCAATTCGCCCAAGCGCCGGATCGCGACCTTCTGCCAATCGTC
>JAKARI010000053.1 GCA_021819245.1 Pseudomonadota bacterium | reverse complement strand
CCACGCGGCTTTAGAAGAGCGCGGGGCCCCTGAAGGCAGGTGCCTAGAACACGATCTGGCCGCCGATACCCCCACCGATATTGGCGCTGCCGTTGCTTAGCCCCTTGTCCACATAGATCTGAAAGCCGCTGCCGGCCTGTGTCACGTTGTAATTCCAGGCGCCAATGATATCGGCCGGTCCCGAGTAGCCCAGCTGTTCCGAACCCGCCCCGGCGTACATGAGGGTCCATATGGTGTGCGACGAGGCGGCAAAGCTCGCGCCCCCGTTGAACGTGACGATGTTTTGCAGGTTCTCGCCCGGGGGGCTGCCGACGATGCGATAGGCGACATGCGCAAACGGAAAGATGTCACCGCCTATGGTCGTATTGAACCCCAGGCCCGCCTCGTAATCGTTTTTGCCGGTGCCGAGCCCCTTCGCGGCCGATGCCGTACCAAACTTGACCTTGGCAAAGGGGACGACCGCCGGCATAAGGCCCTGCTCCGGTATCAGGGTATAGTGCGCGGCAAGCCAGACATCGCCTAAGCCGCTTGGGTTTGTCGTCTGCGTATTGCTGCCGCGTTGCGCTATGGTGCCGCCGTTGAGTGACGCCCCCGCGGGCAGGCCCGAGACGGATATGTAGGGCACGGTGAGCTTCAGGCGCCATTGCGAACTGCGGTACTGGAGATAGGTGGGGACATACAGGATGCCGATGGTGTTTTGCGTACCGTAGTGTCCGGTGAAGTAAGATGGCAGCGCCCCCAAGGTCCAGGATGCGGCCGTTACCCCCTGGGACGCGAGCACAAGCATGACGCCCGGCGCGCATCGCTTTATAAAGTTTCTCAAGAAAACCCCCTTATGTATTAAGATCCGAATTCATTCATTGATAGGCCGATCATAGGCACTGACCTTAGGGTTTGGCAACGCAGGGCCAGTGGCCCGCACCCGAATCGCCTGTCCCGCCCTTCCTTAATAGATCTCGCGTGATTTCATCGCTTAAGACCCTGCGCCAAGCCACCTGCCATTTTTGGGATCAGGCGCATCTGGTCGGCACCCCGCGAATGTAAGTCCGCTATTAAACTCCAGGGCGGATCTCATGGCGCGCCGAAGGTGAGGGCAGGCATGAGATCCGCACAGGCGATCCAATCGCCTGTGCGGCCGGTTGTCTTACTGCATGCTGGGACGCTCGATCGTAGGACGGGTGATCTGCGGGCGCTCGATCGTAGGACGGGTGATCTGCGGGCGCGTCATTGTCGGGCGCGTGACCGTGTCCTGATCGGTATCGGCATACTGGTCGCTGACGCCATGCTCCTCGCGCATAAGCCGGGCCCGGGCGATCGCCGCGCGCGCCACCGGGTTGCCGGGGACGGCGGGCGTGGCGGGCGTCCCATCGGTGCCGGGAATCGCCGGAGTAGCCGCATTCGTGTTCTGCGGCGGTGGGGTGGTTGGTGTCGTGGTGGTGGTTGTGGTCGTGGGGATCTGGCCCGCGTAGGTCGGGCCGGCCAGCATAAGGACCGCCGCCGTGGTCGCAATCATCGCAAGAGTCGTCTTCATGGGTGTTACCTCCTAAAGATCCATTGTAGGGAACCGACGGGCCAAACCGTGAGTGCCGGGCTTGAGCCTGGTTCCCATTGTAGTGGGAAACTTTCCCACGTCAAGAGTCTGTGTCATACTGGAGTCATGAGCGACTCCCTAAACCAAGCGGTCCATCGCCTGCTGCGCCCCCTGGTGCGCTATCTGATCGGGCAGGGCGTGACCTTTACGGGCCTCATGAACCTGTTGAAGGTCGTCTATGTGGAGGAGGCCTTGGCGGGCCCGAGGGGGCGAGCGCCGACGGATAGTGATCTGAGTCTTGCGACCGGCATCCACCGCAAAGAGGTCAAGCGCCTGCGCACCCTGATCACGCAGAATGAGGGTGCGGCCGAGGGGGCGACCCGCGGCGCCCATATCGCCGCCCAGCTGATCGGCGCGTGGGTGGCCTCTGAAGACACCCGCGAGGCCGACGGCCGTTTGAAGGATCTGCCCCTGCACAGTGCCACGGAGTTGAGCTTCGAGACCCTGACGCGGCGCATCAAGGCCGACGTACGCCCGCGCGCCATTCTCGACGACCTGATCCGGGCGCGCGCCGTAAGCCTCGAGGAGGGGGGACGTGTGCGGCTTCTCCGCACTGCCTATGTGCCGGACGTCCCGCACGACAAGCTTGCGTTTCTTGCCGACAACGTCGGGGACCATATGGCAAGCGCCTTCCACAACCTGGGCCCGGGCACGCCGTTTATCGAACGGGCGGTTTTCTTTGATGCCCTGCCTTCTGCCGCGATCGAGGGGGCGCGCCCGCGCATCGAGGCCGCCGCCGACCGCCTGCTGCAGGGCCTGCACCGGGATCTCACGCCTCATGAGGCCGGTGCCCAGATGGACCCGCGGGCCCGGCGTGTGCGCATCGGTGTGTACTATTACGAAGAACCCAAGACCCCAGCGGATGATTCCCATGACACGACTCCCTAGATATTGGCGCCGCCTCCTGGGCCTTGCCCTCTGCGTCTTGCTCGCGGGCTTTACCGCCCCAAGCGGCGGGATCGGCGGCACCGGACGCCCGCAGGGCGGGATCGGCGGGACCGGGGTCACCGCGATCGGCGTCATTCAGCGGTTTGGCAGTATCTTTGTGAACGGCACCGAGTACCATCTGCGAACGGTCATCCGCTACCGTATCGATGGACGGCCGGCATCGCGCGGCGCGCTTGCCCGCGGCGACAGCGTGTTTGTCGAGGGTCGCATCCGCACAGGCTATGCCACGGCCTTAAGCGTGCGCGTGCAGCATGCCGTGATCGGCATCATCACGGCGTCAACCCATCAAGGCCGCGTGCTGCGGGTCCTCGGGCAGACGATTGATCTCACGACCCATACCGTGGTGTCACCGGTCGCCGTCCGTCTCAAGGCAGGTATGGAGGTGGCGGTAAGTGGTCTTGTCCGGGGCTCGGGCGTGTGGCGCGCCACCCGCGTGCATGTGTTAAGGAAAGAGGCCTTTGGCAACACAGGATCGTTCCTGGTCCGCGGCCGCCTCGAGGGTCTGGCGGCGGGGCGGGTCCGCATCGGCGGTGCGCGCCTTGCGGTCGCGAGCGGACATGCCTGGCCGGTTGCGCTCGGGGAGGACGTCGTAGCGCGCGGGTCCTATCGGGCCGGCCGCGCGGTCATTACCGCGATGCGGCAGGCGACGACCCTGAGCGATGCGCGCGCCACGCGTATCCTGATCGCCGGGTATTTCCATGGGAGGCGCACCGCCTGGCGCTATGAGGGCGTCACCCTGCGTGCCCCGGCATCCGTGATGCTGCCGGCCAGACATCCGGCCTTCGTCGTGGTCGTGCGCCGTGCCCCGCATCGCTATGTGATCG
>JAKARI010000011.1 GCA_021819245.1 Pseudomonadota bacterium | reverse complement strand
ATGAACGCCGTTTTCGGTTCTGGTGCCTTAGGCGTTCACGATCGTCCGAAACGGGTGTTCACGATCGTTCGTAAACCCTGTTCACGATCGTCTGAAAGGGGTGTTCACGATGGCGCGAAAAACGCACGTTAGCCCAAGGGCCCAGCAACTAGTCACAAGCACATGCGCCGCAATCCCTTGGGTTGCGGCAGGTGGACTGCGTCGGCAACCCCCGCTGCCAGAATAGTTGTCGCTGACCGCTCAAGATAGTTGACGCCGGCCAACGAGGCTCGGTCACCTGTACTTTTCCGGCACCGGACTCCTCTGGTTATACGGCGCCGTGGTTCGTTCATCGCATTATGAGGAACAGCAGATATGTGAGCTACTCGACACAATCGCGATAGGACATGCCGTCATCGCACAGCACATTGCCGTAGTTCCATAATTTTTTGACTATGCTAGATGTAGTCACTTTTGACTTCTTATTTTTTCCACTCCGGCGTCATACCTACCCTTGCGCCGGGAACAGATCAAGCACTATGCACCAGCTTTTCGCCGCCTCGCCACCCCTTCGGCGCGCTTAACAACGGCGACACGCCAGTTCTCTAACATATTGATATCGGCGAGTAGTTCGTCCGGTTCCGGAATCGCAACACCACACATAAGGGCCCGATCATGCGCATAGTTGGAACACCTGGTCATTGCCTCGTCAATCACGTTGTAATCCGCATCGTCTACTGATACCCCGACCAGCGGTTGCGTAGAGACGCCTTTTCGAAAACGGAGGACCACATTCTGGAATAGAACCTCTTCTACAGCCCTCTCCCACGCTATGCGCAACTGCCGGTAACAATCTATCGTCTGCCGCCTCGACTCAGGCTCGTCGCCACTCTTGTGAATCTTCGCAATCTGCTGCTGGATCTTGTGGAGCACACCAACACGCGCTTTGGTTCCCATAGCTTCAAACGGAATATGTGGCTCCGGTACGCCAAAGCCCGCCGACCTTCTAGTAAGGCTCTGCGTAGTAACGGATACCCCCATTTGCTCTGCTTCGTGAATCAAAGTCCAGAGGAAATATATATCGTGCGTCAGAACCATGACCTGCCGTTTGCTCGCCTCCCGTACGAGTCGTATGGCAACACGTTCGCGTCGCTTGTGGTCAAGTGAAGATACAGGATCGTCAAAAATCACACCGCCCACACCTGCTCCAAGGTTGACCTCTGCTAGAAACGCGCCCACAGCAATCGCCCGCTGCTCTCCTTCACTAAGGATCTCGGCCGGGCTTCTTGATTGTGGCATATCAATTTTTAGCTTGTGTAGTGTTTTGCCTTTGACTGATCTCGTTGCCAACGACACATGCAGGTTTCCAACGCCCATCGCTTTGAACTCTATGTTCAGCGCATCAGCAAGTTCTTTAGAAACCACCTTTTCCGCAAGCTCAGTGGATTTCATTGTGATTGTGTTCGTTTTAACCGCACTCGCGCACTTTGATAGTTTTTCCGCAAGTGAGCATTTTTCAATTGCAGAAACGACTGCGCTTTTCAGTTTACTAAGCTTTAGTCTAGCGTCCAACTCGTTGAATTCGCTTTGAAGACCGGCGCGTGCTTTGGCGTCCGCGGCCTTTTCAAGCTCTCCGGCTTCTTTAGTCAAATTGGCGGCCATGATATTCAACTGCGCAGAGGGGCTATCTGGTTCAGCAGCGAGTGTTTCCCAAGCACGGGCCGCGCAGGCCTGTTTAATTGCTTTGTGTCTTTCCAATAGCGCCGTTTCAAAGTCGCGGGCGGCCTTGGCAATAGCAGCGTCCAAGCCTTCGACTTCCCTGAACAGCACATCATCGAATCCAAGCGTGACGTTTGCCTGTTCGAAGGGCTTGTATTTCTCGGCAAGCGCCCTCTTACAAGCCCGCATGTTCTTTTCCGCTTCCTGTTGAACAAACTCTTCAAAGCGAACCAAACGTGCAGCCCCATCATTCAAAGGTTGTTGGCACAACGGGCAAGGAGCGCCGGCCTCGAGTTTCGGAAAGTGTTTCTCGGGATAGGCCTCTAGTGAAAATTTACGGGCCGCTTCAAAAAGGTCTTTCCATGCTTCGCCGCCAGTACCGGGGAGAAAAGTGGTGTCATTCTTGAAGGCATTAGCGGCCAATTCCGCAGCAGCTTTGGCAGTATGGTAGGCCTCTGCAAGCTCCTTGAGCGTTCTTGTGGCTGCGCCATTTACAAGACCGGCTTTCTCATCCGCGCTTTTTGCAAGCTGGGTTATTCTGGCGGCGCGCAGCCGTAGTTGGATCGCCTTTTCTTTAGGGTTGTCAGCTTTGAGGTTCTTCTCGAGTTCATCCCTACGAGCCAGTTCACCTGCACTAAGAGTGGCCAGCTTCTCAACGGCAGCGCTGCTCGTCTTTGCGCTCACGCACGCCACCAAGTTACCTGCCGCGGTTTGCGTAGAGGTCAATTCATTGAACACCGATCTGTCTACTGTACATAGCGCCAGTTCCGTTTTGATACGTGTGTCGAACTCCCTACAGACACAAGCCAATCCTTCAAGAATGTCGAGACCGTATGGCACATAAGAAAAGTCGTCCTCTTCATCCAGGTACGCGCGAGCACAACGAGAATCAAAGATTGCCAGAGAGGACAGTTCCTGCGGCGCAGGTTTTCCGTTTACCCAGGGTAATTCTTTAGGTGTGCCGTTAACAGTTATCTCAAAAGTTGCCGCTGCGGGGCCCACATTACCGGGAGGCGTGTTCACATTGGGCAGAATCTGCTCGCTTTGGTCCCGCGCCCGACAAGCTTTCTTTATTACGCGGGAGTATCCAGATTTACCAGAACCGTTGTCACCGTAGATGACAGTAAGGCCTTTGGCTCCGAACTCCAGTCGTTGATTCTCGGCTATGGCATTTACGTTCGTTAAGTTCTTCATTGCCACTAGCTCAACGTGTTCGTTCGGCTGTGCACCAGCTGGTATCTTGTCATCTGCTAATGGGTTGGCTGTTCTTCCTTTCTGGTCAGGAATTCCGTGCTCGGCTTTGAGCAGCGCATATAGATCATCCAAATCGTCTGCGGTTAGCGATTCCTTTATGAAGAGACGTCCGACCGCATCGCTCTGCCAAGGCGCCAACGCCTTCGCCCAACGGAGAATCTCTTGAAGGATGGACATCGTTACCTCCTTTTAGCCACGAAACGCACCAGTTGCGCGCTCGCGGGCCCCTACTCCTTCTCGAACCCTTGGTTTGTAAACCGCAAGGTCCGGCTGTTCTCGGTGACGGTGCGCACCACATGGTCCGGGGCACCTCCGGGGATCTCGGCCTGGATCTCCAGTGTCACCTTGACGCGGGCGCCGACCAGGCCCGCAAGATGGGCAATAATCTCCTCGGCGATTCGGCTGGCATCGCGTCCTGCCCGGGCAGGATCAAGGACGACTGAGCCATGGAAGCGTGTCGCCCTCGAGAGGTTGGGTTGGGGGGACGCCCCTCCCGGCTCGGGCGGGGCCTGCGGTTTGGCGCCGCCAGGAGGTGCGGGGGGCGTTTCCGCCCCGGGCCGGCCTACCGCCTCGGCGTCGAGTTGCCTGCGGGCGACAGCGGATTTGACAAGGATCTCCGGCGCATCGGCATCGGCAAATGGGATGAGTTGCCCCGCGCGGAGCCCTCGATACCGGTGGTTGTCCTCGTCGTAACTCTCGGCGTAGGCAAACCCATCCTGTTCCCAGGTAAGAAGGACCACACCGTTTTGCATGGCCTCGAGCAGGATGCTCGAATGGACAAGGCGCGGTAGATACAGGTAGCGCGCAAAGTCGTCCGCCAGTTGCCGGATGGAAACATGGTCACCGCGCCATAGTGGCACCCGGTCAAGCTCCATGCGCAACCGCGAGGCCGCAAAGCTCGTGATGAGCAGCTCCTCGCTTTTGAGCTTCTTGCTCGCACGCACCGCCAGGGTGTCGGTCCCCGATACCTTCGAGGCCTGCCACACGACAGGGGCCTGGGGATTGGCCTGGGTCGGCACCAGCAACCACTGATAAGCCTCCGGGATCTGTACCGTGACCTTGTTATCAGCCGCCAGGCGCTGTGTTTCCGCCTGCTTTGCCTGATGGGCGGTGAGGTTTAGCCCCTCTTTCTCGGCAACGATGGAATTCCAGGCCAGATAGCGACGTACCGCCTCATCGAGATCCTGCAAGCGTGTCTTGTCGACCGCCAGGAAGACCAGCGTATTGCGATATAGGCGCGGGCTATTGCCGCGCATCTCGAAGATGGCCTTGGCGGCGACCTCCGCCGGATTACCGGGCTCTTTGCTATAGGGGTGATCGACACCGAGCACGATGAGCCGGGCATCCCGGTCATCCGGCACATCCTGGCCGGAATGGGGCATCGGATGGACCCTGCGGAAGTCACCGGTCTTGGCAAGATCGGCGCGCAGCCGCCGCTCGAGCTCCTGAACCACCTGGTCGGGGTCGCGCTTTAGCTGCTCGGCACGGTCGTCGGCGAGCTTTGTGACAGTGGGCTGAATGGAGTACCAGACCCGCGGTCCCTCCTGATAGAGATACGTGGCCGCCGCGGCAAGACGCCGCAGGGCGTCCCCGAAGACCGCCGGGGATTCGCCCGGCATGACGCATCCAAGCTTCACCTGCCGGTCCTCGAGCCCCCGGTGGGCAGCGGCATCTGTCGGGGCGGAGCCCAGATAGATGGCACGCGCCACCCGGCGGCAGGCGTGGAACTTGCCCAGGTTCGGCACCTCAGCGTCGATGCGCAGCGGCAGCGAGTTCGGCCCGTCCACGTCCTTTTCAATGATCGGCACCCAATTGTCGGAGAGATAGCGGGTCAACTCGAACTGCACGCGCGGGTCGTCGATCGGGATATTCGCGGGCAGGATGAGCGGGTTGCGGTCACCCTTTTCCCAGAGGCTGTGGATCACCGCGGCCATGAGGCGCAGCACGCCGCGCGTGCGCTGGAATTTCGCGAGCGCCGACCAGTCGGTATAGAGCCGGTCGAATATCTCTGGATGAATGGGGTAGGCGTCCCTCAAGCGCTTCTCATAATCGGGCTCGCGGCACTCAGGCGGGAACTCCTGTTGCTGGGTGTGGTAGAAGTCGTAGAAGGCACGCGCCACGGCATCGCGGGCCACAAACTGGGCCTTGTCGGAAAGCGGCTCGAAGAGCCGTCGGCGCACGATCTCGAAGCCCTCCTCGGCACTGGCCGGGCGCCACGAGGACTCGACCCGCCCGACGACGTTGCGCAGCCGGTCGAGCGCCTCGCGCCCGCGCACGCCCCCGACTTCCACGTCATCGGCCTGGGTGTGGGGAGAGCCCGCCGTATCGGAGGCCGGCAGGCTGATGACGAGCAGACAGTTCTTGGCGAGCTTGGCAGATTCGGTCAGCGCCTGGGCGAAGGTAAACTGGGTCTCGAAGCTCCCGGCCGGCAGGTCGCTCTGCTCATGGAGTTGACGGGCATAGGCCACCCACTCATCGATCAGGACAAGACAGGGTCCATAGGTATTGAAGAGCTGCCGCAGTCGATCGCCGGGGCTTGTCGCCTTTTCATCGTCGGCGCGCACGTGCTCGAAGGCCTTGCGGGCCTCCTGGATGCCGCCTGCCGCCAACCCCAATTGCCAGGCAAGCTCCCCCCACAGGGTGCGTACTACAGTGCCGTCGGACTTCGTGACCGGATTGCCGGGGGAGATTTTGTTGCCGACGAGCACCACGCGCCGGGCCGTGGGCAGCTGGGTGTGACCCGCCTCCTTCAGCACGCCCTCGATACCGCTGAGCTCACCGGGCTTGGCGCCGGAGAAGAGGTGATAAAGCGCGAGCATCGAGTGGGTCTTGCCGCCCCCGAAGTTTGTCTGCAGCTGCACCACCGGGTCGCCGCTAGCCCCTTTCGAGGAGCCAAGCCTCTGCACCGCCCCCACGAGCAGGCGCTTTAGGCTCTCCGTAAGATAGGTGCGGCGGAAGAACTCGGTGGGGTGTTTATACTCATCCGTGCCCTCGCCTAGATGCACCTGCCAGAGGTCGGCCGCGAACTCGGCCTGCTGGTAGCGGCCACTTGCAACGTCCTTGTGCGGGGTCACGACCTCGCGCCAGGGCTTGAGGTTGCCGGTGACCTGACCTTCAATGGCCGTGCCCGCGCTTTTGCGCTTCTCGGTGCGCAATTGCTCTTCAAACCGCACGCGCAGCAGCTCGTTTTTCATCTTATCGATATCCTCGGCCTGGGTGGCCGACACCGCGAGCAGAAGCCTGTGTGCGGAATCGAGCGCCCGATAGGCATCATCCCCCGAGAAGGCCTGCTGGTGCGCCCAGCGGTTGCGCACGTCGCGCAGCTCGCTGACGAGGCTGCGGTCAGCCGGCCCCAGGGCGCGACGAAAGACGTCGTTCCACGCCTCCCACATGAGCTTTAAGAGGGCCGCCGCGTCCCACTCAGGCAACGCCTTTTTGGCCAGCAGACGGTCCTCGCCGAGATACCGGGTGGCCTCCTCGGGCGCCTTATCCGGATAGACGTTCCTCAACTCACGGTCTATGAAGGGGGCAAGCCCGCCCTTCAAAAGCTCCAGCGCCTTGCCGACCCGTTCGTAATTGCTCATAGCCATGCTTTACTCCTCCCCGAATAGGTCGGCTGTCTCGGTCGGTACCTGGGTTTCGTGTCCTGCTTGCGCCAGCCGCACGATCTCCGGCCAGCTCTGGACGAGGCCATTGTAGGCGAGCGCCTCCGGGGCGCGCTTCTTGCGCTCACAGAGCGTATAGAGCCGATAGGCAAGTTCCCGGGCAACATCGGCCCTGGCGCCAAGCTTGGCCACAAGCCTCGATGCCGCCTGCTCGCCTTGGGCAAGCGCGCGGATCAGGTGATGCGTCATCTCCCAGACAGTCAGACGTGCATCCGCCTCGGGATCCCAGTCCTCCGGTAGTTCGTCGGGTTTGAGCAGCCGCACCTTGCCGCGGCTCGATGTGACGATACGGGCCTCCACCAGACCGGCCACAGCCGTGTTCTTGGCGCGCGCCAGCACATCGGCCACTCCAAACTCACCTTCGGCAAAACCCTGTTGCTCGAACCAGGCGAGCGCCCAGCGGGAATCGGCATCGAAGTCGCCTTCCTGTTGGGCCAGGGTCTCATCGAGCGTCTGATTGATAAGCGAGAGCGCCTCGCGCACCCTAAGGGCCTTGCCTTCGGCGTCAAGCACACGCGCAAAGCGCGTGTATACGGCCATACCGGGGCCGATGGCCGCCTGCGCCAGGTCCACCGGCGCGATATTGCCGGCCTGCAGATGGGCGAGGGCCTCCGGGAGTTCGGACTTGAGGGCAGTGAGGAATTCGCGACGCGTGGCGGTGGCGGCGTTCGTGGGACGCGGGCGACAGACGAGGACGATGCTAGACGCGAGGGCGTTGCGGTTGGTCTTAAGGTTTCCTGTGTATTCCGTGCGTATTGGCCAAGTGCCCCCGAGAGCGAATCCCGCTTGAATCACCGCATCAAGAAAGGTTTCCCAACCGGTGCTGGCGGTACCAGCCTCGCTCTCGGTCTCCGACTGCCGGAAGGCATAGTAGATGGTGGCCGGGAACGCTGGGTGCGCCTGCTCGGCCAGTCGATGCATTGCCCGTGTCATCCCGTCCATAAAGAACGTTCCAGCAGCGGTCTTGTCCTGATGCCTATAGGCGAAGGCAACTAATTCTTCCATCTTCGGCACAGCCAACGTAGCAAAGAGGTTAGGGTAGACTTGCCTCAATGAACGACGCAGCCAAACGTAGAAGAAATCCGACAGATCGGCGTACGGAACGTTGTCGAAATACGGAGGATCTGTAGAAATGACTTTCGAAACCGCGATGTCTTGGCGTTGCGCGTCAGCTTGTGCAGCTATTCCGTGCTGGCCATAACCGAGTCCAAGGATCATCTTCGCCGCCTGCTCAATGCCGAGAAGTAGATTCCCAGAGGAATCGCTTAATGGATTTGCTTCTGTGTAATCCCAGACCATCGGAATCGCTTGCCGACCGAAAGTGGAGACCATTTTCTCTGCGCCGTTGTGCCACGCACAGACCGAAGACCAGTAGTTCGCGCCCTTGTCTACTGCAAATGCCAAATACACAGCCACCGCATCGGCGTAGGCAGTTATGCCGGTGCCACCTGCATCGATGCCCCGCCCGTCGTCAGCCTGGCCGGCGGCTAACGCGTCGCGCTTCACTCGCACGCGCGCTTCCTGTACCAGGTCGGAAAAAGTGGTCAGCGCCACAAGCTGGCGTGCGGTGAAGAGGTCAGAAAACTTTGTCATTCCGTATGGCTTTGCGCCTAGGTACTGCGTGCTCCCCGAAATATCAACGTCGGGCTTCCACTCTGGTCGCGCCTCCTGCGCTATTGTTTCGTGCTCCGGCCTCGGTGAGAGATAGACTCGACCGCGCTTACCCTCGGCGACTATCGCCATCAACCGCGCGCTTAGGCGCCCGCCTTGACCTTCGCTCTTAAGGTAATCGCCAGAGATTGGCGTACCCGACATCAGGCAGACAAAGTTTGCTCGCGCGAGCTTCGTGCCGTTCTTCGCCGCTTCCGCGTTCTTGGGTTTGCCCACCTTCACCGTGAACCGGTAGCTACCGTTTTCGATCACCGGCTCGACGTACGCCTCCTTGCCGGTCTTCGTAGACAGCATGAAGGTCGAGGCAAGCGGCACGTCGATGGTGGCAAATGCCGGGTTGGGGCTTTTGACGGTCCGTGCCCACAGCCAAGCGATGACGGTGAGTTTGCGGCCGACATAGGGCTTCAGGTCCGGGCGGTCTTTGGCCATCTCGGCCGTGACCTCAATAGGGGGATAGAGGTGGCCTATGCGCTTTGCGGCCTCATCGCGCATCCACTGGCCGTAGGTTCGCACATCCTCAGCAAGGCCCTGGGCACCCCGCCAGTGGGTCATGGCCTTTTCATCATCCCCCTTCTGCTGCCATTCCGGGTTGACCGGGAGCCTTCCTGCGAACTTCGGCGGGATCTCGATCATGGCCTTGTTGATGAGCACGGCCACGGGGTTTAAATCACTGGCATAGGCCTCGAGACCGAGGCGCTGGGCCTCGAGCGGGAGCGCCCCGCCACCGGCGAAGGGGTCGTGGAAGGCGGGTAATCGGGTGGGGTCGAAGAGTTCCTTGGCGCGCGGGTGATTGGCATTCTCCGCGCAGGCCCGCCGCCAGCTCTGCCAGATTTCGGTGCGGGCCTGGTCGAGGACCGATTCGTTCGTGGTGTTCTCCCACTGAACCAGGTCTTCGATGATTTTAAAGAGCCGCTGCCGCTCTTTGTCCTGGGCCTCCTCGGTCGGGAACAGGTCGGGGTGGGCGGATGGGTCATCCACCATCTGCGCAAATATGACCGCCCGCGCGGCCGCCAAGGGGCGACGCGCCCACCACAGATGCAGCGTGCTGGGGTGTCCATGGCGGATGGACTTTTCCCGGGCGCTGGCCTTGTTGATGGCCTCCAGAGGCAAGGCGACTTCGATGAGCTTCTTTTTGGTCATGGGGCTTCCTGCCGGGATACCGACTCGAAATGCCGAAGCACCCGGTGGACTTGAGTATAGGGGTTGTAATCGTTGTGCGCTGCACGCGGCTCGAGCCAGTCGGCGTTTGCAAGCGCCGCATTGGCACTTCTTATCAGTTGCCTGGCTACGGCGGCATCGGCCTTGTCATAACCGGGCATATGCCTATCGCGTAGGCAGCGGACCACGTCATGGCAATCGGCGAACGGGGCATCTTTTCGTTCAAAATGGAGCAGCACCCAGACCTCGAAGCAGGGGATGGAGACAACCTCCTCGATGGGCAGTGGCCTCTTCGTGCGTCCTGCCAGACTTTTGATCTTGCCACGGGCCTCGTCAAAGCTTGCGTGGCTATCTCGGTCGAACACGCAGAAAATCTTGTCGTAACTACCCGGTTCCTTGCTTTTGTGCTCGGCGCATTCCACGACGCTGATAGGCGCCGAGCCTACTGTATTTTCGACAATAACGACCTCTGCGTTCGTCAGTCGATAATGGATTCTCGCGGCGTCAAAATAGTCCTGCTCGGTCTGTCCCTCGCATACGATAAGAGTCAGGGATCGCGGGGGCCTTCGCCCGGGCCTACGTTGCAATGACCCCCCGCCCCGCGCTTTTGCAATGCGCGCCATTTCACCGCGCCCCGAGGGGGCCAATGAAGGGGATAGCCCCGTAACGGCCCTTGAGGTAGCCACGCTCCAGGGCCTCCTCCTTTCGGGGCGAATACTCAAGCAAGGAATAGAAATGCGAGGCGCTCTGCTTGTCCTTTTCGACAAACCAGATCTGGTCGCGTCTCATCACATCCGTATCCAGCAGGGTCGTATCGTGTGTCGTGAAGACGAGCTGGGAATTCTTGTCATTGGCGCGGCCATGGAAAAGCCCGACAAGAAAGCGCGTCATGTGGGGATGCAGGCTCAAGTCCAGTTCGTCGACGAACAGGGCCGCACCCCATTCGAGCGCCCGCAACCAGCCGCCGGCAAACTCAAAGAGCTTTCGTGTACCGTCCGACTCATCACTGAGATCGAGCGCCACCTCCCCACCGGAGTCGACACGCTTATGCCACGCCCGGACCCGTAACTGCTTAAGAGGCGGCTGTGGGGCGACACCTGCGGGGTTGGCAATCGCTAATTGGAGCTGCAGGCCGCCTGGCAATAAGGCAACTGGCGGCGCCGAAGGCCGCTCCTCTTCCACCAGCTCGAGCCTGTCGATGCCGATATCCGCCGCCTGCATGTACTGCATGATTTTTTCTTGGCCGCTCGCCTCACGTAGGAGACTTAAACTCAGGAATGGATTGAAATTGACGCCGCTGCCCGGGAGCAACACGATGAGCTTTTGGGTAAGCCAGGTAAAAACGGGCCTCAACTGCTCGTTATTAAGCTGGATGGCGGTTGAGAGAAAGAGCGCGTTGGCGCGGGTCGAGTCCTGCCAGAGCCGGCGCCGTGCGCGTTCGGCCCTGAAGTGCGAACCGAACCACCAGTCGTAGCTCTTTGAATCGGCCACGAAGACCCGCTCAAACCAGCGCTGCCGCCGGCCGTGCGGATAGGCCACCAGCCACTCTTTATGGACACGCTCGGCGTCGACCGCGCACCCGTATTGATACCGGACTCCATCATCGGCGATAAAGAGGATCTCAAACTCCGAGGGCCCTTTGGCGGCGGTCTCAGACAAAAGAAAGGGCGTGACAGGCAAGGGCTGACCTTCCTGAAGGCCGGTAGCCGAAAGCTGCACGAGCGTCACCAGGGTCTTCAGGGCACGGCCGAGATTGCTCTTGCCGGCGGCATTCGGCCCATAAATCGCGGCCGAGCGCAGAAGGCGTAGCCCCTCTCCCGACTCGGCAATCACATTACGCGGGTGTGCGGTGTCGGGGCTCGCGACAAGGCTTACCGTCTGGCGCGCCCCAATCGACCGGAAATTGGCAACACTGAACTCGATCAGCATCGAGATGTGTTCCTTTTTTCAGATATTAATTGCTAATATTTGCGTATTTCCTGCATTTTGTCAATGTTATTTCTCTATTTCTGACACTTCACGGGGTTTGGGCTCACAATCCGGGCGGGCGTGCCTGGGCGAAGGTTCGCCGTCGCCGGGGGCCTATCGGGGCGCCTCGGCCCGCACAAGCAGCTCAGGAAAATCATAATTGACGCTCGTTGCCCCGAAGTCCGGTTCGCGCCGAAACAGTTGGCGCACAGAATAGACTTGGTGCCCGCCCCCCCGCCAATGAAACCGACGACGGCAAGAATGGGGCCACCGGGTTTTTCGGGAAATACTAGAGAATCTCGTTTTCCCCGATTCCAAAGGTCAGGGCAGGCTTCTTGCGCGCCCACCTTAATTGGTGGCCTCAAGCAGTGGGACGACGTCGATGAGTTTGTATCACGGAATCTGCACGCCACACCGCTCTGCGATGGTTCGTGCCAGGGCGCGGAAATCCCTGTAGCAATCCTGCACAGCTTTACCATGACCGCCAATCGCGCCGTCTGCAGGCTTTAGGAAAAACATCGGCTTGCGGGCATCCTGCGCAAGCGGCATAAGGCTTCGGTAATGCTTCAGTGCCGCCAGGCAGTGCGGGTCATTGCTGATGGCTTGGGCACCGTTGGCGGCCCTCTCGTCAAGCACGGCCTGCCGATACACAGCGGGGATGCGGACCATCCATCGGTCGTACGCCTTCACCGGCCGGTCAAGGCGTACGGCGTGCTGCATGAGGACGTAGCCTGCGGGCGTCATGGTGCCAAACGGAATCGAGAGGTCATTGACCGGATTTCGTTCGCGGCGCTCGGACCATTCATTGCGCCACCGACGCAGGGTCGGCCCGAGGTTCCTCAACCCCTGCAGAGAATAGAGGTCGGGAGCGAGCGGGATAACGATGTGCTCGGCGGAAATCAGTGCCGCGCGGTTGATGGCACCGAGATTCGGTCCCACGTCGATGAGGGCCAGCGCGGCATCGCGTTGCTGCGCGGCCTCGTTAATCACCCGCCAGATGGCCGAGAGGACGCGAAAGGCACGCGGCTTACGGTCAAGACAATCGGGCCACTGACTCGTCAACTCGTCTTCCGATGCGGAGAGCGCAAGGTCTCCTACCAAAAGCCCGATGTTGTCGGCGATATCCTCGACGTGCGGAACGGCAATATCGCCGGTCCCTTCCAGCAACGGCTGAATCGCACCAAAAATCGTTTTGGTATGAGAATCGTCCGGCCATAATGCCTCGAGCCGGTCATCATCGACAAACATGCTCGTCAGGTTTGCCTGTGGGTCCAGATCTGCGGCAACAACGGGTAGCCCCATATCCGCGTACATCCAGGCGAGATGGTACACGAGCGAGGTCTTGCCGACGCCGCCCTTGTTATTGAAGAACGCAATGGTTTTCATGGGGCGGGCCTCACGATCACCAACACGTGGCTTTGCGCCACATGGAATTCCGGTGGCGGATTACCGTTCTTTTTCAAGGCACCTCGGGCCGCCACGATGCCTGCACCGAACTTCTGTACATAACCAAGCGCGCGCATGGCTTCGGCGAGATTGGGATTTCGGTAATCGGTAAGCCCGGGTGTGCCGAAATTCTCCTCAGTCACGGCGCCGTAGGGGCCGCCAGGGCTGTGTATTTCGATGCGATCGTCGTACCAGGATACCCGGACAGGCGCGTTTGTGCCTTCATAAGTCCTGTGTAGGATGGCATTTCTGGTGAGCTGCTGCAGCGCAACGAGGGGGTACAGTGGCGTGCGTTGCTCCTGCGACCCGCTCGTGAAGTCCACGCGGGTCCTATTGTGGGCGACCATCTTCTCGTCGAGTTTTCGGATCATATCCGCCACCGTGCCATCGATGAGCGCCTCATCCACCACCGGCTGGTCGAGTTCCGTCCCCTCAATTCGGAGAAACTGAACATAGGCGCCGGCCAAAAAGCTGCGCGTGGTCTTGCCGATGATCAAGAGCCCGAGCACCGTTGGCACCAGTTGATCGGTCGAGACGATCATCTTCGTGGCGGCCAGCCGTTGTTCAATACTGCGATCATTGGCCTCAAGAATATCCGGTGCGACCGCAGACGGGAGGTATTCCAACTCGAACCTGGGGCGGTCGAGATCGTCGATAGCGGCGGTCATCAGCGGTTGCACGTCAAAGGGTCTGTCCCGATGGCGACGCTTCTCGTTTAGAATGCGTTCATCTTGCGCGGAAGCAATGCCTCGACGCGGGCCGATTCGAATGTAGATGCGTCCCCGGAACTTTACGGGTGGGGAATCCGCCGGCCACACCGTGATAACGGCCATATCCGCATCTCGCAGGATGCGCTTTTCGACTGTTATCGTCGGCGGCGGGGTGATGTTGCCATCAGTTTTGATATCTGCAAGCTGCCGCAATAACGCATCGCTGATAGCCAGGCCAGATGGGGTACCGTCGTCTTTCGCGCCGATGAACACGACACCGAGCCGCTGATGGTCCGGTAGATCATTCGCGAGCGCGCACACGGCTTCGCGCACCGTCTTGGGTGCGGTCCCTTTGAAGCTTTCCTTGCGTTCTATGATGTCAGACTCGATGTCGCCCAACATAAGTTCAAGGTCGTTATCAGTGTACGTCATTGCGCGCTCCTCTAACCTGGCCCTGCGGCCCGCGTGAGCAGCTCGGAAAAATCATAATTGACGCTCGTTGCCCCGAAGTCCGGCTCGCGCTGAAACGGTTGGCGCACATAGTGGACTTCGTGTCCCCCGCCATCTTGAAACTCGACGATTGCCAGTATGAAGTCGTCCGGCTTATTAAGCGAATAGAGGATCTCGTTTTTCGTGACCGTGATGGTCTGCGCACCGCTTACCCGGCCCTTCACTTCAATGAAACGCAGCTTGCCGGTCCCCGGCACTCGGCTTTCGATGTCGTAGCCAAGCCTCTCGAATTCGCGGTCGGTGGGCTCAAAGCCCAGACTGCGCTCGATCGCCATAATGATCTGCCGGGCGCGCGCGGCACTCGCCTGGGTGTCTACGGGCGCACTGGGTGCGCTCGTGTCCTGGCCGGTCATCACCTTCATCAATCCCGCGGGGATAATGAGCATGCCGCCGAGTATCACCGGGGGCAGCGGCGAGATCTGGGCCTCGAGGGCAAGGTCCTCCAGGCGCTTCTGGAACCGGCCTTGGAGGGTGTCTGCGCGCTTGCGGGCCTCGCCGGAATTAAGCCGCGCATTGGGCCGGCCCGCCTGCTCCTGAAGTTTGAGTTCCTCGGCGCGATGGTCCCAGTAGGTGATCTCCTTGGTCAAGCGGTCCCGCACGGCCGCCTCGGTCTTGGCGATGAGGGTGGACTTGCGGTCGCGCACCTCCGCCAGGTGCTCGGGAACGAGCTTAGTCACTGCATAGACTTGGACCTTGTGTTCGAGCTCGCGATTGATCCAGGCGCACTCCGGCCGGCCAAGGACCCCCTCGACCCTCGGTTCACCGTCGCCAAGCGGCCGGTAGTCGAGATAGGGGGCGTAGCGCACAGGGCGGATGGTGCCATCAGCGGTAAGCTCCACATACAGCATGCGCCGGGAGATGACGCGCCGCTCTCCTGTGCGCGTAAGACCGGCGTCCTGAAGGGCGTGCTCCAGATAGAAGAGCACGCGCGGCATTCGGCCGGCGTCGCACTCATCGATGAGCACGCACCCGCGTTTGAGCAAATCGCGATGGCGCTCGAGGGTCAGATCAATGACCGCGTCGAGGAGCGGGTGGCCCGGGCACAGGAAGGCAGCCAGCGGTTGCCCCTGCGGCGCCACCAGGGACTTGTCGAATGTAATCCGCTCGTAGCGCGGCAGCACCGGCTCGCCTATGCCGATCAGGCGATCGCGGTTTCGCACCGGCGCCGGGACATGGGTGATTTCGTAGCGGCGCGGTTCGCGCTGTCTCGTGGTGCCCCCCAGGCGCTGGAAGGCCTCGAGAAAGAAGGATTCGATGTAGTGGGGCTGCAGGCGCCGTGCGTCCGCCCGCTCCATGTCTTCGCGGATGCGCTGAACGCGGCTTGCGTCCATGGCGTCGTGGGCCAGGGCGCGCTCCTCGAGCAGGTCCTGCAACTGCCCCCGGTTCAAGGCGTTTTCCACCGCCAGGTTTAGGCGCAGCCGCACATCCTCGCGCTCCCCATAGCGAATGGCCTCGATCAAAAGCTCACGCAGCGGGCGGCCCTCGAACTGGACCTTGCCCAGCACGTCGAAGACCTGCCCTCCCAGGGTCTGGCGCGCCTGCTCGAGCTTTTCGAGCAGGGTGCGGTAGACATCACCCTCCCGGGTCTCCTCGGCGACCAGATTCCACAGGTGGCAGACCTCGGTCTGGCCGATACGGTGGATGCGGCCAAAGCGCTGCTCCAGCCGATTGGGGTTCCACGGCAGATCATAATTCACCATGAGATGGGCACGCTGAAGGTTGATACCCTCGCCGGCGGCGTCGGTCGCAAGAAGCACCTGGACCTCGGGGTCGAATTTAAACGCCTCCTGCGCCTTCAATCGCTCCTCGCGGCCCATGCTGCCGTGAATTGTGACCACGGCCTGCTTGCGGCCAAGGAGCGTGGTGATACGGCCTTCGAGATAGTTGAGCGTGTCGCGGTGCTCCGTGAAGATGACGAGCTTTTGGTGCGGCGAGGATGCGGGTGGCGCAATCGCGCCCGCACCGTAGGGGATGCCGGGCTCGGCCACATGGTCGGTATGACCTCGGGGGAAGAAGATCTCTCCCAAAAGGCCCGCGAGCTCCCGCCACTTGGTGTCTGCGCCGCCGCGGCGCACGCCCGCTGCCAGGGATTCGAGGCCCTTGAGCATTTCTATCTCGGCGGCAAGCTCGGCCATGGTGCTCGCCGCCGTGGCCTGGTCCAGCACCTCCTCCTCGGCGGCCAAGACCTCTTCGTCCGGGGCCTCTTCGAGGTCTTCGACATCGTCGGCGCTCCATCGGGCCGCACCCTGCGAAAAGACCGGTGCTGCGCGGCCTCCCTGTTGGAGGACTTCGAGTTCGCGCAGGCGGCCCTCCAGGCGCTCGCGGCGGCGGCGCAAGGACTGGTAGATGGCCTCGGGGGATGAGGCGAGCCGGCGCTGGAGGATGGTCAATGCAAACCCCACGGTACCGGCACGCCCATCGTTTTGCAGGGCCTCGGCGCGGTTGAACTCCTCGCGCACGTAATCCGTAACGGCCTGATAAAGGTGGGCCTCGGCCGGCGAGAGCTTATACGGCATGGTGTAGGCGATACGCTCCGGGAAAAGCGGCGTGCCGTCGAATTTAAGGAGATTTTCTTTGACCATGCGGCGCATCATGTCCGAGACGTCCGCCGTGTGGACACCGTCACGAAAGCGCCCCTCGAACCGGTCGCCATCGAGCAGCGCCATGAACAGCTGAAAGTCCTCCTCTTTGCCGTTATGCGGAGTGGCCGTCATCAGCAGGAAGTGGCGGGTGAGCGTAGACAAAAGCTGCCCCAGGCGGTAGCGCTTCGTATACTTGATTTCCCCGCCGAAGAACGTAGCCGACATCTTGTGCGCCTCGTCACAGACAACGAGGTCGAAGCCGCCGTCGGGGGCCTTAAGCTTTTGCTGCACGTCTTCGTTGCGCGCGAGCTTATCGAGACGGGCGATGATGAGGTTCGTTTCCAGAAACCAGTTGCCGGTGCGGGCGGCTTCGAGCTTGTCGTTGGTCAAAATCTCGAAGGGCAGATGGAATCGCCGGTAGAGTTCATCCTGCCACTGCTCGGCAAGGCTGCCCGGACAGACGATGAGACAACGCTGCAGGTCGCCGCGGGCTATGAGTTCCTTGATGAGAAGACCCGCCATGATGGTCTTGCCGGCGCCGGGGTCATCGGCGAGCAGGAAACGCAGCGGCTGGCGCGGCAGCATGGACTCATAGACCGCTGTGATCTGGTGGGGCAAGGGCTCGACGACGGAGGTATGGACCGCGAGCACCGGGTCAAAGAGGTGGGCTAGCCGGATACGCTGCGCCTCCGAGACCAGACGAAAGAGCGCCCCGTCGCCGTCGAAGTCCCATGGGCGCCCCTCTTGCACGACCTCGATGCGGGATTCATCGGTGCGGTAGAGTATCTCGTTTGCCACCTTGCCCGTAGGGGTTTTGTAGGTGAGCTCCAGGGCCTCCGACCCGAGCCACTGGACGCTCACGACCGTCACCTGCGTATCCGGCAGGATGCCCCGAATGGCGGTGTGAGGTTGGAGGTCTTCAAGCCGGCTCATGATTCCGAAACAAGGGCTCCCTTAGAGAAAAGCCATAGAGGTCCGTTTTGGGTCCTCACCAGCCACAGCCACCACGCAGCGCCCGCGCCACGGGCGCTGACAAAGCACATGGACGCCGGGACGGACAACCCATAAGGACTCCCGCGCTCGGGCCTCCCCCATACAGTGTAGCGCAAACGCCAGCCGTCCCCGCCGCGCCAGACGCCATCATGCTCTATCGTACTAGTGTGTCGCAGCCGCGAAGCGGGCGTATGGGGGCGGCCGGAGGCTTATGTTTTATTTCCTGGCACCTTACACCACTTCAACCAACGAGACCAGAAAGGGGCGCCGAGGGCATACCCTGTTCTGCGCATGGGCGAACCGGCCAAAGCGTATCAGCCGGGTCTTGTCGGAGTGGAGCGAGAGACCAAACGCCTGAAAGCGTTCGGCGACCTCGCGGCGGAAGCGTGCGGCATCGTCTGGGTTTTGGAACCCCACGACGACGTCATCGGCATACCGTACCACCACGATTATTCCCCGGGCCTGGCGCTTGCGCCATGGCTGCACCCAGAGGTCAAAGACGTAATGCAGGTACACATTGGCCATGAGAGGCGAGACGACCGCCCCTTGCGGGGTGCCGATCGTGCCCAGCACTCGATGTCCGTGTTCATCCCGCACGCCGGCCTTCAACCATTGGCGCAGAAGGCGCAAGAGACGCCGATCCTGGATACGGTGTTGTAGGAATCGGAGTAGCCATCCGTGATCGACGGTGTCGAAGAACTTCCGGATGTCCCTGTCCAATACCCCGTTCACCGGCTGGCGCTCGATGTGTTGACGATCATGCAAATGCGCCTGTTTTTGGACCATGAAAAGCGCCTGTCTGGTCATGCGCGCGGGCTACCGCGCTCATGACCAGACGCGAGTGGATCGTGCCGTCAACGCGTCAAGGGTGCGCTGCGCCGGGCTTAAAGCCCGCCCTTGACCCGGATACGGGGGTCCTCCCGTCGCGCAAAGGCAATAATCATGTCTGAAAAGCGCGTATGGTCAGATTTACGCGGATTTCCCTGATCGTTGACATTCCTCTTGGCCTAGCGCTAAAGGGCGCTCCGGCTTCCGGGGTTTGCGAGTGATACGGTGAGTCGCGCAACAGGAACACAATCGACCGAGCCCAGGAAGGTGCGCAGCACCGAGGCTAGGGACCCGCGGGACCGGCCATAGGTTATGCCCACAGTGGCATCCGTTATGTGAGCCCGGCACAGCGCCACGCCGGAGAGAATGTCGCCATTCTGGCCTCCCGTCATCTTCTCTACCAGGAGGCCGAGGCAAGACATCCACGTCGCTGGTCGGGACCGACCCGCAACTAGGCGCCGATAGCGGCGGTCACCTTAAACCCGGAGCGAGAGTCGGCGATCAGCCCGGCCCTCGATTCCTTAACAGAAAAACGCATCAGCGCATGACGCAGGTGGCAACTGCCTCGACGCGCACCGCGTCCCGTAGCACTTCCGCTAGGATCATCGCGAGATAGCGCCCTCCCGGGTAGCTGTCCTTATGGATGAGGCTTCAGACGCGGGAAAATAGCTGGCGTGACTACGGCCCTTAATTACTCGGAGGCTGATGTTCATGACGCCTGCTGTAGTGCCCTCCCTGGGATTTTGGGAGACAAGAGCGCGGCGGCGTAGGTGCTGCTGGATGTGCGGCGGCCCCATTTGTTTGGTGCGTGCCAGATCTTAGGACGGTCCGCGGCCGCAGTGGAATCGCCTAAAACGCAACAGCTTATTACCATGTAGGCAGGCACTGCATTGTTGAGCCGAAGTCATGAAGGGTGGGTGGCCATCAGTCAGCCAGCCCCATGACAAAGGCCAGCGCGACATTCAGCCGAGCCATGTCTTTGTCATCAAGCGAACCGATCTTCTGCCCCACGCGCTCACGACGGATGGTTACGGGCTTGTCTGCCATGATTTGCGAGCGGACCCGCAAGCCATTGCGTTGAGTCGGTTCGAGGGTAACGCGAAAATCCGGCGCCTCCGCCATTTCTGAGGTGATTTGGCAAACAATTACGGAGGAATGCGCCGCCGGCAGCGCGTTTGTCTGAACGATGATGGCTAGACGCGGCTTCCCATAGTCGCCCGATGCCGCGACCGTCACGACATCGCCACGCATCACGGGGCATCAAATTCCGAGACCGCCTCAATCCAGCGCATCGCGTCTTGCTCGGCTGCTTGGTTGAGGCGAGCAACCTGCTGGGCGACTCGTCGCCGAACGGTCGCAGCCTGGGGATCGGGCACAATCAAGCGCAACTCCCGTAATCCCCGCGCACGACGCCGCGCGCGCATTGCCCGCATTCGCTCTGCCGCCTGTGTCATGGGCATGCCCTCGTTGTAACGCGTTACAGTATAACGCGTTACGCCTGCGGGTTCCAATGGGGGCCGCCAGGCATTAGCGACCATAGGCTAAAGCGGCTTAAAGGCCGCCTGCTGTCGTGCCGCGCCTTCGACTCTGCTTGGCACGCGCCCGCAGCCTAAGGGTGGTGCGGTTCATGGGGGCTTCCCGCTGTTTCTCCGGTTGTCCCATGCCAGAGGCTTGGCCGTAATCGTGATGACGGCCCTGGTTCTAACCTGCAATGGCATGGCCAAGCTCTGGAGGAAACTTTTCATTTAACCGCAAGCATCTTGATGAAATTGGCAAGCCGCTCCGCCTCGGTGCTGCTGAGGTCATTCGGGACGTTGACCAGCGTCACCACCAAACCCGGACGAACCGGAAACGCGGAGCGGTAGGTTCCCGCAGTTTCACCCGGAATTTGCTCTCCCGGTGCCTCCCTTGTCGCGGGCACGCTGTATTCGACCTCCCTATCCTTCCTACGTGGAGCGCTGGTAGTACGAGTCTTGATCGTGAAGTTTGCGGGATCCTCGCGCCAGCTAAGAAACAACTCGACCGCTCGACGCACGCGCCGGCCGTACTCTTTTATCGATGCGGGATTGAAATCCTTGGCGCGCTTGTTGGCGAATCGCTGGATTGCAGCATTGAGGTCAAGCTGACTTAAGTCGGTCTTCTCATCTTCAGTCAAGATTCCCAGGATATTTCTGGTGGCAACGACCAGGGCTTGGGCAGTGGCGGCCGGCATGAGCCCTCTGTCGCCCGCGTGGTCGAGAAACTCCAGCAGATCGTCCATCGAATACGCGTTTGCCATGACACAACTCCTACGGTATATTGACCTCTCATATGAAATATAACGTACTGTCATGGTAGATGCAAACAACCGTTACCCGCGGGTTATTCACCCTCAGCTGAGCGCCGACATGCGCCTATACCCGGTGGTTGCGGTCATGGGGGCACGCCAGGTCGGCAAGAGCACGATCTGCCAGGAAATTGCTGACGAACATGGATTTGCGAGGCGCACACTCGACGATAGGGACGTTCGCGAACAGGCCATGGCCGACCCGGAAGGCTTCCTTGTCGACCTCGGTGACCGTGGGGCGTTCATCGATGAGGTGCAGAGAGCGCCTGATCTTTTATTAGCAATAAAGGCCGTCGTAGATCGGGACCGGAGAAATGGGCAATATCTTCTCAGCGGATCAAACCAGCCAAAAGTCGGTAAGTCGGTAAGCGACTCTTTGCTTGGACGCGCAACCTATCGCACGCTCCGGCCGCTGACGTTGAGCGAACTACGATTTGACGAAGAACTCCGGGGATGGAGTTTCCTGTTCGGGCCCGGCGAAGCGGCTGTGATCGGCGAGTTGGAACGGCGCGCAGCCTCTAGTGGCCCGCTGGATTGGCGCTCCGTCGTTACGACGGGGGGGTTCCCGCGGGCCGTCGCCGCCCCACCTGAGCAGCGTCTACGGATACTTGACGACTACGTAGAGATCTTTTCCCGTCGGGACATTCTGGACATCTTGGCGGTTGAGTCAGCACCGCGACTCGAAGCCTTCGTGCGATTGACAGCTGCCAGGACAGGGCAAGAGCTTAACGTGACAAGACTGTCCAATGACTTGGGCACGCCCGTAACCACGATTCGTCGTTGGCTTGAGGCGATGCAACGAAGCTACCTTATCGAACTTATCCCTCCGTACTCGCGAAATTCAAGCCAGCGGGTGATCAAGGCACCGAAGCTGTACAGCGTTGACGCTGCACTCGCGATTGCCGCCTCCCGCGATCCCGCTCCAACCGGCTTTCATCTGGAGACCGCGGTCGCGAGCGACCTGTTGGTCTGGAGGGATGGTGCGCCTGCGCGCGATCTCTACCACTGGCGACTTAGCTCCGGCCAAGGGGTCGACTTTATCCTCGAGGAAAACGGACAGCTACTACCTCTGGAGGTCAAGGCGAGTGACGCGGTTGGGGCGGACGAAGCAAGACACCTGGTCACATTTCGCGAGCGTCACGGCAACACATCCCGGGGGGTGTTGCTGAGCTGCGATCCGCAGATCAAAGTAATCAGGCCGGGGATTCTCGCGTGCCCGTGGTGGGCAGTCCTGTGAGCGGCACGATTTAAACAGATCGGTGCGCGCCGAAGGGGCTGACGGGACGACACCTAGGCGGTCACCAGAAGGAGGTCGATCGTAAAGAGAATGTGAAGAGTCTGGCGCGCTGGCTGGTATTCCGGAGCGTTTCAGGAGCCCCTGCTGGCGTAATCGGTCTTGCCGTGCGCGCAAGCGTGGCTGTGCGGCGATCCCTTGTTGCATCGACGCCGGACACCGCTTGCCGGATGGGGTCAATGAATGAACTCAATCAGTCCATTGCGGCAACGCTGCATCGGTCATTGGCTAGTGCAATACGGATTGATATAGGGCGCGGCCCGAAAGGCCGTTTCCCCGGGAGTGCCCGCATACTGCGCAGACCGAGTGGGTTTAGCGGCGCCGGAACGTCTTGCGGATGGCCGCCCTGAAATCGCGAGGGTGCCTCCGGTACATCCACCCGAGGAAGGCCAGCAGGGCCCCGTGCACACCGTCGCCACGGCTCCGAGGGCCCGGGGCGCAGCAAAGCGAACGGCGATTGCGATCGTAATGAGGACCCCCCAGTAATCACGCGGGTGAGCCAATGTTCGAGGAATTCGCCCGACTGGGCCGGACGATTCCCTGTCGTGCCGGACACCTTCCGGGCCGCTTCGCGGAGCTCCGCTGGGTGCCGGGAAATCATGACCGCGAGAAACCCCATCAGGATGAAAACATCCGCCCAGGCGGCAAGCTCGATGGCCCGTAAGCGTCTGACCATCCCACCTATCCCAACAAAGTGTCATGATTGCGACTCGTTCCTCATCGCCTTGAGCCGCAGCAGCAGTTCAGGTATGTCGTCCCGAATTATGCTCCATAGGGTATCGTCGTCGATACCGACATAACCGTGAATGAGACGGTTGCGGGTGGCGACGATCATGCGCCAGGGGATATCGGGATGGGCGGTCCGGATTGTGTCCGGGATATGGGTGGCCGCCTCGCCGATCAGCTCCAGGTTGCGCAGCGTGGCATCGTAAATGATCCCGTTCGCCACGAAGCCAGCTTGGTCGATTCCGTCCGTGTAGGCGAGCACCTTTCCTGCAAAATCGACCATGTCATCAAGATAGAGGCGCCACTCACGCTGACCGGGGTCAGACATTGACCCGCTCGCGATCGATGTAAGGACGCAGTTCCGGACGAAGCGCCTTTTCCGTCACCAGATCAACCGGACAGCCGAGCAGGTCCTCAAGATAAAACTGCACCCCAAAATAGCGCTTGGAGGTGGCTGGGCCGTCAAAGGCCACCAACACATCGACGTCGCTGCTCGCGGTCGCGGTATCGCGGGCGGTCGAGCCGAACAAAGCCAGCCGAGTCACGCCGAAACGGGCCTGCAACTCGGGCTTGCTGCGGCTCAGCAGCTCAAGCACACGCTCTTTGTTCATGGCTCAGCCTCCAAGATGATTTCCCGCGTACACTAGGACTTCGGTGCACAGGAACCCTTAAAATATAACATTTGCTAGGACTGGTGACATCGCGGGAACAGTCCAACGAGGAGGCAGGATGATAGCGACCGAGCGGCCCCGTATTCTTGATGACAGCCCTGGCTCTAACCTGCAATAGCGTGGCCAAGCTCTGCAGAAAGCTATCGCCGATGCGGGCCCCGCGCGGGCGACCGTCGTGCAGCGCTCAGTTTTTCCGGCAATAGGAACGGCCCAGGTTATTATAAGGTCGAGCACGGCGCCGGGTGAGCTCGGCCTGTACCGGGGTAAAATGTCGCAAAGTGAACGAATCTAACGTATTGAACCACAAGAAGAATGCGCGTGCGACACCGCATGGTGCCGACTACCTACACGATAGCCCGCGCGATATACGCGCAGGTATTTTGCATTCCGATTCCATTTCGCAACAGGCTGTGCATAGGGCGTTTGGTGGTCAAGGCATCGAGCTCGGCACGGGCGGCGGGCCTGGATGGCGGGAATTCTTGAGGGGCGTCCAGTGGATGCCCGTTGACATCGTCCTTCGCTACTGTACATAATTATGTCCATATATGTACAGGAGGGGCCATGAAGGAGACCACGCTCACCGAATTGCGCAATCACGTCAAGGACTATTTTGATGCCGTTGAAGGCGGGTCCACCGTGCGCGTTTTCCGCAATGGCAGGCCCATCGCCGAAATTGTCCCTGTGCGCTCGGAGGTTCTCTCGTGGAAACAACACAGGACGCCACTGACGATTAAGGGCTTGTCGCTGGGTCTCGAGATACTGGCCGATCGGGATGAATTGGCGTGAGGGTGTTCCTGGACACCTCCGCTTTGGCAAAGCGCTATGTAGCGGAAACCGGGTCTGCCAAAGTGGGCGAGTTGTGCCAACAGGCCGATAGCCTAGCCGTTTGCGTCATTTGTCTACCGGAAATCATTTCCACGTTAGCCCGCCTTGTGCGAGAGAAGAAGATCACCAAAGCAGATTATCGGACGCTGAAGGGGAACGTGATGACGGATCTGGCGGATATCGATATCTGCCAACTGACGCCGGATGTCTTAGCCGCAGGAGTTTCACTGCTGGAGGCCAACCCACTTCGGGCCATGGACGCGCTGCATGTGGCCTGCGCTGTCCGGGTCGAGGCAGACCGCTTTGTGTCGGCTGATCATAGGCAACTTGCGGCCGCGCGCAAGGCCGGGCTTAAGATTGTCGACGTAACCTGATAATCACCATAATCGGGCCGCTGACGGCTAGCCTGCTGGTGATGAGGTAAAGCCGTGTTTTTTGGTACAAGCACATAGGCTATAGAGCCGTTGTTAGCGCACGATCTCGGCGCGAGCGATCTCGATTACGCGGCCTGACTTGATCTTGGGCCTTTTGGCTCTCGGAAGCCCGCTGTCTGCGAAGACAGTGCCCGAGCCCGTTTCCACCTGAATACCTTCTGTGATGCGCTTTGCCATCGCGTATCGTTTTTTGGGAGCGCCTCAGCGATAGTGCACTGACGTATGGGCAAATTCTTGGACGGCGCCAGCGGTCATGGTATGAGGGGGATGGCGAACTCCACCCCATCCCATAGGAGGGACCCGACCAGGACGGCAAGAAGGCATAGCGCCCACCCGATCGACCTCAAGGCCCTTGTGACCGAGGACCAGGACCTCATGAAGTCCTTGAGGAAAGAGGCCCTTACAGGAGGTCCTTTAAGGCCGAGAGGGCCGGGTTTCTGGGGCCGGCCCCCATGAACGTGAGGAAGGCCGCCTTAGGCCACCGGGCCGGCCACTCGGGGCGCGGGCCTTGTCACCCGCATCGGCACGCTCGCACCGCGGGTGCCGCGGGATCGGAACGGCCAGTGTCAGACCGCCCTCTTTGAACGCTACCAGCGCTCGGAGAAGGCGTTTGTGGCGGCGCTGGCCGAGAGGGATGTGCAGGGCGTGTCCACGCGCAAGGGGAAAGCCATCACCGAGGAGCTCTGCGGCCACAGCGTCTCGGCGTCTCGTATCGGCACGATCAACAAGGGTCTCGACGAGGCCCTGACGGCCTTTGCCGAGCGGCGCCTCGAAGAGATTTACCCCTCTCTCATCCTCGATGCCCGCTACGGGGTGTCCGGGAGGCCGGGGTCATTCGCTCCCAGGCGGTCTGATCGCGATCGGTATCCATGAGGGCGGGCGCCGGGAAGTCCTGGCCGTCGATCTCGCCTGCCGCGAGAGCCAGTCGTTCGGGAAAGACGTCCTCACGCGCTTTAAGGGACCGCGGCCTGCACGGGGTCGAGTTCGCGGTCTTTAAGACGACCACGCGGGTCGTAAAAAAGCCATCGCCGAGGTGCTGACGGAGGCCGCCTGGCAACGGTGCTCCGTCCACGTCCTTCGCCATGCGCCGGATTACCTGCCCCGCAAGGCCGATGACGACTGCCCGCAGGATGCGTAGGCTCAAGACCTGCGGGATCTCACGGAGGCCCAACGGGATCCGGCCGCCTGGCTTAACCTAAGGGGTCTACGAAATACCCCCAACTCACGAACGGGGTCGAGGACCCTGTCGGAGTGACCTTGACCTTCACCCGTCTCCCCCGGGCCCACCACGAGCATCTCAAAGAGCACGAACAGGCGCGAGCGGTTGAACGAGGAGATCACGCGCCGCACCCGCGTGGTCCGGATCTTCCCTCACGCAGAAATCGTGCGTTAAGGCCTGTGCGCGCCCTGTGTGTCGAGACCCACGAGATGTGGCTTTAAGGATAACCGCACCCTCAATAGGGGGCTTCTGAAAGAACAGCGCCGCGAGCGCCTTAAAAGCAGGCCGCCTGATGAAATCCCCCCTCATACCAGGAAGGAATGTGCACAACTTGACATACACAACCCCAAAGCCGAGGGATCGATCTTTTAAGGATAAGGGGACGAACCCTCTCGTACCTCGGCCCGTCGTGGGCGCGACAGAGGCCTACCGTCGTTGCAGGCCGCGGGCTGCGCGGATCAGAAGGGCAGCGGCGCGATCAATGTCGTCTTCCTTTGTGGGAATACCGAGTGAAAGCCGGACCGCGCCCCGCGCCTCTGAATCGCTTAATGCCATAGCCGCAAGGACGCCGCTCACCGCCTCTCCGCCTTCGTGGCAGGCCGACCCGACGGAGGCGGCGATCTCGGGGGCCTCGTCCAATAGCCTGCGGCCATCCAACCCGGGAAAGGACACATGAAGGGTGTTGGGCAATCGGTGTTGCGGATGGCCATGCAACTGCAGCTCGGGAAAGCCCTCTGTGAGCCGGGCATGCAGCCTATCGCGCAATGCCCTTACGCGGTGAGCGAACTCCGGCAAGCGACGCCGCGCCAGGTCCGCCGCGGCACCAAGGGCCACGATATGGGGGACGTTTTCCGTGCCCGGGCGCAGCCCGCCCTCCTGTCCGGCGCCCATCAGCACAGGGTGGAGCGGCGTCCCGCGCCGCACATAGAGCGCACCAATACCCTTGGGGGCATAGAGCTTGTGGCCGGCCACGGTGAGGAGATCCACACCAAGGGCACCGGCATCGACGGGGATTTTGCCGACGGACTGGGCCGCGTCGGCATGAAAGAGCGCGCCGCGCGCATGGGCGATCGCTGCGAATTCGGCAATAGGCTCAATCGTGCCCACCTCGTTGTTGGCGTGCATGATCGAGACCAACACCGTGTCATCGCGCAGGGCCCTCTTAAGATTCTCCGGCAAGACACATCCGAACTTATCCACGGGAAGCGCTGTGACATCCCAGCCCTCACTGCGCAGCCATTGCAATGGGGTTGCGACCGACGGGTGCTCGATCGAGGATGTGACGATGTGGCGACCCTTGTGCCGCAGGGCTTGTGCCACACCACGCAGCGCCAGATTATTGGCCTCTGTCGCGCAGCCCGTAAACACAATCTCCTCGGACTGGGCACCGAGCAGACCAGCAAGCTCCCTGCGGGCCTGGGCGATGGCCTTCGCGGCGCGCGCTCCGTAGGGGTGAGCAGATGACGGGTTGCCGAAGTGCTCGCGCAGAAATGGTAACATCGCCTCCACCACCTCGGGCGCTACAGGCGTGGTAGCGTTGTAGTCGAGGTAGATGGGGTCAGCCATCCAGGGCTTGCCGCAAGTCGGCAATGAGATCGCGAGCGTCTTCAATGCCAACGGAAAGACGGATCATGGCCCCCGTGATGCCGCGTCTTGCACGCTCGTCGTCACTTAGTCCGTGATGGGTGGTGGTTACCGGCTGGGTGGCCAGGCTTTCCACGCCACCTAAGCTGGGCGCGATCGCAAAAAGCCGTAACCTATCCACCACCGCCGCGGCGGTCGCGGCGTCGCCTTCCACTTCAATAGTCAGCATGCCGCCAAAGCCCGCCATCTGCTGGGCCGCCTTTCCATGGAAAGGAAAATCCGGCAGGCCTGGATAGAGGACGCGGCGGATACGCGGATGGTGGGCAAAGGCCTCGGCGATGCGCTGCGCGGTCTCGTTTTGCTGCCGGACCCGCAGAACGAGCGTCCGCAGGCTGCGCGCCAGCAGCGCGCAGGTCTCGGGTGCCGGCGTCGTGCCCAGGTTCTTGCGCCACGCAAATATCGGGGCAATGAGCTCCTGGCCACCCATGATCGCGCCCGCCGTGATATCGCTGTGGCCGCCCAGGTATTTTGTCGCGCTATGAACGACGAGATCCGCCCCGAGGGCCAGCGGCTGCTGGTTGACGGGCGAGGCGAAGGTATTGTCGACGGCAAGCAGGGCGCGACGCGCGTGCGCCGCATCCGCGAGGACCTTGATGTCGAAGACTTCGAGGACCGGGTTGGTGGGCGTTTCGGCAAACAATAGCCCATAGCCATCGTCCAGAAGTTCCGAAAGCCTTGCGCTCTCATGGCCCAGCACCAGTGCCGTACGGATGCCAAGCTGCGGCAACTGTTGCGACAAGAGCTCCAGTGTCCCGCCGTAGGCATCCCCAAGGCAGATGATGCCTCGCCGCCCGTGGGCCAGAAAGAGCGCCATTTCAGCACCCATCCCCGAGGAAAAAGCGAGCGCGGCCTCGGCGTTCTCCAGGCTTGCGAGCTTTACTTCGAGATTTTGCACAGTGGGGTTGAATCCGTAGCGGGTATAGAGGCTCCCGGCGGCGCGCCCCTCCACCACATCGAGCAAGGCGGCGGTCGACGGGAAGGCAAAGGTGGTCGTGGTATATGTCGGGGTGTGCGGACTGCCGTGCGCGTCAGACCCCTCGCCCGCGTGGACGCACCGTGTGGACAGACCCCGGTTGTCGGTGCCCATCAAGCCCGCTCCTGTGTCTGGTATCGAGGGCCACCGTCCGCAGGCACCCCGGTGCGGCGTGCGTCCGGACGGTCCGATTCAAGTGTAGCGGCATTATCTTGGCGCGTCACGGCGACGCCAAGGGCTTGTGCGACCGCGTGGCAATGGATGAGCACTGCCGGCGCCCGTAAGTCCGGCTGGCCCGGCATGGGATGGGGCCTTGTGCAGAGCACGCGCCCGCGAGCTTTAAGAGGGGCGCTTGCACCAGCGCGGCTAAGACCGCAACGGATGCCGCGTGGCCTATCGAAAAGAGGCGTCATGGGGTCGCGCGTCACAGCAGATTTTTGGCGAGAATGGCGCTTGCGGCCACGATGAGAAACGCGCCGAACACGCGCTTTAGGTGCTCAGGCGCAAGCCTGTGCGCAAGGCGCGTGCCGAAGATGCTGCCGGCGACGGCCAGCAAGGAAAACACCCCTACCAGCATGTAGTCTATGGGCACATGGCCCACATACCCCAGGAAGCCCGAGGATGAGTTCAGTGTGACGATCGCGAGGGACGTGCCAATGGCCTGGCGGATGGGCAGCGTACAAAAGAGTACGAGCGAGGGGACGATCAGAAATCCCCCACCGACACCCACAAGCCCCGCGAGCACCCCCACGGCCACGGCAATAAGACAGACCCGCATCAGGTCTGGCGCTGCCGCCTCGGGTACTGGTTCGACCGCCGCAGCCCCCACGGACTTGTGCACCCGCACCGATTGCAGCATCTTCCAGGCCGCCGCATACATGGCGCAGGCAAAGATGACGAGCTGTGTCACCACCGTGAGTTGAACCCCCAGGCGGGTGCCCAGATAGGCCCCCGATACGCTAAAGAGACTGAAGATGGCCGTGATCTTGAAATTCACATTGTGGCGGCGCCATTGCTGGAAGGTGGCGATGGCTGCGGTGATCGCGATGACCCCAAGACTTGTGGCAATCGCCGATTTGGGCGGAAGGTGGGCGAGATAAATGAGCGCCGGGGTCGTGATGATGCTACCGCCGCTGCCAAAGACGCCCAGCACAAGGCCCATGATGATCCCGGCAACACCAGTCATTAGATCCATGTGTCTCCTAATATCGTATTCGCTTGAATAGTTGAATACTAGATCTTAAAGGCAGCAAGGTCAAGGATTCGCTGACAGGCCTGCGCCGCAGGATAAGGTTTGGGTCTGGCCATGAATGACTTTTGTGGTGAAAAACAGGAATAATTCTGTAAAATATGGTTATCTTCTGGAAAATGCAGAGATAAAGCGTGTATGAACCCCCCGCTTATACACAAGGCGCCAACAGGGGCCTGCGCGCAGGCCCGCATGAACCCGCACTCAGCCCATCGGGGCTCCTCGGGACACGGGCTTGAGGCCAAGGCCCACGCGACAGGGTGTTAGGGCGTGCGCGGCAACCGGTCACACAGGCGCCGCCCCTTGGCGGCGATTCAAGGTCGTCGGCGCCCTTACCAGGCTGCGGGTCAGACAGGCGATTAAAGCCATGCGAACCCATGCCCGGCATGGCCATGCGCCGCGGGCCTCTCGCTCATTTCGTGTCGGCCTCTCTGGCAGGAAATGCTGGGGATTTCTCCGGCGCTTACGCCCCCCTTCTCCGCCTGAGGCGGCGGGACCTGCGGCGCACCTGGCCCTGCCATCCCGGGGGCGCGCTAAACGGTCCGCGCGCGCATCCGGTAAGGCCCGGGGCCTTCGTCTGCACCCCCTGCGCGTGTGCTAGTATCCAGGCAACCTTTAAGCTGCGCCCTTGCCCCCAGTCATGTCGAGCGCCGGAAGCTTCAAACACGATCTCTTTGCGGAATTTGCCCGCATCGGGAAGGCCTTGAGCAGCGGGAACCGTCTGGAGCTTTTGGAGTTTCTCGCGCAGGGCGAGCGCGGCGTGGAGGCGCTCGCGCGTGTAGCCGGATTGACCACAGCCAACACCTCCGCCCATCTTCAGCAGCTGCGCCGCACGGGCCTGGTAACGGCTCGCAAAGAAGGCCAAACCGTTTACTATCGCCTTGCAGGCGAGGATGTGGTGACGCTGCTCGAGTGTCTGCGGCGAGTGGCCGAGGCCCATCTCGCCGAGGTCTCGAGGCTTGCGCACACCTACCTCACGGCAAAAGATAGCCTCGAGCCTGTCCCCGCCAAAGAGCTTCTGGGGCGTGCGCGCGAAGGCTTTGTCACGGTCATCGACGTCCGGCCGCGCGAGGAATACGCCGCAGGTCATGTGCCGGGGGCGCTCAGCGTCCCCCTTGCAGAGCTGGAAAAACACTTGGTCGATCTGCCCCACGATACCGAGGTGGTTGCCTACTGCCGCGGCCCCTACTGCGTGCTCGCCTATGAGGCGGTCGCGCGCCTACGGACGCTCGGCTTTTCCGCGCGGCGGCTCGAGGACGGTTTTCCGGAATGGAAACAGGCTGGGCTGCCTGTTGACGAAGGGATCCCCAAAACCGACAAACCCAAGTGACTCTGACGAACACCACCCGCGCACGGGCCGGTGAAACGGGTCATGAACGATGGCAAGAGGCCCGCCCTGTAGCCCTTGCCATGAACACGCGTGCGATATTGGGGACCCGTCGATCCCTCCCCAGGCCCGCGATGAGTGGCGGGAGCGGGCCTTCCACCCATAACTTTTGGAGCGCACGGTTGCGCGCCCCCTCACACTTCCATCCGGGTGAAGAAATAAGAGCCGAGCGCGAGAAATACGATAATGGTTCCCGACAGGGCCGCCACGTCGGGCGCAAGGCCAAAGACGCCATGCCCCAAGAGCAAGACGCGCAATGCGTCCACGCCATATGATAGCGGATCGAATCGTGCCACCAGAAGGAGCCCTTCGGGTACATGGTCTAGCGGGAACAGCGCGCCGGAAAGAAAGAAAAGGGGCATGACAAGGAAATTCATGATGAGCTGGAAGCCCTGCATGTCGCGCAGTAATGAAGCGATGACCATCCCCAGCGCGCTAAAAAGGAGCGCCATGAGGAGCATTATCAGAAGGCCCAGCGCCACACCGACCAGTGACACGGGCCGAAACCCCGCCACAATGGTAAGGACAAGTACGAGTGTGCCTTGAGTGGTCGCCACCGTAGCGCCACCGAGCGTACGTCCAAATAGAATGGACAGGCGCGAGACCGGCGCCACCATCGTTTCTTTCAGAAAACCGAACTGCCTATCCCATATGACCTGCATGCCGTTGAAGATCGACGTGAAGATGATCGACATGCCGATGATGCCCGGGGCAATGAATGCCAAGTAGTTACCCTGCCCCGCCTTGCGGAAGACGGGCCCGAGCCCATAGCCGAGCGCGATCAGAAAAAGCAGCGGCTGACCCAGAGAGCCAATGATGCGGGACTTCGATCGGATAAACCGCTTGACCTCCCGCAGCCACATAACGTAGACGCCATTGAGGTCCATGGACATCAGTGCCGCCCGCTCCACATCCGGCGGGCTTGGCGCATGCGGTCTTTGGCGCCGCCCGCCTCCTCCCGAATGGTATTGCCAGTCAACGCAAGGAAGGCGGCCTCGAGTGAACGTGTCCCGGTCTTGTCCTTGAGTTCCTGCCCGGAGCCTTCTGCAACGATGCGGCCATGATCGATGACGGCGATACGTTGGGCGATGTTGTCGGCCTCCTCCATGTAATGGGTTGTGAAGAATACCGTAACGCCCTCGTCGCGGTTGAGGTTTTTTACATAACCCCAGAGGTGGTTGCGGGTCTGGGGGTCGAGACCCAGTGTAGGCTCATCGAGAAATATGATCTGCGGGTGGTGGAGCAGGCCGCGGGCGATCTCGAGTCTGCGCTTCATTCCGCCGGAAAAATCTCGCACGAAGCTATCCTTTCGGTCCGCAAGCTCTACAAGCGCGAGGAGTTCTTGTATGCGTCGGCGGCGGACTATTTTGGGGACGCGGTAGAGAATTCCGTGAAATTCCAGGTTTTCCAGGGCGGTCAGATCATCATCAAGAGATGGATCCTGAAACACGATACCAAAGGCGCGCCGCACGGCATCCGGATCGGCCGCGGGATCGTGTCCGGCCACTCGTACGCGACCCGCGGTGGGGCGCAGAAGCGTGGTGAGCATCTTTATCGTCGTCGACTTGCCCGCCCCGTTTGGTCCAAGGAAGGCAAAAATGCTACCAGTGGCGACGGCGAATGTCAGGTCGTCCACAGCCGGCGGATTATTGCCGAAACGCTTCGTCAGGTGCTCGACTGCGATGATCGCGTCCATCGGCGCCAGTATATCACCGGGCAACGGACGGTTCCCAGGTCGGTAGGAAAGGCCATACCTATAAAATGAGGCATCGCGGCCGTTATAGAGGCCCAAGGCCCGGGGGCACGGCAGAAACGCTGTGGGGTCGCATGACATAAGCGGCGGTGCGCCGGCCATCGGCCACAATGGCCTGCCCCCGGACACAGCCCTGCGACGCCCTGGCGCCCTCTCGTTTCGGCGATCATGATGTGTCTGGCCGCCTGGCATCAGGCCCGGGCCGCAGGGAGGCGTGCGACAATCAAGACGTTGGCGAAGGGTGTGCCGGCGCTCATGGGCATGGGGGTCACATAGAAGCCCAGGGCGCGCAGGCGCGCGAGCCATGCCTCGAGCGGGCGGCAATGCAGAGACTGGCGGTGCCGGCCATGGATAGAGGTGATTACCCGGTCGACCCAGAGGGTGACGCGAAACCGCCATCCGGCCGCCGCATCCCCGACACGCAAGAGCAACAGGCCGCCGTGCGGGCTTAAGGCATTGCGCACGCGCACAAGGACATCGTCCTGAGCTGCACTATCTATATAGTGGAGAACATCGAAGATCACGACGACGCTTGCCGGTCCAAACGGGCTCGTTCGGATATCGCCACACGTTATCGCGCTGGCCCCAAAAATCCCCCGGGCGCGCTCGGCGTCACGGCTTACGCGCTCGATCCCGTGATAGGACTCGAGGCGTGGCGGAGGCGGCCAGGTGGCAGGCCACAACGCGCGAGCCCACAATGTCTGGGCGGCGGCGAGCCACGACGCAAGCAGGCCCAGACCGCACCCGAGGTCGACGATCCGGGCCCCATCCGGGATCAGGCCGCGCGCGACGATTTCTGTGAAGATCGGGTCGCGTGACAGCTTGCCACGGGCGAAGTGCCACGGGAACCGGCCCGCCCCCCGATAAGGGGCCGAGGCCGCCTCGACGAGCGCACCTAGTGTGGTCTTGAACACCGAGAACTCCCCCTCGCCTGCATCGCCGCTCGCGGCCATCCGCGCGGCCCTATACATGCTGGGCGCTTGCGACCCCGGCGAGCACGGCACCTCCCCCAGGACTGAGCGCCCCGCCCTGCATTTCGACGTCTTATTAGGCATGGGCCACCACGCATCCGACGGCGCCGCAAAACACTGCGAGCAGTATGCCAAAGCGCAGCAAGGGCAGGCAATCTCCACCGATCCTGCCGGGCCAGCGTAGCGGGTGGCCCGATCACGACGCGGCAGGGCCCGAGCAAACCCAAAACCCGGCCGGGGCGGCGCCACCAGGCGCATGGCCCGTGTGATGTGCCGCGACTGCTATTTTGAGGGATGTCGCAATGGAAGTCCCCCGCTTGTGCCATGCTACACTGGGCGTGGCTTGGGCAGGAGGGGCCGGGCGACACACCGGATTGTCCCGGGGAATGGCGCTTCCGGAGGGCATGACGTTGTTAAATAATCTCATGCGGGGCGTAACAATAGGCACGCAGCGGGTCTTCCTGCGTGTCGGCGCCCTGCGCCCATAGAAACGAGAGGGATGGTATGGCGGCCAATGACGCGGCAGACATAAGTCCAGCGGAGGAATGCGACGTTCTTGTCATAGGCGGCGGGCCGGCGGGATCAACGGCCGCGACCCTGCTCGCCGAACGCGGGCATCGTGTCGTCATCGCGGAAAAGATGCATTATCCACGGTTTCATATCGGCGAATCGCTGCTGCCGGCCAACCTCCCCTTATTTGAGCGCCTGGGCGTAGGAGATGAGATACGCGCGCTCGGCATGGTCAAGCGGGGCGTTCAATTCGTCTCGCCTTGGCACGAAAAGACAAGCCAGACCTTCTCGTTCAAGGATGCATGGGATAAATCGCTTGATCATGCCTACCAGGTACGGCGCTCGGAGTTCGATCAGGTCCTGCTGCGAAATGCCGAGCGCAAGGGCGTCACGGTGCATGAAGGCTGTCAGGTGAACACGGTTGAAGATGGGGCCGCTGGCGCCGGCATGCTCGTGCGGGCCGAAGGGGAATCGGGGCCCCGAATCTGGCAGGCGCGATACGTCATGGACGCGTCGGGCCGGGATACCTTCATGGGCAATCGCGAGCGCATGAAGCATCGCAACCCCCGCCATAACAGCGCGTCTTTGTATGCGCACTTTCGCGGGGCCATCCGACAGGAGGGCGAGGCCGAGGGAGATATCTCCATATTCTGGTTTCAGCACGGGTGGCTATGGTTCATACCCCTGCCCGATGGCGCGACGAGCGTGGGTGCCGTGACTTGGCCCTATTATATGAAGACCCGTCAAACGGATGTCGAGACATTTTTTCGGGACATCATTGCGCAGGCCCCCGGGCTTGCCGCGCGCCTGGCAGGGGCCGAGATGGTGACGCCGGTCGAGGCGACCGGTAACTTCTCTTATTCCTGCGATCGCGCCTACGGGCGCAACTATGTGCTTTTGGGCGACGCCCTGTCGTTCATAGACCCGGTATTCTCCTCGGGCGTTCTGCTTGCGATGCAAAGCGCATTCTATGCGGCCGACGCGGTGGACACCTGCCTTAGAGAACCGGCCAAGGGTCCGGCCGCCATGCAGTCCTATGAGCGCGCGATGCGTACGGGACTTAAGAAGCTTTCGTGGTTTATCTACCGCATCAACCATCCCTCGATGCGCGACCTGTTCATGGGACCCCGTAATGTCTTCCGAGTGAAGGAGGCCTTGCTGTCGGTGCTCGCGGGGGACATATTCGGGGATACGCCGATATGGCGTTCAGTAGCGATATTCAAAACGATTTACTACCTGGATCAGGTGCGTCACCCGCGGCGGTCGATCATGGCATGGCGCAGGCGGCGCGCCAGTATCGGCGTCTAGGACGTCGCGAGTAGCGGGGCCGCGGGCATGAGGCCGCTTATTAAGCGGCTTGCGGGCGATGCCTGCAGGCCCCACGACGCTTACTGGTACCCGGTTGCCTTCGGATTGACGCGGATATACATGAGGATCTCCGCGGAAGTGCCGAAGTTTCTCTGGGAAAACGTCAGCTCCCCTTCGCCCTTATAGTACCAATCGGTCCGGTAGTTATCTCCTCCGAAATAGAAAGGGATAAACTGCTTGCCTGTGATATGGGTCTCTATGCTGGTCGGAGGCCCGATGAGGCTTTGCACTTCCTGGCGGCTCATGCCCGGGCGAACCTTGGCGAACTTGCTGCCGGGGGCGGGCATGCCGGACAGGTAGGCGGTTTGCTGGGCATGGGGCTTAGGTCCTGCCGCGCTTGGTCCCGATCCGGCAGATGGCGCGGCGCACGCGCTCAGGGACCCCAGGGCGACAACCATGAGTAGTGTCCACTTCCACATTGCTCCTCCCGTAGGGCTGGTTTTTCGGTATTGATGACTATAGCAGGGGATGGGGCGGGCGCCAGCGCTTCGAGAACCCGGCAAACACATCCCCGCGTCATGCGAGTCCTTGCGCCAACACGCCTGGGGTTTTCGAGAAGCACATGGGCCATATGGCAGGCGAGCGTGTTCGCGATGCGCCAGGTTTGCGGCTATGCCCTTGGGGTCGTGCGGTCTTTCAAGGGGCGCGTTCGGTCTCGGGGAATCGCCGGGTGGCGGGCCTGGCGAGCGGACGCCGCCGCCACGGGGGCAATCGGGGTCTTCGCGGAGCGCGGGCCGCGCCGGCCGGCGCGCGTCGGGGCCCACATGAATGGCCCGGGGGCCTTGGGCGACTCGGGGCGGGAGGTACCGGGGTCCTCTCAAAAAGGGGGCATGCGGCGGCCCCTTGCTACCCTCACCGCGATCTCCCGGCCGCCTGCTCAGCGTCCCTGGCCAGGACCTTTGAGGGATGGCGTGGCCCGCGGTCTGTGGCACGAGACCCGCCGGGTCGCTCTTGGGTCCGTCACGTTCCTGAATCGGCCCGGGGCTCGCATCAGGCGCCCCCTTTTTCACGTTGCAGGCCCTGTCATCGACGCGGCGGCGCGCCGGATGGGATTTCGACGGCTCGCAACCAGGCGTAAACACGGGGCATTCGGCTACACCAGGACACGGTGGCGCGCGGTGTGTTAATCTGCGCGGGATTGGCATGGTTTTTGTGCCACGCATAGGGTCCCGCTACGAGGCCCACGGATCGTGCGGGCTACCTATGAATCATGGTGGCTGTATGGCCGCCATATGAACACGATGCAAGGCTCGCCATGGAAGCGTCATCTCACGTTTCAAGCCAGGCTCTGCTCGACGTCATAACGACGCTAGGCGCAGAACTTCATCCGGCGATGAATATCGGGGCGATCACGCTGGATAGTTCGCTTGATGCGGATTTGGGTCTTGATAGCCTCGCGCGCATGGAATTGTTGCACCGCGTGGAGGCATCTTTTGGAACAACCATGCCCGAGCAGGTCGTGGCCATGGCGGAAACGCCGCGGGATCTTTGGAATGCGCTGCGAAAGGGCGGGGCTCCAGAGGTCGGTTCCACAGCCGGCAACATGGCCATATCGGCGCTCAAGGATACCGGGCAGGCGAAGGTAGGCGACGCAGAGACGCTTATCGACGTACTGAACCGACATATAGCAGAGCACCCCCAGAAAGACCATGTTATTTTTGCAGAATCCGGAGAGGTTATTAGCTACGCGCTGTTGGGTGAGCGCGCTTCCGAGATTGCCGCGGGCTTGCATGTCTTGGGGCTGTCTGTAGGGCAGACAGTAGCGATCATGCTGCCCACATGCGCAGAATATTTCTATAGCTTTTACGGTATTCTTCTTGCTGGTGGCATCCCTGTTCCCATCTATCCGCCAGCGCGCCTCGCGCAGGTCGAGGACCACCTGCGCCGGCATGCCGGCATTCTGGGAAACGCCGTTGCTTTTGCATTGATAACGACACCGGAGGCGCTGCCCGTCGCGCGGCTCTTGCAGTCCGCCGCAGGCGGCTTGCGACACGTCGTTACCGCAAGTACGCTTATGTCATCTGGCACGTCGGCCGCGGCGCCACCCGTGCATGGGGCGGATATCGCCTTTTTGCAGTATACATCCGGCAGCACCGGGAACCCGAAAGGCGTGATTCTGACGCACGCGAATCTGCTCGCGAACATCCGCGCTATGGGTGAGGCAGCGGGCGTCGGGCCTACCGATGTGTTCGTAAGCTGGCTGCCGCTTTATCACGACATGGGACTCATCGGCGCATGGCTTGGCAGCCTCTACCACGGGCTGCCCTTGGTAATCATGTCGCCGCTCGCGTTTCTGGCCCGTCCCGAACGCTGGCTTAAGGCCATACACCATTACCATGGCACACTATCGGCGGCCCCCAACTTCGCCTATGAGTTATGCCTGCGCAAGATCCCGGACGAGGCGCTGCGGGGGCTCGATCTTAGGTCCTGGCGGCGGGCCTTTAACGGAGCAGAGGCCGTCAGCGCCGAGACCATCACGCGCTTTCAGAAGCGCTTTACCGAGTATGGCTTGGGGCCCCATGTCATGGCGCCCGTCTATGGGCTCGCGGAATGCAGCGTGGGGCTTGCCCTGCCGCCGGTAGCACGAGGTCCAGTCATTCAGAGAATCCAGCGGGAGCCGTTTGTGCGCGCCGGCCACGTAGTCACAGCCAGCGCCGGCGATACCGCCGCGATCGCGTTCGTGGCCTGCGGCCAGCCCTTGCCCGGGCATCAGATCCGCATCGTGGATGCCGATGGGCATGAGGTGGGTGATGGGCAAGAGGGCCTTTTGCAGTTCCGCGGTCCTTCGGCCACTCAGGGCTACTTTCGCAACCCCGCTGCGACGCAGGAGCTGTTCGACGGCCCGTGGCTGCGCTCCGGGGACCTCGCATACCGCTTCAGCGGCGATATCTACATCACCGGTCGCGTGAAAGACATCATTGTACGCGCCGGGCGCAACCTCTACCCGCACGAGATCGAGGAGACAGTGGGCGCCGTTCCCGGGGTACGCAAGGGCTGCGTGGCGGTCTTTGGCGCCGCCGACGCGGCGGCTGGCACAGACCGGCTGGTGGTGTTGGCGGAGACCCGCGAGACCGGGACCGCCGCGCGTGAGGACCTGCGCCGCGAGATCCAGGCGCGCGTAGTCGCCTTGCTGGGGGAGCCCGCCGATCAGATCGCGCTTGTGCCCCCTCATACCGTACTGAAGACGTCCAGCGGGAAGATCCGGCGCCTGGAGACCCGTGCCCTTTACGAGCAGGGCGGCAGCGGACACCATCGGCTGGGTCGCCCGTGGCGAATGGTTGTGCGCCTGGCATGGGCGCGCATGCGGGTCGGACGACCGTCATGGCGGCAGATCACCGACGCCCTTTACGGGTTGTACGCGGGCCTCCTGTTCATCGTGCTGGCGCCGCTTACCTGGCTTATGGTCGCAGTCGTCGAGAGCCCGGCGCGGGCCTGGCGCATCAGCCATTTCATGGCTCGGCTCTTCCTGCGGCTGTCTCGTCTGCGGTTTGCGGTTCACGGCCTGGCGCATGTGCCGCGCGACACCCCCTGCATACTGGTGGCCAATCACGCAAGTTATCTAGACGGCATCTTGCTGATCGCGGCCCTGCCGCAACCCTGCCGCTTCGTCGCCAAGCGGGAATTGGCCGACCATCCCATCACGGATGTGTATCTTCGCCGCATCGGCACCCACTTTGTCGAGCGCTTCCGCTTCGAAGACAGCCTCGATGGGCTAAAGCAACTGCTGCAGGCCGTGCGGGGCGGCCAGTCGTTGATTCTCTTTCCCGAAGGGACCTTTCGCCCCTCCCCCGGGCTTCTGCCGTTTCGCATGGGCGCCTTCATGATCGCCGCGCAGACCGGCGTGCCGCTCATCGCGGTTTCTCTGCGTGGCAGCCGCTCGGTACTGCGCGACCGGACATGGCTGCCGCATTACGGCGCGATCACCATCACGATAAGCCCGCCGATCCGCCCGCCAGGGACAGGTTGGCCGGCGGCTATGGCCTTACGCGATGCCGCCCGCGCCGAGATCCTGCGGCACAACGGCGAACACGATGCGGCACGCGGGCCCGCGCCCGCGCGACAAGAGGTCTAAGGGTCGGGTCGCGCCGCCCGCCATTGCCGAACGGGCGCCGGGAGACGTCATTTAGGCGTAAGGGGCAGGCCGCGGCGGATAGTGCGTGGGGTAGGGAGATTGGGCCACGCCCGTGTCGACGGCCGCGGCCGCCACCGCCGCCGACACCCATGCGCGCAGCCGCGGGTCGAGCGGCTTGGGGATGAAGTAGTCCGGCCCGAATACCAGGTGGTCGAGATTATAGGCACGCAAGACCTCGCGCGGGACTGGCTGCTTTGCCAGCGCGCTCAGCGCATGCACCGCGCCAAGCTGCATGGCCTGATTGATATGGCGGGCACGGACATCAAGGGCCCCGCGAAATATGAACGGGAACCCGAGGACGTTATTGACCTGATTAGGATAATCGGAACGGCCCGTGGCCATGACCAGGTCGGCGCGCGCTGCGTGGGCGACCTCCGGCAGAATCTCCGGGACCGGGTTGGCGAGCGCGAATACCACGGGACGCGGCGCCATGGCCTTCAGCATGTCCGCATCCACGAGGTCTGCGGCCGCGACCCCGATAAAGACATCCGCCCCCTCCATGGCCTCAGCGAGCGTCCTCTGCGGAATGGCATGGGCAAACAACCGCTTATAGCTGTTTAGGTCGGTACGCTCGCTATGCACCACGCCGCGGCTGTCGACCAGGATCATGTTCTCGATGGCCGCGCCTAGACTCATGAGCAGGCGCATGGAGGTCAGTCCCGCGGCCCCGGCACCGAGACACACAATACGGGCGGTCTTGAGCGACTTGCCCTGGAGCTCGAGGGCATTGAGCAGGCCGGCGCAGACAATGACCGCCGTGCCGTGCTGGTCGTCGTGGAAGACGGGGATCGACAGGCGCTCAGTCAGGGCCTTCTCGATGGCAAAGCACGCGGGCGCCGCGATGTCTTCGAGATTGATACCGCCGAACGTGGGCTCGAGCGATGCCACGATCTCTATGAATTGCTCGGCGGTTTGCGCCTTGATCTCGAGATCGAAGACATCAATGTCCGCGAACCGCTTGAACAGCACGGCCTTGCCCTCAAGGACCGGCTTGGCGGCCAAAGGTCCGACATTTCCAAGACCGAGCACTGCAGTTCCGTCACTGACCACGGCAACGAGGTTGCCCTTGGCGGTATACCGGTACGCGTCTTCCGGGTTCACCTCGATGGCGCGCACGGGCTCGGCAACGCCCGGCGTATAGGCAAGGGCGAGGTCGCCTTGCGTATCGCACGGCTTGGTGGGTCGAATCGCGATCTTGCCCGCCGGGCCGGCGGCATGATAGGCAAGCGCCGCTTCCCGCGCCTTCTCCGTCATTGCGATCGCGCGCCTACTTGCCGCGCAGGCCGTACTTTTGGCGGAACTTCTCGACGCGACCGGTGCTGTCGACGATCTTTTGCTTGCCCGTATAAAACGGGTGGCAGACCGAGCACACCTCGACGGCGAGGTCGTGACCCAGTGTAGAACCGGTCTTAAACGTGTTCCCGCAGGCACACGTCACGTTGATGACATGGTATTCCGGATGGATGTCGGCTTTCATGGTGCGCCTCAGCTAGGGCGTTGTGCGTATGCAAAGACCGCGAACTATAAGGAAAACCCGCGGTACGCGCAAGCCCTGGGGCCCATGAGGGGCGCACCGGCACGGCCCGGTGCTCGGACAGCCCGGGTCGGCCCGAGCGAAACCCCAGCGGACCCGCCGGGGTCAGGTCGAGGATCTGGCCTGCAAGGGCGGATGGCGGCGGGGGGAGCGGACGCTTGCCACGGTGGCCCTCAAGAACGCGTGGCGTTACCCCCTCCGGCCTGAACGCGCGCTTCTTAATGGACGGGGGGCGCGGCGGGAGAGGCGACAAGCCCTGCCATGCGCCGGTAGACCGTCTTCAGGGCCTCGGCGTCCCCGACATTACCGGGGAAGATCACCACCGGCATGTCCGGGTGGCGCGAATGCGTCTTCGGACAACGCACCACTGAGCAACCCGGCAGGATCTGGCCCACGACCTCGCAGGTCACAAGCGAAAGCCCGGTGCTTAAGACGTCATTAGAAGTGATGCCGCCCTTGCTGATGAGAAAACCGGTGGTGTCTGGCAAGGCCTGAACGATGCGCATCAAAAAGGCCGAGACCGCGGCCCCGAAGCGCAGCCGCTCGCTGCCATCGGCGAACTGGCGCTCGCGGCGGCTCGTGAATAAAACGGCGGTCTTGTGGGCGCCATGCGCAGCGCGGATCGCCGCCAGGACCGAGCCGTGCCAAGCCGGATCATGCCAGGCCGGATCTTGGGCATCCCGAACGCGGTCGATATCGATCTCGACCCCAGCGACTGTCGGTTCCCCCATGAGGGCCGCCAGTTGCTCGGTAGTCTTGCGGACATGGGACCCCACCAGGACGACCCCGACCGGGCCCCGGGCATAGCCGGACATCGCCTCGGGCGACACCGGCTGAGGGGGGAGATGGGCAAGGGATGTGAGCAGGCTCGCGGCGCTGCGAAACAAGAAGCGCTGGCCGGCATCGACGGCCTCATGGAGATCATGGGCAAACCGGTCGAGATCCCCTTGCGCCTCGGCGTCGACCACGCAACAGGCGTTGCCGGAGAGCGCCCGCAGGCGCGCGCCGCACCCCGCACGGATATCCGCGAGTGAAAACAAGAGCACGTCTGCGGCCTTTACGCGCCCTGCCGTCTTCTCGGCCACATATTCGCGCAGGTCGCTTGTGTGGTAGCCGAACACGGTGTCGCGCGCAAATTCGGTCTCATGCACCGGCACCGGGATGCCATCGACGAGGAGGTAGTGCCGGCCGGCGCGGGTCACCCGCCCGCCTTCGAAAAACGCCGGGACCAGGAAATGGGCGTCGAAGGGGCCCAGCTCTTCGGCCATGACGTCGGTCTCGACCGGGTAATGGCCGCGCAGGGTCGAATCCGAGCGGCTGACGAAGACCGGCCGTATCACGACCCCGTCCCGGGCAAGCTCGGCCAAGGCCGCGCGCAGATTCCGGCAGACGGCGCGAACCGTCTCGGCCGCCTGCGCGGCGCTCATGGCGCGGGTGTTCGTCAAAACGAAAACGAGCGGTCCCGGGGCGCAGATCGCGGCCTTCAGGACCGCGGTATCCCAGCGCGTGAGCAAAGGGCAGGAGTGTACGGTTTGCGATCCCGTGGGATCATCATCTAAAACGATGACCTTGTGTCCCGCATTCGGCGCCACGCTATTGGCCCATGGCCAGGACCCGCGAGACGATGGCATCGGCATCGAGCCCATTGAGGTCCAAGAGCTCTCCGGGGGTGGCCGTGGTGTCGCCGCGCCTCCAGGCGAGCGTCGCGCGCAGCGCGGTCTTGGCACGGATCAACACGGGCTCGAGCGGCCCCGAAGGGCCCCCGCTTATGGCCACCAGCCGGTCACCATCGAACAGCTGCGCAAACGCCTTGTCGGCCATTAACGTGAGGTCTTGTTCGGCTACCGTGTCGGCGGCGATGTCATCGGCACGATAGAGCTGGCGCGGGTTCACGAGCGCCACGATGCGCACGCCAAAACCCTCGGCCTCCAGCCGCTCGCGCGCCGCGAACACCGGCAATAGAACCATGTCGCCCGCCGCCGCCAGCACCACCCGGCCGCGCGGACCGTTTGCACCCTCGTAGAGAACGGCTGCCCCCTCGCGCACCGCGCGCCGCGCGGCCTCGATCGTCATGCGCACCGGCAGGGGGCTCTTCGAGGCCATGATCACCATGCCCTTGTTCCAGCTCGTCTGGGCATACTCATACGCGGCCTGCGCGGCATTGGCATCCGGCGGGAACAGCAGATAGACATTGCCGTTGCGCATCTGGGCCGCGATATAGTTTTCGATCTCCGGCCGCTGGTGAGTCCACCCGTTGCGGCCCTGCTCAAGGGCCCCGGCGGTAAAAAGGCACACGGCCGACGGCGTCCGCCGGCGCAGTTCGGCCATGGCCTGAGTCACCGTCTGCATGATGGGCCAGCCGTTGATGGCGAAGGACTCATACGACAGCCACAAGCTGCGGCCCCCGAAGAGGGCGAGCCCCGCGGCCAGTCCCGCGCACGCATCCTCGCTCAAGGGCTCATAGACCTGCCCGCCGGGGCCCTGGTTATACAGGGGGTCTGCGGTCGGGTGGCGGATCTTCAGGGCCTCATTGATGTTCTTAAGCCCCGAGGCCTCGTTGCCATCGGCGTTGGTCACGACAAATCGGCGGTCGCGCCCGCCAAGCCATGCCACCAGGGCACCGACCGCGGTGGACGGGACCGCGTTCTCGGTGAGCGCGTAGTCGCGCACGGGAAAGGGCCCAAGGTCGGCAAGGTCCAGGGTCTTTTCCGTCACCACGGTCTTGGCCGCAGGACCGCCGCCGGCGCGCACGAAGTTCTCGCGCACCAGCGCCCAGGCCTCGGGACTCAAGGCGCGGGCGCCGAGCGCCGCTTCGATCTCGGGCTTACCGAGCGTGTCCCCGGGATACAGGTTATGGGACTTCGCCCCATGGGTATGAACCCCGGCCCCCTTGAGCTGCTTGAGGATGAATGCCGTAAGGGTCCCGGCAAGCGCGCTTTGCGCCGCCTGATGGGCGGCCTCGAGCACGGCCCCCGAGAAGGCCATGCGGCGCGCAAACGAGAATCGGGTCGAGTCCACATAGTCACCGGCTTGGCCTGCGTCATCGAAATCCTTGGCGTCCACCAGGATCACGCGCGCAAAGCCGTGGGCCTCGAAATACCGGCGCATCCCCTCATTGGAGAGGCACGACACCATGGAGTGGTGTTCCTGGCTAAAGCCGTTCCAGATCAGCGTCGGCAGGAAATTCGTGGTGCCGGGGTAGCTTGTATGGAAATGCTTGATGGCGCTGAGCACATAGGGCTCGCCGAGCCCCCCATCGCCTAGGGTCACCGGGAACAGGACCCCGGGATGCAGCAGGGCGCCGGCCATGGCGAAGTGCTGGCCCTGGCCTAGGGGACCGGCGGGGGCCAATATCCCCGGAATCGCCCCCGACAGATGGCCAAGCAGGCCGTGCTGTTCACGAAAGCGTGCCATGAGATCCGTCATGGTGCGGATGCCAAGCCCCTCCAGGGACCCATCCAGGAACATGGCGCTATAGAAGCCAGGGGCGTGATGGCCAACCTCCGTGACGATATTCGTATGGCCGAGCATGACAAGGGCCGCATAGGCCTCGGCGCTCGAGGCAAACCCCCCAGGGTGTCCGGAGGCCTTGGCCGCGCACATCTGAAGGGTGACGTAACGCAGCGCGTCGGCCATAAGGAGGACCTGATAGGCGGCGTCCGGGGAACGCGGGTCGGCTGCCGCGCCGGCCTCGCGGGTGATCGCCGGACGCGCCGCATGGACTGCAAAATCCGGCCAGGGTGCGCCGAAGGAGTGCATGCCGGCACAAAAATCCGGGGCGCCGGCGGCAGGTGTCGAAGCGCTCTTTAGGGTCATGGGCGATCTCAAGGCTTGAGGGAATCTATTACTTTAAGGATAGCTGGGGCACGAGGCAAGGCAGGTGGCAGCAAAAAGGCGCGCAAGCCGCTTTGAGCGACTTGCGCGCCCGGGAGGACGGCGCAGTAGCGTTTGTCCTCTGGTCAACCCCCTCTTACGGACGGCGCAGACCGTCGCGGTCAAGGATGCGCGTAAAGGCCGGCGACTCCAGGGTCTTTATGAAGTCATGGCGCGCCCTTCTCTGACGCGCCGTGAAATGGCCCTTGACCCTTATCAGATATGTCGTATCGATCTGATTGCCCGGCAGCGGACGCGGATCCGCGGCCGTGCCGCCGAGCGGGACGATGGTAAAGAGGTGCGGAAATACCGCCTTCGTGTATTTGCCGAGCTGATACATGATCACCGCCACGTCGGCCTTTCCGTAGGCCACCGACCACGGCTCATCGCGATGGTGTATGCGCGCGCCTATCAGCCACTTGTCCTTGATGCGGCTGTTGAAGATGGCGTTGAACAGACGATTGGCCGTCCAGCCCCTCGGCGGGTGCGGATCGTGCTTGGCGATCTCGTATATCGTCTTGGCGTAGTTCAGGAAAGCGCCCGGCTCGTTATAAGGGTTTGGGGTAATGAGATGCACGTTCGGACGCCCAAGATCCCAGACGCTATGAATATGCAGGGGGTTGCCGTACTTGACCAAGAGGACGTTGCCGCGACTCTTCATGAGGGCGATCGGCTTGCCTTCCGTAAAGCCGTGGGCCTCGAGCTTGCGGATAAGGCGGGGTGCGGCAATCGCGACCTCGGGCCGGCAGTGCAGGTGGAAATTGCCGAAGCTTAAGTTATCGTGGTGGGCAAGCTGCGGATAAGCCACCGGCGGACTCGTGGTGTAGTACCAGCTGCGTATGGTCCTGCCGTAACGCGGCAGAAGGACCTTGTGCCACAGGGTGTTCAAGGCCATGTGGTAGTTGCCCTCGGTGGATACGACGAGGTCGACCTTCCGGCACGCGCGTCCCTGAATACTCCCATGAAGGTCGAACAGAAGATCGGCGTCCGGGTCTGTCAGGTCGGCGGCCGCCGGCTTGACGTTGGGTGGCCACATGAGCATCTTCGGGGCATTGACCACAGGGTGTCCGTAGATTCTGGGGGCCCCGGGGATTTGCGGTATGCCGCGCGCGTATACGCAGGCGGTGGCTGTGGTAAGGAGCACTCCTCCTAAAAAGGCTTTCCATTTATTTGTCATCTTCTATCCTTATTTGTCACGATTGTTCTAGTCAGGGTGCGGCGTTCTGAGGGGCCGCGAACCCTTCGCGTTGGGCGTCTTGCTTGAGATAACGATCGATACCGGCGGCATAGATCGTGTCCCACTGCGCGTCAAGGCCCTGATCGGCGTCTCTATACTGGCGGGCATGCCCGGCGACCAGGCGGCGGCCATGCGAGAATCGTTTGCGCAGCCGCATCATGGCCCTTTCTCCGGCCGGACTCAAGAGCGCCCTGACGATGGCCTCGCGCACCGCGCCTGGAAGCTTGGCGCTGATGGTAAAGCCTTGATTGGGGTAATGGGGGCTTCTTGCGATAATGGTGATCTTGTTGTGGCTTGGGTCGATGTAATGAAGGCTTATCCGCGGCCCTATGCCCAAATCGCACTGATGGTCGACCACGGCCTTGTAGATCGCCTTCCACCCGCGCATATCGCGCATAAAAGGCTGGCGCGCCGGGTTCGGAAACAGGGTCGAGACCCAGAGCGTCCCGAAGTTGGGCACGGGTGGCGCGCAGAGTGTTGCCCCGAGGGCGGCATCGCGCAGGCTCGTCACAGACGAACCCTTCCAGGTATAGAGGCGCCAGTCCTGCGGCTGCGGCACGCGTGGCCCGATGGTCTGGTGGAGATTGTGCGCATCCCACGCCATGAATTGGGGGCCGTCGAAGTAGATGTCGGCGTGATCCTTCCAGAGCCAGAGCTCATAGGTCAGCCAGCCGTCGGGATGTTGATAGACGACCGGGTGGTGCAGGACCCGCGTGAGAAAGGCGGCGATCGGGCCGTAATCCCGCTCTCCGCGGGCCACGGTCTCGCGCGGGGCGGCGGTCAGGATATACGGCGTGGCAGCGGGCGGCGCGGCCATCGCCGATGACCATCGCAGCATGGCCGCCACCCCGAAAAATAGGACGCACAAGGCCCCCAGCGCACGTCTGTGCTTCATGGTTTTCTCCTGAGTTGGGATGTGATGCGGACCAATGGCCCCTCGAAATTAACGGTAGCAGATCTTGATGAAATGGCCAGAACCGCCCGCCAAGGGCGTAGGCCGAAACGATGGCAGGCACGGGGCCGACGCCGGACATGTTGCGAGCCCTGGTCTGGGTCGGGGCAGTCTTCGCCGGGGGCTTGTTGGCCGCGCTGCCGGGGGGCATGGAGGGCCGGGGGCGTCATGGCCCATTTGTGCTGCGTGTGCCCAGGGGTCACGGGCCTCGCAGGGGAGCGGCCCGTTCCAATTAAGTCCTGGCATGTGCCGCTCCCGGGCCCGGCCGGATCCGTAGGACGACAGGGCACGTGCCGCTATACTTGGGGACTGGAGTCATCGGTAATCGGGGGGCGGGCACCATGAACAAAATCTGCCTTGTGGGGGCCGGCCGCGTCGGCGAGGCAGCGGCCCAGGTCCTGGCCAAGGAGGAGATCTGCCAGGAACTCGTGCTTGTGGGCGTCCACGAGGGGGCCGCGCAAGGGGCCGCCCTGGACCTCATGGAGTCGGCCCCGCTTTTTGCGTTCGACACCCAGGTGCGCGGCGGTATCAGCCTCGACGCGGTGGCCGGCGCCGATATCGTGGTGATATCCGCGGGCATGGCGAGAAGGCCCGGGATGTCGCGATCGGACGTCCTCGACGCCAACGCGCCGATCGTTGCGCGCGCCGCGCAATCGGTCGGGGCACTGGCCCCGCACGCCCTGATCGTGGTCGTGACAAACCCCGTAGACGTACTGACGCATCTTGCGTGGTCGCAAAGCGGCCTTCCGCGGGCGCGGGTGATCGGGCTCTCCGGGACCCTGGATGCGGCGCGCATGGCGGGCTTCATCGCCGCCGAATCCGGATTATCGGTTCGCGACGTCCGCGCGCTCGTCATCGGCGGCCATGGGGATACCATGATCCCGCTGCCGCGCTATAGCACCATAAGCGGCATTCCGGTGGGCGAGTTCTTGAATGAGGCGGCCATGGCGCGGGTCGTCGAGCGCACCCGCGGGGGCGGCGCCGAGATCCTGGCCCTGAAAAAGACCGGCAGCGCCTATGATGCCCCCGGGGCCGCGATTGCGACCATGGTCGACGCCGTCGCGCGCAATCGACGGCGCATTCTGCCCTGCGTGTGCGTGCTCGACGGGGAATACCGCGAGTCGGGTGTCGCAATCGGCGTGCCGGCCGTCATCGGTGCCGGAGGCGTCGAACGGATCATAGAGCTTACGCTCACCCCCGCCGAGCAACAGCAATTCCATCGATCGGCGGACGCCATACGCACCGACCTCGCGCGCGTGGATATCACGCCCGGGCCCCCCTGATGCCCTACGGTGCGCCGCGCACGGTCCGCGATCATGTGCTGTTCGTGGAGCGAAGGCTGAAGGCCGCGCATGTGGCCCTGGGCCATGGGACCGGGGACGTGCGCGACGAGGCCGCGTGGCTGGTATCAGGGGCCATGGGGATCGCCCCGGGTGCGCTCACGAGACACCTCGCCTCCGTGCCGGGGCGCGCGATCACGGCGCGCATCCGCGCGCTGCTTGCATCGCGCATCCGCACCCGCCAGCCGCTCGCCTATCTGCTCGGCGAGGCGTGGTTCGCGGGACGCCGCTACATCGTAGATCCGCGCGTGATCGTGCCGCGCTCTCTGATAGGAGAGTTCCTGCCCGAAGGCGGCGGCTCGCCGCTCGCCGATCCCGACATCACATCCATCCTCGACCTGTGCACGGGCAGCGGGGCCATAGCGATTGCCGCGGCGCGGGCCTTTCCCAAGGCGCAGGTGGATGCGGTCGACATCTCCGAGGATGCCCTCAAGGTGGCGGTGCGCAATGTACGCCTGCACGGCATGAGCGGTCGCGTGCACCCCATCGCCTCCGATCTGTTCTCCCGTCTCGAAGGCCGGCGCTATGACCTCATCGTGAGCAACCCGCCCTACGTTTCCGAGGCAGAAATGGCGGAGCTGCCCCGCGAATACCGCCACGAACCGACGCTGGCGCTCGCGGGCGGCACCGACGGGCTCGATCTGGTCGTGCCCTTGCTGCGCAGGGCCCGAGAGCATCTCACCGCTGATGGCCGTCTGGTCCTGGAGGTCGGGGCGAGCCGCGCCGCGCTCGAGGCGCGCTTTCCCGACCAGGCGTTCCTGTGGCTTGCGTCACTTGCCGACGAATGCGTGGGATACTGGCACCGGCAGGACCTCGAGGACTGGGCAGGCGACTGACGCACGAGGCCTCGGGGGCCACGTCCTACCCGCCGCCGGCGCAGGGACCCGTGCGCACGCCCTCGATGCGCTGGTGTTCCGTCACGCGGCCGAACCGGCTCGTAACGATCGCGTCGGTACGGCCCGAAAAGCTTTCGCCGCTGGGGCTTAGGCGCAGTCTCGCCGAAACATGAATGCGGATCGCCGCGCGGTCGCCTGCCGGACCGATGTGGCACACCTCGCTCACGGTCACGAAGGGACCCTGAATGATCACCGGCCCGGCCATGCGGCAGTGGCTGCCTTCATTATGAAGGATCTTTTGCGCGGTTATTGCCCCGCCCCGCAGGCAGGTCGAGTAATGCATGGGGCCCGTGTTGGTGTGCGCCGTCATCTGCCATTCGCCGGCGGCGATCTGCGGCGGCTGCGCGGCTGACACTGCTGCCCACGCCAACGCCCCGGCGCCCAGAATTATGCGTTTCGCTGCCACCATGCCTCGCACCCGTTGGGAGACAGGCAAGATTAAGGGGCCTACCCCAGTGGCTGTCAAGCCCGCACGCCCCGCGCCCACCCTAGCAGGGCGGATGGCCTGAGCGATCATCGTCCGAAGCGGCATAGAGGGCGTCGATCGCCGCGGCATAACGCTCCTCGATCCATTGCCGGCGAACCTTTAGGGTCGGCGTGAGAAACCCGTTTTCGATCGTCCACGGGCCGCTTACGCGCAATACATGGCGGATGTGGGTATATCCGGGAAAGGCGTGGAGCTCGGCATTGGCCCGATCCCGAAGCTCGCGCTCATCGTCAATGTCGCTGACCGCAAGCAGGGCCAGGGCCCCGCGGCCCTCGCCTACGACCAGGGCATGCTCGAAGGCCGGATCCTGAAGGATCGCCTGTTCGACGTCGGCAGGCGGCACCTTTTCCCCATTCGAGAGCACGATAATGTCCTTGGCGCGGCCCGTCAGGTACAAAAGGCCGTCGCGAAGCCGCCCGAGGTCGCCCGTGTGAAAATACCCATCCGCATCCATGGCCTGGGCAGTGGCCTCCGGAAGGTTCCAGTACCCCTGCATCACGCTTGGGCCCTTGACGCAGATCTCGTCATTTATGAACCGCAATGAGACATTGGAAAGCGGCCGGCCCACGGAGGCAAGGTCGCGATCAGCGAGGTGATGACAGCTGATCACGGGAGCGGTCTCGGTCAGCCCATAGCCCTGCAGGAAGCGCACACCAAGCCCGGTAAAAAAACCGAGCAGGCGCGGCGAGGCCGGCGCACCCCCGAGGAACACGTAGCGGAGCTTGCCGCCCAGGCGCCGACGGACGGCACGGCCTACCAACAGGTCGTAGAATCGCGCGCTTAGGCGCTCGAGGCCCTGAGCACGGCCCTCGGTGACGGCAAGGCCCGCGGCGGCGGCCCGCGCAACCAGCTGCTGGCGGCGTGGCGAGGCCTTGAGCCCCTCCTGCATCTTGCCGTAGATACGCTCGAAGATCTTGGGCACGCTCACGAGGATCGTGGGGCGCGCGATCTTTAAGTCCTCGCCCAACTCAGCGATGCCGCGCGAGAAGAACGTCTCGGCGCCCAAGGCAATGGCGATATACTCCCCGACCGTACGCTCGAACATGTGCGACAGGGGCAGAAACGACAGGAAGCGGTGCCTCTGCGCGGCAATCTCGGGGAGGGCCACAAGCAACGCGCCGACATTGGCGAGGATGTTTTTGTGACTCAACATGACGCCCTTGGGCCGGCCGGTGGTTCCCGAGGTATAGACGATCGTGGCGAGCGCATCCGGATCATGATCGACGGGGGCGACCCGCCGGCCATCCGCGGCCGCCAGCCAATCGCCAAACGACACGATCCCGCGCGCCTCCTTGAAGCTCACGATGCCCTGAAGGCCGCAATCCAGAACCTCCGCCGCGGGTGGGCGATCCACGAACAACCAGCGCACGCCTGCGTCCTTCAGGCAATAGGCGATGTTTTCCGGGCGATCATTGAAAAACAAGGGCACCACCGTAAGCCCGAGCGAGAGCGCCGCGAGATCGCAAAAGACCCACTCCGGGGTGTTATAGGCGCAAATGCCCACGCGATCCCCGGGACGCAATCCGCTCGCCGCGAACGCCGCCCGGGCCCGCCCCACCTCACGGCCGGCATCGCGCCAGGTCCATGAGCGAAAGCGCACGCCGTCATAATCCCGATAGGCGGGCTCGTCGCCAGTGGCGGCGATACGGCTCGCCAAAAGGCCCCAGAGCGTCGCCGGGCCGGGTCTGGCCTGATCGCTCATAAATCGCGCGGGGGGCGCGCGAGCACGCCCTCCTGAGACCATACGGGATCCGGCGCAAAGCGCGGCCCATAGCGCTCGGCGAGCTCGGTCAGGCGGCTTGCGATCTCGCCGGCCCCCAGGGCCTCGGCGTAGCCGAGCGGTCCGCCGCGAAACGGCGCGAAGCCGGTGCCATAAACGAGGCCGATGTCCACCATGTCGGGACCGGCGACGATACCGTGGCGCAGACAGCGCCCGGCCTCATTGACGAGCCGCATGATGAGCCGTTCGCCAATCGCCGGGTCGGTTGGCGGGCGGGCCCGCACAAAGGTGCGTGGCCGCGGGTAGTGATAGAAGCCCCGACCGGACTTCTTGCCAAGCAATCCGGCCTCGACCTTGCGCGCAAGCAGATCCGGCACCTGCAGGCCCAGGGGGGCGCTCAGGGTCTGCGCCACCGCAAGGCAAATGTCGAGCCCGACCGTGTCGGCAAGCGCGATCGGGCCCATGGGCATGCCAAAATCGACGGCCGCCGCGTCGATGTCGGCAAGCGCCACGCCCTCTTCGGCGAGGACCACGGCCTCCAGCAGGTAAGGCATGAGCACGCGATTGACGAGGAAACCGGGCGAGCTCTTGACGTCCACCGGCAGGCGGTCGAGGGCCACCGCGAGGCTGCGCATGGCGGCGAGCGCCGTCGGCGTGGTGGCCATGCCCCCTATGACCTCGATGAGCGGCATCTTGGAAACAGGATTAAAGAAATGCAGCCCCACGAGCCGCCCGGGGGCCGATAGGCCCGCGGCGAGATCATCGAGCGGGATGCTCGAGGTGTTGGTGGCTATGATCGTCCGATCCGGCACCCGTGCCTCGATCTGCGCGAACAGCGCATGCTTGGCCTCGCGGTTCTCGATAATGGCCTCGATCACAAGATCGGCCTTCGGCAACGCCGCGCCGCGCATATCCGGCATCAGACGGTCGCGTGCGGCCTCCGCCGCGCGGCCCTTGAGCCGCTCGGCCAAGAGGCCGTGGGCGCGCTTGATCCCGCGCGCCAACACCTCCGGCGCACGATCCTGAAGGCTGACCTGAAAGCCCTTGAGCGTCGCCCACGCGGCGATCTCGGCCCCCATGACCCCGGCCCCGATCACGTGAATGTGCCGGATACCATGGGCGTGCGCGCGGGCGCGTCGCTTGAGGTCCTCGGAGAGCTCGAACAGGGCGACGAGATGCCGGCTTGCCGGGGTCACGAGCAACTCGGCGCACGACAGGGCCTCGGCCTCGAACGACCCCTGGCGCGCCCATAACGACACGATGCGGCAGGGGGCCGGATAGTGGCGGCAGTCGACCTTGGCCTTCAGGCGCTGCTGCATATACGCGCCGACGTAGGGCCGCAGAAATGGGGCCGAGGGGATCTTTTTGTACCACGGCGCTCGCCCCTTAGGGGGCACGTCGCGCAGCAGCGTGCGCGCGGCGGCGTCCAGATAGCGCTGCGGCACGCACTCGTCCACCAGGCCGGCCTTGTGCGCCTTGCGTGCCGTCAGGCCCCGCCCCGTCAACATCATGGACAAGGCCGGAAGCGGCCCGATGAGGGCCGGGAGCCGGATCGTCCCGCCGAACCCGGGATGAATGCCGAGCTTGACCTCGGGCAGGGCGAGGCTCGTGTGATCGTCGTCGCAGGCGACCCTGTAGCTGCAGGCGAGCGCGAGCTCAAGCCCGCCGCCCAGGCATGGGCCGTGGATGATGGCGACCGACGGGTAGGGCAGCCGCGCCAGGCGCGCCAGGACCATCTGCCCGGCACGCGTGAGCTCGGCGGCACGGGCGGCATCGAGAACGCGCCGGAACTCATGCACATCGGCGCCCACCGCAAAGCCCTGGGGTTTGCCCGAGCGGATCACAAGGCCGCGCAAGGAGCGGGTCTCGAGGATGGCGAGCACCTGATCGAGCTCGCCCACCACCTCCCATGACAGGACGTTGTGGCGCTTGTCCGGGACATTCAAGACGAGCTCGGCGATATCATCGGACTCGGACAGGGTCCAGCTGCTGGTCATGGCGCACCCCCTGCACGGATCAGCATGGCCCCGCCCTGCCCCCCGCCGATGCAGAGCGTGGCAAGACCCAAGGCCCCGGGGGCGTCGCGCAGGGAGCGCGCCAGATGCAAGACGAGGCGTGCGCCCGTGGCGCCCACCGGGTGTCCGATCGCCACCGCCCCCCCATGCGGGTTCAGGCGCGCGCCATCGATGGCCCCCGGGGCGGCCTCCAGTCCCAGCTCGTCGCGGGCATAGTCGGGGCTCGCCCACGCCGCCTGACAGGCGAGGACCTGCGCGCTGAACGCCTCGTTGAGCTCGACATGGTGCAGATCCGCGATGCCAAGCCCATGCGCGGCCAGGAGTCGGGCGGTGGCATGAACCGGCCCAAGCCCCATCTGCGCCGGATCCACGCCCGCCCAGGCATGGTCCACGATCTCGCCCAATACCGGGAGCCCCCAGCGCTTGACGGCCGCGGCGCTGGCCAATACCACGAGCGCCGCGCCATCGGTAATCTGCGAGCTGTTGCCCGAGGTGACATTTCCGAATGGCCGGTCGAACACCGGCCGCAACCGCGCGAGCTTTTCGAGGTCGGTATCCGTGCGAACGCCATTATCCTGGCCGTAGTAGTTCGCCTCCGACCCATAGATGGGCTCGATCTCCCCTTCGAAGACCCCGTCGGCCTGAGCGCGCGCGGCGCGCTGGTGGCTCTGCAGGGCATAGCTGTCCTGAGCGAGCCGCCCGATGTCGAAGCGGTGGGCGACGATCTCGGCGGTCTGCCCCATGGAGAGGCCGACCACGGGGTCGCGCAGCCCGCGCACCAAGGAAAAGACCGGTTTTAAGTGGCTTGGCCGAAAGCGGGCGAACGACTTAAGCCGCTGTCCGAGGGTCTTGGCGCGGTACAGGCCCGCCAACCAACGGCTCATGGCCATGTTCCACTGAATGGGCGCGCGGCTCATGGCCTCCGTGCCGCCCGCCAGCACGAGGTGCGCGGAGCCGGCGCTGATGCGGTCATAGGCGCTGGCCACGGCCTGCAGGCCGGAGGCGCAATTACGCTGAACGGTGTGGGCCGGGACCGCAAAACCGGTCCCGAGGCGCAGGCCTACGATGCGGGCGATATTGGCCTCGTCGGGGCTCGCAATGACACAGCCGAGAATGACCTCGTCGAGGTCCGGGGCGGCAAACGGCTGGCGCGCGAGCAGCGCGCGGCCCGCCATGACCGCGAGATCAGCGGCGCTAAACGGCCCCGGCTCATCGCGGGCCTTCAGAAACGGCGTGCGCGCACCGTCGACGATAAATACCCTGGCACTCATATCGCCTCCTTGCCCCCCGTCTCCGGCAGCGCCGCCAACAAGGCCTCGACCCAGGCGCGGGCGTCACCCACGCAACGCACAACCGGCCGGCCGCCGGGACGCATAGTGAAGATCGGCGCCTCCGGATCGCGGTTGATGGCCACGATCTCGGTATCGAGCGCGATGCCCGCGAGATGCTGCGGCGCCCCCGAGACGCCAAGCGCGAGCAGCAGCCGGGGCGCCACAGATCGTCCGGTCTGCCCGATCTGGCACTCAAACGGCACAAGCCCGCTTTCTTGCACGACCTTGCGCGTCGCGCCGAATGCGACCTCGCACCCCATCATAGCCGATAGTCGCGCCTTAAGTCTCATAAGGCCCCTCTGAAGAAAGGCCTCGTCGGCGACCCCCAGCCCGAGATCGATCACCACCTCGGCACCCGCAAGACCCGGGGCACGCATGCCCCGCAGGGCGCGCGCAAATCCCCCCAGGCGGGCGTGCGGGGCCATCCAATCCTCCACGGTGCACACGGCCCAGCCAGCGGCGGGCGCGCCCATCGCAGCCCCCGCGGCCGCCACCAGCACGGCGCGCGGCGGGCATTGCGTCCGCCAGCGCCGGGCGCCGCTTAGGCCCACGAGATCATCACCCTCGCGAGCGAGCACGTTGACAAGGATCGGGCAGGCGAGATGCGCGGCCAGCGCGCCCGCGAGCACGGCATCCTCGGGGCCCATGACGACATACGACGCATCCGCCAGACGAGGCGCGAGAAACGGCGCCAAGACCCCGTCGCTGCCTGTGGCCCGCACCCGGAATAGCGACCCGGCCAGGCCCTCCGGGGGCGATTCGCCCGCGCCGCGCATAAGCCATACCCCACCCACGGCCAGGCCCAGGCCGTGCGCAAGACCGGCGCAGGCGCGTGCCCGCGCCCCGCCGCGGCCAAGCGCCATGACCGGCGCCTTAAGCGCGTGGCCCGGCACCACCGGCACGGCCGGCCCCGGGGCGGTGCCCGCGCGCGCGGACAGCCAGGCCGCCAGGGCCTGCGGGGACTCCATGTCCCCGGGGGGCGCCGCGGCTACCGGTGCCGGGTCGCCTAGGGTCACGACCGTGCCGGCGATGCGTTCTTCGGGGGGCGCGGTTTTAAGCGTCGCAAGCCAGGCGGCCGCAGAAAAATCGTCACTGCGCCCGGTCGCCGGCAGGTGGGCGCTTGCGATCACGAGCCTTCGATAACTCACGAAACGTCGCCGGATTGGCCCGCGCATCAGCAAATAGCCGCGCGCCCCGGCCCCGGTAAGGCCGGTGACGCCGTCGACCATTACGGTATGCAAGGCGCCGGCCAGGGCCGCGAGGCCAAGCGGATCATGCGTGCCGGCCAGAATCAGATCGGGGCGCAGGGCCGCGGCCACGGCCGCCAGGGCCGTGGGGTCGGGGACCCCGCCTGTGACCACCGCCCTGACCCCTACCCCGGCGGCGCGCAGCCGCTGTATGTGGTCTGGGCAGGGCGCGGCCGTCACCACGAGCGCCGTGGCGCTTAACCCGGCATCGCGGTCGCAGGCCGCGAGGACCTGATCCAGGACCGCGAGGTCTTCGTCATCGAGGCGCACATCGCGCCCGTCCGCGTTATAAAGGTCGCGCACCAGGACGAGCACATGGCCGCGCAGCCCCGGGCCCCAGGCCGATGCCGGGGCGGCCGCGTCCAGGGCACGGCGATTGGCGAGCGCGGCCACCGCCTCCTCATAGGCCTGCGCCTGTGCGAATACGGCAGAGGCCGCACGCGCGCGCGATGCCACCGCCTGCTCGCAGGCCGCTTCGATCGCCTCCACGGCCGCCTGCGCCTTAGGCCCTGCGCCGCGCGCGACAAGCGCCTGCCGGCGCTCGACCTGCACCGCCCAGGCATAGAGCTCGGCTGCCCAATCGACCACCGGAAACCACAGGATCTGGCTGTCGCCGTCGCCGGCTATGCGCGCCTCAAGGCCGGCAAGCCGCGGGCGCAAGAAATCGCCAAATGCCCGCAACGCCTGATCGAGACCTTGGCTACCGGTCGCCTCGATCGTGGCAAAGCGCGTAAACAGGGCCGGCAGGTCCTTGAGGACCAGGAACCTCTGAACCTCGTTCGTGCCCTCGTAAATATTGAGGATGCGCGCGTCGCGCCGCCACTTCTCGATGGACTCGGTCACGGCCGCGGCCGATGGGCCGCAATCTTGCTCAAAGGCGCGCAGCACGCGGTGAAGCCCCTCGGAGGCCAGGAATTTGGACAGCGCCGCCTCGATACGAAAATCGCCGTGCGCGAGATCGGCGCGGTCCATGAGGCCCACGAGGCGCGCGCCCAAGGCCCGAATCCGCTCGCATTCGTAGGTGGCCAAGGCGCGCGCGGGCGACTGCGGATCGAGCCGCCTGCCATAATCGGCCAGGAGCCGCTCGATGAGGCTGGCGGCGCCGACCACGAGCCCGCCGCGCCCGACACTCAAGGTCTCCAGGGCGCTCACCTGCCCATGCCCCTCGAACCCCAGGACACGGCTTGCGCATACCCGCACGGACGACAGGGCGAGCTCATTGGTCGGCGAGGCGCGCTGGCCGAGCTTACGCTCATCCTGGCCCACGGAAAGTCCCTCGGAGCGGCGCTCGACCATGAACCCGGTCTCGCCCAGCGGGCCTTGGGCATAGAGGCAATAGCGGTCGGCGATCGAGCCGTTGCTGATCCACATCTTGGTGCCCGATAGCGCGAAATACTCATAGACCGGGCCATCCGGGGTATCCAAGGGGACCCCCATGTCGTCGTACTCATAGATCTCCTGCGCGTCGAGCACCACGCGCCGGCGCGCCGGCGGGGGCCCCGCGCCCCAGACGCTGTCATCGAGGGTCGCCTGCCTGCCGTCGGGTAGCCGGTAGCGGACCTCCGGCGCCGTGAAATCGAGGCGCCGTTCATCGAGAAGGAGGCGTGGGCCCTGGGCCGTGGCAAATCGCCACAGGCCGGCCTCGGCGGGGCTCAAGGCCGCGCGCACGGGCTGCGCCCGGGCCGCAAGCGCCCCGGTATCGGAACCGGCGGAGGGCTCGGTCAGCGCAAACGCGCTGATCTGTCCGTGCGCGAGGAAGCGCAGGAAGCGCTCATGGGCCGCGACACGCACCGGCAACTGCACGCGTTCTTTTGCAAGCCGCTCGGTAAGCGTGGCGAGGGTAGCGGCAAAGGCCTTTGCGGAGACGGCCAAGGCGTCGAGGTCGCGCGTCCGGGCGGTGGCCACCAGGGCCTGGAACGCCTCGAGCGCATCGCGCGCCAGATATTTCAGGGCCGACCCGGGTTTCAGAAAGCAGTCCTTGATGAGCGCGCCCATGGCCTCGAGGGTCTTGCGGATGGCCCCCGGGCGCGGGCGCTCGCAGAGCGCGGTGAGCCTGCCGGCGCCCCGGCGCAGGTCCGCGATCGACCCCCGGGACAGCGCGTCGAGCTCTGCGGCAAGCCGCGGGAGGTCCTTTTCCAGCGCGAGCAGCACGGGCATGGTGCCGATGCTGGTGCTGGCCATGACCAGGAGGCCCACGGAAGGATCGACGCGCGCCATGAGCAGACCCGCGAGCACGGCATACTCGGCCTTGCTCGCCCCCCGCCCTCCAAGGTTTTTCGGGATCACGGTGGCGAATGCCGCACAGGCCTTGAGGCGTTCGACATCGGATGCCGGCACGGCATGATGGCGATCGAGGTAGCGGCCATAGGCGATGCCGCCGGGGGCACGAAATCCCGCGCGCACGAGATGCAGGACCTGCGCGCGCGTGCCCCGCAGCGCGGGGTCTGCGAGAAAGTCCTCGGGCACGAAGGCCTGCGCCGGGCTAAGCAGGCGCCCGAAGAGGAAACTTCCGCTTTGGTGGACAAAAAGGCCGGTGGGCCTGGGGGTTATGGGGAGACGGCAGCGCACAGGGACGAGCGCCGAAGGCGCCGTGTCTTCGCTTAGGGCGTGGCGCAGAAACACGGCCTCCGCGGCGTCCTCAGGCTCGGCCCAGAGCGCGTCTTCGAAGCGGCGTGCGATATCCGCGGGTCTGGTGGCCGGCCATTGCGTAAGGACCATGGCATCGCGATAGCGGCGGCTGAGGATGTCATCCTCGGAGTAGGCGATGCCCCCAAAGACCTGGCCCGCGCACCAGGCCACGCCGTCCAATGAGACCCCGAAACGCGCCTGAAGGAGCGCCACGGCCCGGCGCGGCTCCTGGTCGCAGACCGCCCGCAGGCGGCGGGCGAGCGCGAGCGCATAGGCGATGATCGCGAGCAGGCGCTTGACGGCGCCGAACTTGAACACGGCATCGGACCCCTCGCGATCGCGATAGGCGCCCGCGAACTGAATGCGCGAGCGGGCGTGGGCATCCGCGCGCGCGCACAGCGTCTCGCCATATCCTTCCATAAGGGCCGTATAGTAACGGGCGAAAATCGGGTCGATCGCAAACAAGGGCTTGTCTGCGGCCGGCACGCGCACGCAGCGTGCCGCATCGAGGCCGGCGGCGCGCAGGGCCTTGGTGCCATCGATGGCGCCCTGGTGACCGGCGACATCGGCACCGACATCGGGGTACCACGCAGACAGGCCGTCGGCCTCACGAAACAGAGGGGCGCTCAGGCGCGCCAGGCGGCGGCCGAGCCGCGCCTCGGCGAGCAGGTGGTGCATGGCCACGAACCCAAGCCCGGGATCGTGCGCAGCGAGCGCGGCGATGATGTCCTCAGGGGTCTGGTCGCGGGCATGCACGAGCGGCATGAGGGCGGCGCGGTCCCGGGCGGTCCATCCCGAGGCGAGCGCGGTAAGGCGCGTTGGCGGAAACAAGACGGCAGCGCGATCCTGCAGGACCCGGCGCAGGAACGCCTCGCCCGGCGCGCCCGGCGATCGCACGCGCCAGGGGAGCCTCCCGGCAAGCGCCTCGGAGAGCGCGCCATAGGCCCCTCGTTCGCAAAGCGCCGCCAGGCGCTCATGGCCATCGAGTCGGACGCCCGCCAGTTCCTGGCGGATGCGTGCGCGAAACTCGAGGCCCGGGGCCGTCGGCCGCGAGGCGAGGAGCGCGATAAGCCGCTCCAGGGCCGCGTTCTCGGGCGGCGCGTCGGGCTTAAGATCGATGTCGCCGCGCACGCTGCCGTCGGGTCCCGTGCGGCACGCGCCCGGGAGTTCGTAGATCAGGCGATGGGTGCTGGTCCGCTGCCAGTCGACTGCGGGGGCCGCCAATCGGCACGATTCACATTTGATGCAATTCTCGTAGGTCACGGACGCGCCGCCTGCGGGACTGCCGGGACCGTAGACCGCCGCCGGACACACGCGGCGCAGGCGGCGGGCATCAAGCGCGGGAAGATCGCGCGGGACGCGGATGTGGCGCAGATCAGGGACCGGGCGTGCCAGGGGCGAGAGCCAATCCATGGGGGAATCGGCCGGTTCGTGGTCCCAAGCACTGCGCGCGCGGGCAAGCCCTTCGTGGCGGTAAAAGGGTGAGCGCATAACAGCCGAGCGGCCGGCCGCAAGGAGCTGCACGCCGTCTTTGGCAAAACCGCATGCCCCGGCGATCGCAAGCCCCGCGGCGCGGGCCGACATGCGCGCGGCAAAGGCCCAGAGACGCTCCGAGAAGGCCGCGGCCAGGCGGGTCTCAAGACGCGGCAGGCCCCGCCCGTAGGCATACCCGATGGCGCGGGCCAGGGGCGCAAGACCCGGCGCAGCCGCCACCGGCACGAGCGCGCCTTTGCGTCCCAGCAAAAAGGTCACGGCAAGGGGCGGGCAGCCCGGCGCGGGCGCCGGCCGCGGCAGGGACGCTACGACCTTCATGCTGGCGCGGTCGCGCAGGAGTGCGAGCGCGGCGCGCGTGCAGGCGCGCGACTGCGCGGCGCCATCAGAGACGAGCGCCCCGACCAGCGCCGGGAGGTGCTCGAAGACGAGCGGGCTGGCATGCAAGGCCTCGGGCCAGGCCGCGGCAAACCGTGCATTGTCATAGTCGGGACTCTGGCGCAACCGCCCGCCATAGGCCTCGGCCAGGGCGGCTGCCGAATAATCCCGGCGGGCGCGCAGATCGAGCACGGCGTCCGCGAATGCCACCCCCGACATCGCCGCAGGCCCCATGAAGTTCGGATAGGGGAACTCGAGCCCGAGCCCCAGGGAGGCCCCGCCGATGGCCAGCCCCTCATAGGCGCAGGCCGCCCCCTCGCGCAGGCCGCCGGCGCGAATCACCTTGGCGCCATAGGCGATCTGCGTGGACCCTGCGAGCCAGGCCGCGATCTCTGGCAGGGCAAGAAACCGGCGCAGGAGCCGCGGATGGTCGGCCGGGCCTTGATCGGCGAGCGATGCCAGCGGAAGCACGAGCCCCACCGACAGGGTATCCCGGTTCGTATACAGGAAGCCGCTCATGTCGAGCGCCGCGGTCCGGCCCTTGAACGGACCGTTGCGCAAGAGCCACTCCTGCGCCACCCCCTCGTCTGGGCGCACCCCAAATCGCGCCTCGATGGTCGAGGCGGGCAGCGCGAACACGGCCTTGATGCCCTGGGCATAACGCACCACCGGGCGCTCGAGCCCGGCGCGCGACAGCAGGCCGGCCGCATCGCCCTCGGCCAGAAACACCACCGGCGCCTCGATCGGTCCGCGCGCGGTATCGACCCCCACCACCCGCCCGCCGGCAAACCGCAGGCCGCTTGCGCTCGTGCGCGGCAAGAGTGTGGCCCCGTGCGCGATGGCGCAGGAGGCAAGATACCGGTCGAGCCGGGGACGCAGCACCGTCCAGGCCTCGCCATAATCGTTGCCGGTGACGGCGCGCGCCTCAAAGCCCGCGCACCCGTCACCGCCGTGGAGAAGGAGCGAGCGCGCGACGACGCGCCGCTCGCGCGGGGCACGCGCCCACGCATGGGCCCCCAGGACATCTTCGCGCACCAGGGCCTCGGCGCAGAAGACCCCGCCCGACCAGTTCTCGGCCCCGGCGTATTCCCCGCCTTCGAGCACCAGGACCCGCACACCGGCGCGCGCAAGCTTCAATGCGGCGCTGATGCCGGCCGGTCCCGCCCCCACGATGATGACCTCCGGTCCCTGGCCCATGCCCCCTCCTGCCTCCAGTATAGACCGGCTTTATGGCGCTGTTAGGCGGAGTCGGGCGCGAATGGCGGGTGGCCGATACCAGCCTTTTCTTGCTGGCGGGTGCGGTAGCCACTAGGCATAGCGGCGGGCTTTATGACATCGAAAAATGGCGAAAGATCGAAATCTTTCGGGAGCGCGGGGAGGATGTCTGCCGTCTGGGGCGATGGACCATGAGCGTGCTTGGGGCGAATCGGATAGCCGACCGATGCGAACGCCTCGGCGATGAGCACGGAACACACCGTGCGGGTGTGTGGACCGGCCCGATGGGCCAAGAGCGCCGGGCGCAGGCGCCACGGTATGAAGGGCCAGGGGAGTGCCAGGCGCGCAAGATCAACGAGCCCGCGCAGGCCATAGTCGTCACCTAAGCGCGCGAGGGCATAGGCGACAACGGCGGCCCTATCGGCAGGGAGCAGATGGCGGGGACGGCAGAGGCGCAGGCGCGTGGAACGATACTGCGCCAGGGATGTGAGGATCACCCCCTGGCCCAACAGGGCCTCGAGCACCACCGGGGCGCCGGCCGGATCGGAAACGAACGGGCGCAGGATGTCCGGGTCCACGCCGGGCGGCGGCCCGCCCTCCCCGCTTACGCACAAGGCGGCATGCGACCAGGTGCTCTGCGCGATGGTCTTGATCATGCCGCCCACGCGGGTCATGCCCTCCATGAGCAGCACATCCCCAGGTTGGACCGTGCCCATCAAGGCCTCATGGGTCCCCGGCTCCTCCACGGGCGCCGGGCGGGGTCGCTCGGCATTGAGCCAGGTGATAGCGGCTTGCGCCGCGCGACTGCGAATCGACATGCCCTTCACCCTCCCAAGGCCTGTCTCGAGTCTAGATCATGAGTGGCCAGACGCGCAGGGCAGCCCGCCTCGCCTGCCCCTGGAGACACTCTGCGCGCGCCCGGGCCGGGGCCCCGGCGCTCGCGCGATCAGCAGGCGTCCCGGGGAAGCCCCAGAGATTGCAGGACCCAGTGACGCGCCTCTTCCACCCCCGTGCCGTCGAGCGCCGAGAACGGCAGAAGAGTGGCGGTCTCGGGGGCGCCTTGTGCGAGCTCGCGCGCGCGGTGCTGGCGCTCGCCCCGAGTGATCTTGTCGGCCTTCGACAAAAGCACGAGCACGGGGATATCGGCACGGCCCTCGAGGAGGGCATGGTCTTCGCCTTTTAGGCCCTGGCGGATGTCGGCCACCAGCACGAGGCCCTTGAGACTGCGGCGTATCTGAAAATAATCGGTCGTCAGTGCGAGAAAGGCGTGGCGCAGGGCCTGCGGCACCTTGGCATAACCGTAGCCCGGCAGGTCCACGAGGCGATGCCCGGGCGACAGCGCAAAGACATTGAGCTGCTGGGTGCGTCCCGGGGTCTTGCTCACGCGCGCCAGGCCGTTTTGTCCGGTAAGGGCATTGAGGGCGCTGGACTTGCCGGCGTTCGAACGGCCCGCGAAGGCGATCTCGACACCGGTATCGGGGGGCAGATCGCGCACACGCGGCGCGCCGAGCACAAAGACCGCGTCACGCAGCGTCGGCATGGCGCTTCGCGATCTCGGCAAGCAGCCGGTCGCCCTCCGTCCCGAGGACCTCGGCACGCCAGCCCCGGGTGAGTTCTTGGGGTGGCGCGCCTTGCGCGATCTCCTTGAGCATCCGGCGCGACCCTATGACGCCGGCCCCGATTCCCAGGGCCTGCGCACGGGCATCGACGAGCGCCGCCAGGGCCTGGTACGGACGCTCATCCTCGGGGGCAAGGCGCGCGGCCGGCCACGGGTGGGCAGGGCGCTCCGGGGCCGCCTCAATGACGCTGATGAGTTGATCGCCCAGGCGGCGGATCTGCCGGTCGTCGAGGCCTGGCCTCTGACCGAAGTCCGCGCGGTTTTTAGGGGGGCGCAAGGCGAGATCGACCAGCACGGCATCTGCAATCACCCAGGCGCGCGGCAGGTTGGCCTGACGGGCGGCCTCTTCGCGCCACAGGAGCAGGGCCTGGAACCTGCCTTGCGCGGCGATCGGCAGGTTCGCGCCCTGACGATGACGGCGCACCAATTGCGTAAGCGAAAAGTCATAGTGCGCGGGGTCGTTTAAGGACGCGCAGTCCTCGGTAAGCCACGCCACGCGCCCCAGACGATCGAGTTCCGCAAGGAGGGCCTGGCGCAGGGCCTCGAGATAGCGCACATCATCCTGGGCATAGGCAAGTTGGCGATCGCTCAACGGGCGCGCCGCCCAATCGGTGCGCGTGGCATCCTTGGCGAGATTTACCTTGAGCACCTCGGCGACCAGATTCGCATAACCGATCTGCTCATCGTAACCGGCGAGCGCCGCCGCGATCTGGGTATCGAACAGGGGCGCGGGCAGAACCCCCGTCTCCTGCAAAAGCAGTTCGAGATCCTGCCGGCCGGCATGCAGGATCTTGACGCCGGGGCCCGCGAGGGCCGCGCCAAGCGGCCTGATATCGAGATGCAAGGGATCGACGAGCGTGATCGCGTCCGGGGTCGCGACCTGAACCAGACACAATTTGGCGTAATAGGTGCGTTCGCGAAAGAATTCGGTGTCGAGGCCCGTCCAGGGAGAGGCGACGATCGCGGCGCCCCATGAGGCCAGCGCCGAGGCGTCATGCAAAAGTTCGGTCATGGGCGTGCCAGTCTAAAGGGACGGGGCGTTTTGTTCCAGCCGCAAAGCGGTTTATCATCGGTCTCCCATGTCCCAGCCCCCCGCCTGCAAATATGTCTGTGCGCGCCCCTCGAAGCGGCGCGCGGCCCACAAGCGCCCGGGCGGCGACACGCCGCGTCCCCCGCGGCGGGACGCCATGGCCCGTCATTCCTCGGCGACACCGTGATGCGTATCCATATTCTTGGTATCGGCGGGACGTTCATGGGGGGGCTTGCGCTCCTCGCCCGGGCCGCGGGCTATGCCGTGACCGGCTCCGATCGCGGGGTCTACCCGCCGATGAGCGACCAGCTGCGGGAAAGCGGCATCGCCGTCACCGAGGGCTACGAGGCCCTGCCGGCACCCGCCCCGGACCTCGTGGTCATCGGCAACGCCCTGTCGCGCGGCAATCCGGCGGTCGAAGAGGTCCTGAATGCCGGCATCCCCTATGTCTCGGGTCCGCAGTGGCTCGCCGAACACGTGCTGCGCGAGCGCTTCGTCATCGCCATAGCCGGTACCCACGGCAAGACCACGGTCACAAGCCTCGTGGCGTGGATCCTCGAGCAGGCCGGGCTCGAGCCCGGGTTTCTGATCGGCGGCGTGCCGCAGGACTTCGGGGTATCGGCACGGCTCACGGCATCGCGCTTCTTCGTCGTCGAGGCCGACGAGTATGACACCGCGTTCTTCGACAAGCGCGCCAAGTTCGTCCACTATCGGCCGCGGGCCGTGGTGCTCAACAATCTCGAGTATGATCATGCCGACATCTACCCGGATCTCGCGGCGATCTCGCGGCAATTTCAGCATCTTCTGCGCACCGTGCCCGGTAACGGCCTGATCGTCGCCAACGGCGCCGATGCGGCATTGGCCGACGTCATCGCCGCCGGCGCCTGGACACCGGTGGAGTACTTCGGGCGCCCCGGCGGCTGGGAGGCGCGGCTTGTGTCAGCCGACGGCGGCGCGTTTGCGGTGAGCCTCAATGGGCATGAGATCGGCGCCGTGCAGTGGTCGCTCGCCGGCCGTCACAATGTCGCAAACGCGCTCGCCGCACTGGCCGCGGCGCGCTTTGCCGGGGTCCCGGCCGAGACCGCCTTGCAGGCCCTGGCCACATTCGGCGGGGTGAAAAGACGTCTCGAGGTGTCTGGGAGCGCGCGCGGCATCACGGTCTATGATGACTTCGCCCACCACCCGACCGCCATCGCGGCCACCCTGGAGGCGCTCAAGGCGCGGGTCGCGCCGCATCGGGTGCTGGCGGTGCTGGAGCCGCGCTCCAATACGATGCGCCAGGGGGTGCACCGCAAGACCTTGGGTCCGTCGCTGGCCCTGGCCGATGCGGCCTATATCTACGCCCCCCCGGACATCGGCTGGGACGTCGCGGCGGCGGTCGCCCGCCCGGACCACCACGCGAAAGTCTACGCAAGCCACGAGGCCCTGATCGCGGGCCTCGTGGCCGAGGCCCGGCCCGGGGATCATATCCTCGTCATGAGCAACGGCGGCTTCGCGGGTCTGCATGGCCGCCTGCTTGCCGCCCTCAAGGCCGCTACATCTTGATCCCGCCCCCATGGATATACTGGGAGAAGCGCGCGACGTCGTTACTCACGCGCCGGAACAGGTGGTCTAGGCTGATCACCGCATGCTCGAGGAGGTTGACCGCGATATAGGGGTGCTCCACGCGTATGCGCTTGTATTTGGCGCGCGAAAGGAGCAGCACGCGCGTATCGGCGGACTTGGCGCGCATGCGCGCCGAGCGCGGCTTGCGGTCGAAGAATGACATCTCGCCCATGAGCTCGCCCTCGGTCATGCGCCCGACCTCGTTTTCCTGTCCCCCGTCGTCATAATAGAGGGCCACCTCGCCCTTGACCACGAAGTACAAGGCCTCGCCGACCTCGCCGATATCGGCGATGATGTCATTCTTGCGAAACTGCACGAGCTCGGTATATTCGAGCAGGGTCTCGACTTCTTTGATGGTCAGCGACTCGCACAGATATTGATGCGTCAGAAACTCCGCCAGTTCGACCTTCGACTTGCTCGTCATGCCCTATTCCCCGGCGCCTTGCGCCCCTTATGCATAGAATAGCCGCTGTCCTGGGGGAACACAAAAGCGGCTACAATGAAGGCGGTACCGTTCACGATCGAGGAGATGGCACGATGAGAAGACAGTTGGCCCTGGGCCTTTGCCTGGTGTTGTCGTTCACGATATTCGCAGCCCAGGCGAACGTAGTCGAGAGCATGGAGTATGTGCGTGTCAGTCCGACACAGCCCGTACCCCCGGGCTCGAAGATCCTGGTGCAGGAGGTATTCTGGTACGGGTGTCCGCACTGCTTTCATCTGCAACCGGTCTTGAACCGCTGGCTCGCCCACAAGCCTCGCGACGTCCTCTTCGAGCGCCAGGCGGCGGCGATCAGCCCCTACTGGCTCCCCGAGGCCCGCGCCTTCTTCGCCTTTAAGGAGCTTGGCCTCATACCCACCCTACATGACAAGTTCTTTGATGCCATCCACATCAAACACGAGGTCCTGAACGATGCCGCTACGATCTCGGCATGGGTGGCCCGCCATAGTCACGTGAGCGCCGCGCGCTTTGCCGCCGTGTACCACTCGTTTGCCGTGAGTCTTGCGGTGCGCAAGGCCCGCCAGCAGCAGACCGAGGAGGATATAAACTCGGTGCCCACGTTCGTGGTCGACGGGCGCTATCGCACGAACCCCTCCCTCGCGGGCGGGCGGCGCCAGATGATGCGCGTAGTCGACTATCTCGTGCGCAAGGCCGAGCGCCGTAAGGGACGCTGACCGTGAATGCCGCCCAGTTGTTCGTCCGCGCCCTCGAAAACGAAGGGGTCGAGTACATCTTCGGGATCCCGGGCGAGGAGAACCTGGGGCTCATGGACGCCTTGCTCGAGTCGTGCATACAGTTCGTCACCACGCGCCACGAGCAGGGCGCGGCATTCATGGCCGACGTCTATGGCCGGCTCACCCATCGCGCCGGCGTGTGCCTGGCCACCCTGGGCCCGGGCGCGACCAATCTCGTCACCGGCGTCGCCGACGCCAACATGGACCGCGCGCCGCTCGTGGCCATTGCCGGGCAGGCCTCGACTTTGCGGCTCCATAAGGAGTCGCATCAGGTCCTAAACCTCGTCAATCTGTTCGCGCCGATCACCAAATACGCAGTCCAGGTGCTGGAGCCGGAGACCGTGACCGAGATCGTGCGCAAGGCCTTCAAGCTCGCGCAGCTCGAGAAACCCGGGGCCTGTTTCATCGACTTCCCGGAGAACGTGGCTGCGCGTGCGGCCTCGGGCTCGCCGCTCAAGGTACAGGCGGCCCCGGCGCCGCATCCGGCGCCCGCGCAGGTTGCAGAGGCCGCGCGCGTGATCGCGGCCGCTCACTTCCCCATCATCATGGCCGGCAACGGCGTGGTGCGCGGCGGCGGCTGCGAGGCGCTCGTGCGATTCGCCGAAGGGCTCCATATCCCGGTGGCCACGACCTTCATGGCCAAGGGCGCGATCCCGGCATCCCACCCCCTGTGTCTGGGCACCGTCGGGCTGCAGGCGCATGACTACATCTCCTGCGGGTTCGACCGGGCCGATGTCATCATCTGCGTAGGCTACGATATCGTCGAGTACCCACCCGTCCTCTGGCATAAGACCGCAGACCGCCAGATCGTGCATATCGACCTGCGCGCCGCCGAGGTCGATGCCCACTACATCGTCACCGCAGGCGTCATCGGCGATTATGCGGTGACCCTGCCGGCCATCGCCGAACACGTGACGAGCCGCCCCCCGGACCGGTCCGCCAATCTGCGCGAACTGATCCGGCGTGAATTGAATGGTGCGCGCCATGATACGGCCTTCCCGATCAAGCCCCAGCGCGTGGTCGGCGATCTGCGCGAGGCCCTGGATCCTGAGGATATCGTGGTGTGCGATGTCGGCGCCCACAAGCTCTGGATGGCGCGGCTCTACGACGCTCTGCGCCCCAACACCTGCATCATATCGAACGGCTTTGCGAGCATGGGCATTGCCCTGCCGGGGGCCTTGGCCGCGGCGCTTGCGGTCCCGGGGCGGCGCGTCGTGGCGGTGACCGGGGACGCCGGATTTCTCATGAACTCCCAGGAGATCGAGACCGCCATGCGCCTTAAGGTCGCATTCGTGGTGCTCATCTGGAACGACAGCGGCTATGGCCTCATCGAATGGAAGCAGCAGATGCATTACCAAAGGACCGGCAACGTGCGCTTCACGAACCCCGACTTCGTGCAATACGCCCGGGCCTTCGGGGCCGACGGCTACCGCATCGAGCGCGCCGAGGACCTGCTGCCTACGCTGCGCAAGGCGCTCAAGGCGCCGACTGTGACGCTCATCGACTGCCCGGTCGACTATACCGAGAACATCCGCCTGACCGAACAGTTGGGCCACATGATCTGCCCGACATGACGATCCCGCGGCCCATGGCCCGTGCGCGGGCGCGCCGCGGCGCTGGCGGCACGGCCCCCGAGCGCACGAATCGGGCGAGCAGGCCCGCGGCGATCATGATCACCGCCTAGCGGTCGCGCGCGAGGTCCGGCCGCTTTCGTGGCGGGGCCTCGCGCACCCGCTGGCGCCGCCGGGGCAAGCCCCGTGCGTGACGGTTTGGGGGGAGGATGAGGCGTGACCGCAGGGCCGCCCGCCAGTGTCCGTCACGGGTCACGACCCCGCGGCGCACCAGGGCATGGACCGGGGCCAGCTGGGCGCAGGCGTAGGGCGACGCGACCGGATCCCCGGCCAGGCCCCAACGCGCGCAGTGCCGATACCATTGGGCGCGGGGGCCCAAGGGACCCCCGGGCCTTGCGGTAGGCGCGGCGGTCGCGGTGCGATGCGCGACCCAAGCCTCAGCGGGGCTTACCAGGGCGTGGGCGTGGAGATTGCGCGCGCGGTCATAGTGGATGTGCCAGTCGACGGCCTGTCCGCGCGAGACGAACGCCCCTGTGATGAAGTCGCGCATGAACGCGGCATGCAGAGACAGCGGCCAGCCTCGCGGTAGCCCCATGATGACCTCACGAAAGCGGCGGCTCGGACCGCGCGCGCCTGCGATCTCGACGGCATTCCAGAACCGCTCCGGGTCCGCGAGATGGGCGGGCAGCACATCGGGCGAAGAGAGTTCCGACCACGCCAGTCCCGGCCGCCGGGAAAAATCATGGACCCGAGCGCGGTGCTCATCATAGAGGCGGCATCGCCCGCAGTAGGCGGCGCGCGCCACCAGGCCCCCGTCCTGGCCGGCCCGCAGCGTGCGCACCAAAAACACCGGCATCATGGCCAATACCCCCGGCATATCTCCGATAGGCGAGCGAGCATAGCGCCTGTTAGGCTCGGCTTGTCATCAGGAGATTCCCGCATGGCTCCTCGTCGCCCCCACCGCACCGGGTCCGCACCCACACGCGCCGAGCGCAGGCGCTGGCGCGCCTTGCTGGGCATCGGCGAGGAACTCGAGGCCCGCGGCCTGCTGGATGACGCCGCGCGTCTGACGGCCGCCATCGAACGGGCGCCCCCTTCAGACGCGGCGCGCGCGACCCTGCCGGCGCCCTGGGACGGGTCCGGCCATGACCGGCGGCTTACCCGCCCGCGCAGGCGCTGGCGGCCCCTTGGCGGCATCCTGCCCGCGGCGTTGGCGGGGGCCGCGCCGCTCTTGGGGCTGCTGCGGCTGGTAAGGGGCCTTTGGCTCGCGCTCCCTAAGACCGCGGCGCCATGCGCCCAAACGCGTCTGTGGCTGGGCACGGCGGGCGGCCTTTTGCACCGCCGCGGCCTCTGGCGCGGCATCGGACGCAGGCCCCTTGTGCTCACAGGCGACGACCTCGGACAAAACCTCCTCGTTCTGGGCGGCATCGGTTCCGGCAAGACCACCTCGGTCATTCAGCCGGCCCTGCTTCAGTGCCTCGCGCAAGGCATGGGCGGGCTTGTGTTCGATATCAAGGGTGACTTCGGGGCCGCGGCCGCGGGCCTTGCGCAAAGGACCGGGCGCGCGCTTACGGTTATCGGCCCCGGCCGGCGCGCCTTCAATCTCCTGCGCGGGCTTACGCCCGAGGCCGCCGCCGGATTTCTGAAGTCGGCCCTGCTCCTAAACGGCACGAGCGGGGACCCGTTCTGGACAGAGACGGCCGTCGAGCTCTGCCGCAACGCCCTAGGGGTGCTCTCGTTTCTGCCGGACCGCTACAGTCTCGCCGGCCTTTACGACTACCTCTTTCAAGACGCGGTCCGCACCGAATGCGACCGCAGGCTGCGTGACGAGGCCGCGGGCCTCGGCCCCGAGGCCCTGCGGCTATTGCGCAGCTATCAGTCCTATCACGAGGGCGTATTCACACGATTTGACGCCAAGGTGGTCGCGGGCGTACTCGCGAGCGCCGCCCAGGTATTGACGCCGTTTACGCACCCCGCCCTCGTCGACGCCTTCTGTCCGCCCACCGATGCGCTCACGATCGAGGCCCTAGGCTCCGGCGCCGTGGTGCTCGTGGACCTGCCGCTTGCGGTCTGGGGGGTCGGTGCCAAGGTCGTTTACACCTTCATCAAGCTGCGATTCTTTCAGTACATGCAGAGGCGTCCGGTCGCGGAGCGCTCGTGCCCCGTGCTGTTTTTGTGCGACGAATACCAGGAGATCGTGAGCGCCAACAAAGACGGGCTCTCCGATCTCAACTTCTGGGACAAGGCTCGCGCCTTCGGCACGATCGGCATCATATCCGCGCAGTCGATCGCAAGCTTCTATGCGGCCGTGGGCGATCGCGATCTCGCCGACACCGTGCTTCAGAACTTCCGCCAGAAGCTGTGCCTGCGCACCGAGGACCGGCACACGATCGAGTTCTTCGAGCGCGTCCTCGGGCACATGGCCGACCGCAGGCGCCGCGTGCGGCCGCTCGTTCCGGCGACGGTTGTACGCCGGCTCCATCATCGCCAGGCCCTGGCGATGGTATCGGTGGCCGGCGAGGCGGTCGAAGAGGTCATCGATCTGCCGGCGGTGTTCGTGGGTGCGGCCTAGAAACAGTGGCCGGAGGCAGGTCGCTTGCGTCGGTCCGCGCGTGGCAGGCCAACCCGCATGGGTGGACTGGGAATCAGGACGCGGGACCTCTGTCGCGTTAGGCGTCCCACAAGCCCCGCTTGGGGGCGTCCCCACGAGGCACCGTATTCATGGTGTTGTGGCGGCCAGGTAGCCGGCGGTGTCGCCGGGGCCGCCTGAGGCTATGGGAAATATTCCGAACATACCAAAGAGCGGTGACCCCGGGGGATTGCGCGCCGCACCCGGACTCCAGACCCAACCCTTTCTTGGGGCCGCCTCCCAGCCTCGCTGCGTGCCACGATCATGGGCACACCTGTCGCGCCGTATCATCACCGTCATCGGGTTACGATGGCGATTCCGGATCGCTAGTGCTTGCGGATACGATCGCGCCTATTCGTAAATCTGGGCGCGACTGGGTTTGTCCTATCGGCCGTCAGTGGGCGCGACAGACAGCGGCGAGCCAATGGGCCCTGATCGTCTCTGAGCTCGTGAATACGCCCATTGGCGTCCTGACATGGGACACGATAGACCCCGAATATCCCTTGAGATTAGGCTTTAGCGTCAAGTGGATATCGGCCGTGGTGGTGACAGACTGGCCGTTTGGCCCTGGGGCGCTGCACACCTCCCGCCCGCCGATCACGTGCCCCGTTCGATGCCAGGAGACGACCCGGCAATGGTCTCCCGGCTTATGAATCATCCAGGATGAGTGTGTCTTGGATGTGGCGCAGGTCGTATAGGTATCGCTGAATAAACTGCTATGCACATGTACGCGCCAGAGTCCGGTAGATGGGACCACATGTGCGGATACGGCGACCGGCAGGAGTGCCGCCAAAAAACCTTTATGAATGTTTCGCATGAAATGGCTCCCTGAGATAATCGTGGTTTTGGCGCGCTTCGCATGGGTTGGCGTGGATCTCGGCGCCGGCCATGGCACGACGACTCGCCACGATACGTGAAAAGGTTTTATGAGACAACGAGCCCAGAAGGATAATGCTTAGGGCGCGTGTTTTTTGGCGTAGGGCCGTGGCGCGGATGCAGATTTTTGCAGCAGGCTGCGGGCGCGCTGCACATGCGGGCCGCGCGGCACCGGGTTTGGTAGAACCCCTGCGCCCGTCCGATACGCGAAGACACCTTCCGAGACCTCTGGCAGGCGGGGCCGCCCGCGAGGCCGAAGACCACCCAGCACCAGGGGCGAATGGCTACAGCGACCTGGGGCCCCCAACGCAGGGCCTGCTGGTGGGTGCCTGCAGCCCATAGCCGGCATTGGTCCCTGCCCTGAGGGCCCATGCTGCACACAAGACGGTCGCCGCCAGGCCCGTACCCGTCCGACAGGGCAGCGCCACCACGGGCCCGGCGGGGGGGCGAGGACGCGGCCTGATGGTCGAGGCATCTCCTAGAAAGGCACTTCGCGGCACCCCAAGGCGCGAGGCGGCAGGCTTGAATGCCCGGAAACATCCTATAATGATGCGTGGGGGCGCTCCCGGCGCTGGCGCCTCTCGCCCGAGACCTTGGGGCCGCAGCATGGGGCTTAAAGTTGGGGGCGGCCGCGATTCTGGGAAAAGGGAGGCCTGCAGGATGACCGGTATGAGGATGATTTCATGACGACACGTCATTTTCTGACACGGGTGCTCCTTATGACGCTCGCGCCGACCGCCGCCCTGGCCGGTCATGGGTTTACCCCGGGGCTGTGGATGCTTACCTATCACATAAGCGGCGGACCATTCGGGCCATCGACAAGCACAGCGCCGGGCTGCCTACGCGGCCTCGATCGGGATCTCGGCTACCAAGGGGCCATGACGATACAGGGCGCAGGGATGCAGATGGGCCCGGCTAAGGCGCATATCGTAAGCCACGGCGATGCGACGACGGTGACCATAAGCTCAACATTCCGTCAGCGCCTCATGACGGGTATCGAGACCACCATTGATGACACGCGCGATGTCTTCTCGGGCAGCCGAAAGGGCGACAAGGTGCGGGGTACCGAGACCAAGACCACGATTTTGCCGAACGGGCGCCGCGTAGTCGAGATCATCGCCCTGCATGGCCACTGGATAAGCCCCGTCTGTCCGGCACACACCGCGCCGGTGATGCTGGGCGCGGGTCCGGGAAATACCCTGGCACGGCGCGTTAACGCCGCGACGGCCCGAGCAAACGCCATGCTGGCGAAACTCGAGGCGGAGGAAAAGGGGCCCTGAATACGCGCGGCCGTGGGGTATGGGCCGGCGGCAACCACTGTGGCGATGGTGGCGCATGGGGGGAATCCGCATGCGGACATGTTTCGGTGCCACGCGTAAGGGATGGGCAATCGCGCCCACCGCATGGATGCTGGGCGCATGGATTCTGAGCGGCGCCATAGCCTATGGGCAAGGGTTGCCAGAATTGGGGCGCCATGCCCCTCGCCACACCCCAGGGAGAGGCAGACATGCGGCGCGCATGGAGAATCTTGCTGCACGGTCCGGCCGTCCGTCAGGGGCCGCTGAATGTCCCGGTCGTCGCGGAGATCGCCTTCAATCCGGACTGCCCCTTTTGTCATGCCTTGTGGGTGAGGATGCAGCCCTACCGGCACAGCCCCATCGGTATCCGCTGGTTACCGATCTCGGCTAGGCGCCGCTCGACCCTGGGGAAGGGGGCAGCTATTGTGATGGCGCATGACCCCTTGAAGGCACAGGCCTTCAACGAGGAGCGTTTCAACGTAGCGCGCCGAGAAGGGGGCATTGCACCTCTGGACCATGTTCCACCGGCGGTTCGGGATGCCATATGGCACGATACCTGGTGCATGAAGCGTCTAGACGGCGTGGTGCCGACCATATTGTTTCGCGATAAGCAGGAGTTGAGCGCCATGGTCGGTGTGCCTGCAAGGAAGAAGTTGGCGGGGATCATGCGGTTTCTGGCCTGGCAAGAACGGATGGAGCTTGCCGGGACATATTCGCGGTCGCCGGTCGCGCCCAGTGGCCCGCCGGGTTAAGCGTAGGCCGTGCATGTCTTGGACGATGCGCGGGCAAGGGAGGGATTTTGCAGATGGGCCCGGCCAGAGCCCTGGGGCGTCGTGGAGAAGATCGGGCGCACCAGTCCGCGATATTGGTTGGCCTCACTTGTAACGGATGCCAAGGCCCATCCCAATCCCTCTTGTCGGACGTCATCTTCTGCGTCATCCTCATCAACACCTTCAAAGGGGGCACCCTGATGAAACAGACCCGTCTGATCACAGGCCTGCTCGCCTTGTCCCTGGGGGGGCTCTTATGGGTGCCCGCAGGGGCTGCGGGCATCATCGCCGCAAGGCCTGTGCCCCTGACGGTGGTGGCAAGCAGCAGGAAGGGTTTGGGGGGCCATTGTGTGTATTATCCGAAGCTAAGCTCCCCGAACTCCATGACCTTCGGGCCGCATGGGCGGTTGTACTTCATTGATGGTAATGCTGGCGGTGCCTCCATCCTGAAGCTCTCTCACGGCACGATCTCCGTCTTCGCCAATCCCGGGCAGCGAGGCTATGTATGGGTCGGCACATCCCGCGCACCGCGCCGGGTTCCTGCATACAACGAATTCGATGGCCTCGCCATCACCCCCGAGGGGACCATCTACACCCTCTGGGACAACACCTTCTCCCGCATCACCCCCCAGGGGCGCATCGTGTTCGTGCCGCTACACACGCCGGGGAATCGGGCGCTTCTCAATCCCAACAACCCCGCAACGCCGGGCTTGGCCAGTTTCCATTACCCCCCCTTT
>JAKARI010000052.1 GCA_021819245.1 Pseudomonadota bacterium | reverse complement strand
CGGCTTGACCGAGCCGCTTTAATGCGCGCTTCGCCCAGGTAGCTCAGTCGGTAGAGCAGAGGACTGAAAATCCTCGTGTCGGTGGTTCGATTCCGCCCCTGGGCACCAATAAAAACAAAGACTTACGGCACATCCCGCAAAATCCCATTTTCCCCGCGTAAGCACTATGTAAGCCCTTAGGGCGACTTTGGGGGGTCTGGCACGCCTACGGATACGTTCCCTAATGTTCGGAAACGTTATGCTCGTCGCCAGGCGGCTCATCCCCCATCGCCCCCCGGGTTGAGCGCCAATCATAATTACCCGCCCGCTCGTCTCGGTTTCGCGGGGGAGGCGTGCGGCCAACAATTTCACGAATAAAGCCGGTTCATCGCGCGCGATCTGCATATGCCGCTCGACACCGCCAAGCGCCGCGAAGGCGTCGCGGTCGGTGCTTGCGCCAGGCCATCGGTGATCCGCGCCAGAGCCGAGCGGCGAAGAGCACGCGAACGGCGCATGCGGGCGGCTGCCGTCATGGCGGGCTTGAAGACCGGCTTCCGCCCGGCCACGCGTCCCTCTATTTTCGTAACGGTTGCGGAATAGCACATCACGTCTCGGCTTCCTCGATCTTCCGCTTCAGTCGGGTCGCCTCCATCTCTAAAAGGCAAGGTGTCGCATGGCCTGCCGCCGCAGGTGGTCGCGCCAGTCGTACTCACCCGATACGCGGTCAGCGACGCGGGCCATCGGGTCTATTATGCGATGCGTCGTACCTTGGGCGGGTTCTTGCCAACCTGCCAAAGGTCGTATTGCGCTTGCTGCACGAGCCAGCTTTCGGCGCTTCCGCCAAACGCCAGGGAGAGGCGCAGGGCCATGGTCGGGGCAATCCCGGTGTGCCCGTTCAACAACTCGGAGAGCGCCTTGCGCGTCACACCCAGGGCCTCGGCCGCATCTGTAACCGACAGGCCCAAGGGTTCCAGGCAGAGCTCCCTTATGGTCTCGCCGGGGTGAGGGGGGTTGTGCATCATGGCAAGCTCCTTCACTGATAATCGAGGTAATCCACATCGTGGGCTTCCGCCCCTTCGAACCGAAAGATAAGCCGCCAATTGCCCCGATACGTTGACGGCCCAATAACCGTGCCACGTGCCGCTCAATGCGTGTAGACGTGCCCCCGGCAGGTCCATATCCTCGGGCTTGCTCGCAGCGTCCAGGCGAGCGAGAAGCGCACGCAGCCGCTTGGCATGGTCGGCAACTATCCCGGCCTTGCTGCCCGTCTCGCAGAACGGCTTGAGGTCCTTGTGCCGGAAGCTCTGGATCATGCCGTCACCTAATGGGTTACAGTATAAGACGTACGGGGAGACGCGCCGAGCCCCTTTGCGGGGTTACAACGCCCGGTCCAGGAGGGCCACGACCTCGGCGCTCTCGCGTACCTTGGCCGCCTTCAAGACAAAAGTCCTCGATCCGTCCATGGGGGTGCGCAGGCGCTCCGTGGTGATTACCAGATAGCCGCCGGTCACGTCTCCTTGGGTCTTGTGGTTCACGAGGCGCTTTAAGGCCGGAATGTCCAAGGATTCCGCTCATGGCGGCGAAGGTCCGCCGCAGGTCATGGGCCATGAACTTGACGCCGGATGTCTTTGCGATGCTTTCCAGCGAGTAGTGCGGGTTGCCGATCTGCCCTAGCGCGCTGGTAAATACGAGGCCGCCCAGGTGCTCGCGGGTGTTCAGTAGGGCCGCCACATACGGCCCCCTTGGGGAGCGCTTGGCGTGAGCGGTTCTTGGTGTTGTGTGCGGTCAGCGTCTTGGCAATGAAATTCACGTCCGCCCATTTGAGCGTGCGGCCTCCCCCTTTGCGTAGGCCGGCGAGCATGAGGGTGCGGAAATAATCCCCATAAGCGGTATTGCGTAACCGGGTCACGGCCTCCCACCACGCGGCCAGTTGGTGCGGCTGGATCACGCTTTGCCGCAGCGCGACGCGATATCAGGAGCGGGCGCGGGACAGCACCTTCACGGCGTTGTCGGCAAGGACGGGCTGTCCCCCGGTGTCGGTGTAGCGACCCGCCGCGAAAGTGAGCAGGGCCCGCAGGTAACCGCCCCACTTGTTCGCGCTGGTCGTTGTCTCCCGGCCTATCTTCCGATGGCGGGAAAATCATTTTCGACTATCAGCTGTCCGATCTGTGCGAGCAGCGCCTCACGGTCCCCTGCGGGATCGACCCCTGGGGCGGCCTTGCGGAACATGCTTGCCACCTGGTCGATCATCTGCCGACACCATCCGTTCATAGAGCTCAAATTAACGTGCGTCACCGTAGGTGTCCCTGGAGCAGTAGTCTCCCCGCCCTAAATGTTCCGCGCACCCAACCAGCGAAGGCGAAAGCCAGGATTGACTGTCACCCAAAACGCATCCATACCAGTCGAGACGTCCGCCTGAATAAACTGCGTGGCAACGGCGCCGCGGACCTGTAGTGGGCGGACCAAATAGCCGCCAGGGTCATGCTCGCTACCACCGCGCCCTATAGAACTGGCTCCATGATCTACCGCTGCTGCGACGCCCCATGCACCCCAAAGCGCACCGGAATACCCATTCTATAGAAGGGGCGACGGGCCAAACTGAAACCGTACCTGCTTGAATTGTAAGTGTCGCCGTAGGACCCTGCCGGACAGTGTAACCGCCAAAACCTGAAACGGGGATCAGGAACTGCCACAGGCCCTCCAGGACAGTAAAAAGCGGACCCCACCCGGCTCCGGACCCGCGCGGGCTTTACGGTCGCTTTGGAGCTGCCTTGGCTTTCGCCTTCATCTGCACCTGCAGGGCCGCCATCGCCTTCTGTGAGGCGCAGATCTGCTCCGGGGTCGCTTGGGGATAGCCACCCGCTTATCGCCGTTTGCCAAAGCCTGGCGCATGGTCGCATCGACGATTACGGCGTCGTCGGCAGCGCCAGTTCCGCAATGCACGATCCCCACAAAGTCGGAATCGATGTCTCGCGGGGCACGCCACCCTTTACCAACACTCTGGTGGCATGGGCGACCGTCGCGAGCGCCATTAAAGATCATGACCCCCGTCCCCGGTATGAAACTACGATACGGCTTGTTGGTGTTCATCCCTGAATCTCCCATAGCCCCAGGGAGGGGATCTTCAGGGGTATCAGCGGCAGGGAAACCGGGGTCCTAGAGACGAGTTTGGCAGGCGCCTTGCCATACATTATCAGCAGGTGATACATTAAAACATGACGGACAAAACAGGGATCGATGCGCTACTTGACCTAAGCGGTCAAGTCATCGACCAGGAGGGCGGTTGCTGGGTCAAGCTCGAAGCGTGGCGGGTGGACCCGTCGCCCGCCATTCCTCACGGTATTCGGTATGCGCTCACCTTGCACAACGCCTACGGGACCGCGTCATGGGATTCGATAACGCGCATGCGGTATGGCGGCCAAGGCAAGATCGCTACTCGGGACGCATCATGACTTACGATCACCAACACCGTCATACCAAAGATAAGAGCGTCCCTTACGAATTCC
>JAKARI010000010.1 GCA_021819245.1 Pseudomonadota bacterium | reverse complement strand
CGCAGGTAGCTTGCTACGCGCTTACGCAGGCTCACGGCCTTGCCCACATAGAGCACCGTGCCGCCTTCATCGATCATGCGGTAGACCCCCGGGCAGTCCCCGAGCCCCCGCACCAGTTCGCGCAAATCCGTCATGGCACCTCGCGCACCGCCGCCTCAACCACGGCCTCGAACATCATTGCGGTCAGACGCCGGGTCTGCGTGTTATAGCGGCTGCAATGATAGGAATCCCACACGACCCGGCCGGCCACCCCATGTCGCGCGCCGTGCGCGAACCGATGAGACGCGAGCCTTGCACCAAAGGCCCGCAACACGGCCTCATGGGCAACACGGCCCAGGGCTATGATAACGCCGCCTTCGGGCAGGGCGGCAAGCTCCGCATTCAGATAAGGCGCGCAGGTCCGAATCTCCGCGGCGGTCGGACGATTGGCGGGCGGCACGCATTTTACGGCATTGGTGATGCGCACGCCGGCAAGCATCAGCCCATCATCAGCCGAGACCGACTGCGCGGAGCTGCCAAGCCCCAGGCGGTAGAGCGTCTCGTAGAGCAGGATACCGGCATAGTCGCCGGTAAAGGGGCGGCCGGTGGCATTGGCGCCATGAAGCCCGGGCGCAAGCCCCACGATCACCAATCGCGCCGACTGATCCCCGAACAGAGGTACCGGCCGGCAGAAGTATTCCGGATAGCGGCCCTTGATGTCGTCGCGAAATGCCGCAAGCCGCGGACACAGCCGGCACCCCGCAAGGCCCGCAGGCGCGCGCGTGGGGGCCGGTGGATCCGGTGGGGATGATCCCCGTCGCGCCGTGACCCGACTCATGACGATGGGCCGCCTCATGCCAGCAAGAGCTCGCGACATGCGTGGTAGCGGGCATCCTGAGAAGGCTCGGCCGCGCCCCATGCCGGGCGCCCGTGCAGGCGCGTCATGCGCGCCTGCGATCCTGGATTGCTATAGCCGGCAAGGGCCGCAAGCAGGCCGTCGTGTCCGTCGGGATCGTTGCAGGCGAGCACGACATCGCAGCCCGCGGCCAGGGCCTTGCGGGCGCGCGCGCCGAGATCGCCGGCACCGTGCGCCCCGGCCATGCTCAGATCGTCGCTGAATATCACGCCGCTAAAGTGCTGCCCCTTGCGCAAGACGTCTTGCAGCCACACGCGCGAGAAACCCGCGGGCTCTGCATCCACGCGCGGGTACACGACGTGCGCCGGCATGACCGCCGCCAGAGTTGTGGGGCATAGGCGCGCAAACGGGATGAGATCCGCCTTTTTCAGGGCAGACAGCGGGCGATCGTCGACCGGAAGCTCGATGTGCGAGTCCCCCGTCACCCCGCCGTGGCCGGGGAAATGCTTGCCGCAGGCCGCCATCCCCGCCTCGGTCATGCCGAGCACATAGTGCCGGGCCAGTTCGGTGACCACCAGCGGGTCTTCGGCAAAGGCCCGATCGCCGATTACCGTGCTCACCCCATGCCCAAGGTCGAGTACCGGCGCAAAACTCATGTCGACCCCGTGCGCCAGCAGTTCGGCCGCCATGACATAGCCGGCGGCATGCGCAAGATCACGCCCGCGGGCGTGATCGTGCGCATGGATCTCGCCTATGCGCGCGCAGGCCGGGAGCCTCGTAAATCCCTCCCGAAAGCGCTGCACGCGCCCGCCTTCATGATCGACCGTGATGATAAGCGGTGGATCGCGCAGGGCATGGATCTCGGCGGTGAGCGCGCGCAACTGCGCGGGGCTCTCGTAGTTGCGGCTAAACAGGATGACGCCCCCCACCAGCGGATGGCACAACCGCTCGCGCTCCTGGGCCGAGAGCGCGAGCCCCACCACATCCATCATGACCGGACCTAGGGACATTGCGCCTCCTTACCCAATGATACGCACCCGGGTGCCCGGCGGCACCCGTTCGAAAAGTTCCATGATGTCGCGGTTTCGCATCTTGATACAACCATGTGACGAGGGCACGCCCATCGGATCCTCGTCCGGCGCCCCGTGGATATAGATGTAACGGCGCATGGTATCGACCACGCCCAGCCGGTTCGCGCCGACCGTAAGCCCGCTTAGCCAGAGGATACGCGTCAAGATCCAGTCCCGCTGCGGGTGGAGCCTGCGCAAGGCCGGACTATAGATCTCGCCGGTCGCACGCCGCCCGACGAATACCGCCCCCATCGGGGCGCCCGCGCCGATCTTGGCGCGCACGACATGCAGGCCGCGCGGCGTCTGAAAACTCCCGTTGCGCTCGCCTACGCCGTTTTTGGCGGTCGCCACCCTCACCTCCCACAGCACCGGCCCCCCTTCGGCCTCGGAAAGCCGCAGGCTCTGGCGTGCGACATCGACCTCGATATAGGCCATCTAGGCGTCTCGCGTAAACAAGGCCATGGCCTCGACATGATGGGTCTGCGGAAACATGTCCACGACGCCTGCGCGCGCGAGCCGATAGCCGCCCCGATGCACGAGCCATTGCGCATCCCGCGCAAGCGTCGCGGGGTTGCATGACACATAAACGATGCGCCGCACACCATGGGCCGCCAGGGCCTGGACCGCAATCATCGCCCCGGTGCGGGGGGGATCGAGGAGTGCCGCATCGAATCGCAGATCGCCCAGCAGCTCCGCCAAAACCGGGGCATCGAGATCGGCGACGGCAAAGCGCGCATTATCGATCCCATTATCGCGCGCATTACCGCGCGCCCTGTCGATGAGCCCAGACACCCCCTCTACGCCAAACACCAGGCCCGCACGCCGCGCCATCGGCAGCGTAAAATTCCCAAGCCCGCAGAAGAGATCGAGCATATGATCGGTCGGGCTCAATTCCAGCCAGTCCACCGCCTGCGCCACCATGGCCTTGTTAGTCTCACCGTTGACCTGAATGAAATCCGTGGGCCCGAATGCGAGCTTGACGTCGAACTCTGGCAGGGCATAGCGAAGCGTCTCGTCTGCCCCGCCGACAGAGCGCACCGTCTCCGGACCGCCGGCCTGGGTGTACATGGCAAAACCATGAATCTCCCCGAAGGCCGCAAGCGCCCGGCAGTCGGCCGCGCTCAGATCGCGCAGGTGACGCACCACGAGGGCCGCGGCCTCATCGCCGGATGCGAACTCGATCTGCGGAATGGCGTCGCGGGCGGAGAGGCCGTCGATGAGGGCCTTGAGCTCGCAAAGCCGCGCCCCGAGGCGCGCATCGAGCGTATGGCAATAGGCCAAGGGCGCGATATAGGAATGCCGGCGCTCGCGAAATCCCAGCAACAACCCGCCCTTTTTGTCCACGACCCGCGCCCCGAGCCGGGCCTTGCGCCGGTAGCCGAAGACCGGACCCGCCACCGGCGCCGCCCAGTCGGGACAGTCGAGCCTCGCGATATGGGCGAAGGCCTCGCGCACGATGCCCTCCTTCGCGACCAACTGCGCGTGAGGCTCCAGGTGCTGGAGCCGGCAACCGCCGCAGACCCCGAAATGGGCGCAGCGCGCATCCCGGCGCTGGGGCGAGGGCACCAGGACCTCCTGCACCGCGCCGGTATCATAGCGATTGCGGCGGCCGAGATACCGAAAACGCACCTCCTCGCCCGGCAGGGCCCCGTCTATGAACACCACCTTGCCATCGCGGTGTCCTACGCCACACCCATCGTGATTGAGCGAATCCACGATACAGATGGCATCCTCCGGCACGCGCCGGGCCCTCACGCCCCCTCCCAGGCGCTCAAAAACGCCGCCAGATGCGGCCGGTCGGCGGCCGCCAACACGGCCTTGAGCCGCTCCTCCTCCTGCCTGTGGGTCTCGGGCATAAGATGCCCGCGCATGAGCTCAAGCCTCAAGAATACGAGGTAGGTATTCAAGACATCGGTCTCGCAGTAATGGCGAATCCCCTCGATCTCGCCGCGGCGGTAGCGGTCCCAGACCCCGGCCCCGTCATGGCCCTGCTTGCCCGGGAATCCCAGGAATACCGACAACTCGTCGAGCGGCACCGTGGCGCGCGCCTGATAGCCCGCCAGCACGTCCATGACGTCGGTGTGCCGTGCGTGATAGCGGCTCAGGTAATTGTTGAAGCGAAAGGCGCTATCCCCATCGCCTGTCTCCCAATAGCGCGCGCACGGGATCTTATGAAGCAGGGCCCGGTAATGCAGCACCGGCAGATCGAAGCCGCTGCCGTTCCACGACACGAGCGTCGGGGAAAACCGGTCTATGCCCTCGAAGAATCGGCCGATGATCTCGGCCTCCGGGGCCTCGACATCGCCAAGCGACCACAGGCGGCACTCATCATGACGGCGCAAGAGCACCGATATCGCCACCACCTTGTGCAGGTAATGGCGCAGGAAATCCTGCCCGGACTCCTCGCGCCGCCTATGGATCATCACGCGCGCGACGTCCTCATCGCCAAGCTCCAGCCCGTAGAGGCGCCGGCCCGCCGCCACATCCGGCACGGTCTCGATGTCAAAGACGAGGACGTTCATGAGGCCGGGAACACGCCGGTGGACAGGTAGCGGTCGCCGCGGTCACAGACGATGCTCACGATCGTGGCATTCTCGGTTGTGGCGCATACCTTAAGCGCGGCGGCCACCGCGCCCCCTGAGGAGATGCCGCAAAACACCCCCTCTTCGCGCGCGAGCCGCCGGGTCATCTCTTCGGCCTCGTTCTGATCGATATCGATGACGCGATCGACGCGCGTAGCCTCGTAGATGGCGGGCAGATGGCTTGCCGGCCAGCGGCGTATGCCGGGGATCGACGACCCGGGCGTGGGCTGCACACCGACGATGACGATGCCCGGATTGCGCTCCTTCAAGTAGCGCGAGGTCCCCATGATCGTCCCGGTAGTGCCCATGGCGCTCACGAAATGCGTGACGGTCCCGCCGGTATCGCGCCAGATCTCGGGGCCCGTGGTCCGGTAGTGGGCATCGGGATTGTCGGGATTCGAGAACTGGTCGAGGATATGGCCCTCGCCCCGCGTTTCCATGGCGCGCGCGGTATCGATCGCCTCCTCCATGCTGCCGGCGCGCGAGGTGAGAATCAGGGTCGCGCCAAAGGCGCGCATCAGACCCTGGCGCTCGACGCTCATATGCTCGGGCATGACCAAAACCATGCGGTAACCCTTGACCGCCGCAACCATCGCAAGCGCGATCCCGGTATTGCCGCTCGTGGCCTCGATCAGGGTGTCGCCCGGGCGTATGGTCCCGCGGCGCTCGGCGGCCTCGATCATGTTGAGCGCCGGCCGGTCCTTGATCGAACCCGCCGGATTGTTGCCTTCGAGCTTTACGAGCAACCGGTTCCCCCGTTCCGCACCCAGGCGCTGGAGGGCTACGAGCGGTGTGTTGCCGACACACTCGGCAAGCGTTTTGATGTTCACGCGTCCATCCTGATGGGTCTTTTCCAAGGCGCCGCCACAATCCGCCCGAGCGCCGCAGGCACGCCTTGCCATCCCGAAAGCGGCCGGGCATCGCACGCAGTGTAACGCACTTTACGGGTCAGGCGACACGGCGGACCACTGCGCAAGATACAGGCAGGGCGCCTCGCGCCCCCCGAAATCATCGATCCCCAGGTGGTAGCGGGCATGAATCCGGCTGCCGGCCTTGGGCGCCTGCGTGCAACGAAATACCATGGCCTTGACGGGCCCGTCCCCACCGGCCTGAGCGAGCCTAAGACGCAGGTGCGCGTCCTTGACCACCACCGCCTCCAAAACCTCGAAAACCCCCTCAAAAAGGGGCTCCGGAAAACCATTGCCCCATGGGCCGCCGGCCCGGATGGCCGCCGCCAGCGCGAGCGTCAATTCCCCCGGACGCAAGGGGCCATCGCCGCCCTCGTCGACGTACGGCCCGCACCCTATGCGCCTCTCGACCTCCAGGACGAATGCGGCGGCAAAGCGCGGATAGTCATCGCGCGCAATCGTAAGACCAGCCGCCGCGGCATGGCCGCCGAACTGGCGGATGAGGCCCGTGTGCCGCTCGCCGATCACAGCCAGGGTATCGCGCAGATTGAGCGAAGGCACGCTGCGCCCCGAGCCGCGCAGCGCGCCCCCTTCGGCGGGTGCAAATACGATCGCCGGGCGCTTATAGGTATCCTTGAGGCGCCCGGCGAGTATGCCGACGACACCCGGATGCCAGTGCGGCTCCATAAGACATATCGCGCCCGCGAGCGTGTCCGCCGCCACCGCCACCGAGAGATGGGCATGGGCCTCGGCCTGCATCTGCGCCTCGCGCTCTCGGCGTTCGCGATTCAAGGCATCGAGCTCGCGCGCAAGCCGCAAGGCCTCGCCGCGATCGTCTGTGAGCAGGCAGCGTACCCCCATGCCCATATCCGCGAGTCGGCCCGCGGCATTCAATCGGGGCCCGACCTGAAACCCGAGATCCTGGGCAGTGATGCGTCCGGACCGCTTTCCGCTTACAAGCAGCAAGGCCTCGATACCGGGGCAGGCCTGCCCGGCATTCAGGCGCCGCAGGCCCTCGCGCACGAGCACCCGGTTGTTGGCATCCAGAGGGACGCAGTCGGCGACCGTGCCCAATGCCACCAGACCGAGCAGATCGGCAAGCGCCACCTGATCGGCGGCGAGCCGCCGGCGCAGCGCGATCAGGACATAGAGCACGACACCGACCCCGGCAAGCGCCTTGCTCGCAAAAAGGTCCCCGGGCTGATTGGGATTAACGATGGCATCGGCCTGGGGCAGCGTGGCGCCCGGGAGATGGTGGTCCGTGATGATAAGATGCAATCCGCGCTCGCGTGCGGCCCGCGCCCCGTCAAGGCTGTTGATGCCATTGTCGACGGTCATGATCCAGTGCGGATCGAAGGTGGCGGCGCGCTCGACGATCGCGGGGCTCAAGCCATACCCCTCGCGCACGCGGTCCGGGATGAGGTAATGGACATCGCGCGCGCCCAGGCGATGCAGGCCGCGCACCGCAAGCGCGGTCCCGGTCGCGCCATCGGCATCGTAGTCGCCGATCACCAGGATGCGCTCGCCCCGGCCTATGGCCTGCGCCAGGGCCTCGGTCGCCTCGGCAAGCCCGCTTAAGGCCTCCGGCGCCGCCAACGCCGCAAGCCCGCGGGTCTCGAGGCGGCGATCCGCGACCCCGCGCGCGGCATAGATCCGATCGAGGACGGCCTCGACACCGGCGTGGGACGCCAAGGACGCGGTCACTGCCGCCACCGCCCGAAGGCCTGCCACCATCGGGGCCTCAGAATGTGCCGGGGACCACGGTCGGCGACCAGTGACAACCCCGCGAGCCGGCCGCCCCGCACGGCGGCGGCAAGCGGCCCCCACCAGCGGGTGATGAATGCCTCGAGAAACGCGCGCCACGCCTCGGTATCCCCGTACTGCACGGGGCCCTGCGCGCCCCGCAAGACAAAGAGCGTGTCGTGCGCGATATCGGCCCCCGGGCCTGCGGTCGGCAGGGCGTCCACGGCCGCCCCGGTCGCCAGCGCCATCCCTCTGATGAGGGCATCGTCCGTGTAGACCCGCGCAAACGCCGGCGCGGCCGGCGCGGGGACGTAGCCCGGCCCCCACAGCCAGATACTGTTGGCCTCGCCACGCACAGCCTCCCCCCCATGACCGGCGCCCAAGCCCTTGTGCAGCACCATCTGCGCCTCGTTTAAGCGCATGCGCCAATAGCGCGCGTGACCCTCCGGGAGATAGTCGTGGATGTCGCGGCCCGCCACCTCGGCCATCGTGGCGACCTCCAGGGCCTCAGGGGTCGGGAAGGTCAGGTACCAGCGCGTCGGCGCAAGCGGCTCGATGACCCCGCCCTCGGCGGCGAACACCTCGGCCACCCGCGCGCACAGGCGCTCGGCCTGTGGCCCATCGAGCGTAAGACTGTCATTGTCGAGCAGGAGCAGACGATCTCCATCCACCGCCAGATGCACGGGATCGCACCGCACCCACCAGCGATCATCCCGCGCGCACCCCTCGCCCAGGCGCGCAAGCGCGCCAAGCCCCGCCTGAGGCGGCAGACCAAAGAGCGCCAGGGCGCGCGCCGCATACCCCGCGCCGCCTGCCGGCAGGTGCGCTGTGCGCGCCAGTGCCCGGGTCAGCGCCGCGGGCGCGGCCTCGGGCCATCCCTCCCGACCGTACAGTCCCGGCACATAGACGGTGACGGCCGGGGCCCTCTGTCCTTGCGGTGTCATAAGCCTGCGCGCCGCGGGGCGCGGTGGTGATGGGTTCGCGCGGAGGCGCGGCGCATCCTACGATGAGCGGTCGAGAATCACCTTGCGCACCGCCGCAAGCTCGGGGGCCACGGTCAGGAGATCGCCCGCCCCTCCCTGGCGGATAGCGGCGTCGGGGTCCTTCAGGCCATGCCCTGTGACCGTGCATACCACCGTTGCCCCCTCCTCGATGCGCCCCTCGCGCAGATCGCGCAAGGCCCCGGCCACCGACACCGCCGAGGCCGGCTCGCAAAAGATGCCCTCCTCGCGCGCCATCAGCCTCTGCGTGGCCAGGATCTCGGGGTCGTCGATCGCCCCAAACCAGCCCCCCGTGGCCTCGCGCGCCGAGTGCGCCAGCGCCCATGACTGCGGGTGGCCTATGCGAATGGCGGTGGCGACAGTCTCCGGATCATCGACCATGTGGCCGGAGACAAATGGCGCCGAACCCGCTGCCTGATAGCCCACAAGCTTTGGGATGGCGCAACGCCCGTCGCGCGCATACTCCCGGTATCCGAGCCAGTGGGCGCTGATGTTGCCGGCATTACCGACCGGCAGGTAATGATAATGCGGGGCAAATCCGAGGGCATCGACGATCTCGAATGCCGCGGTCTTCTGCCCCTGCAGGCGATAGGGATTGACGGAATTGACGAGCGTGATCGGCGTGGTCTCGGCGATCTCCTTGACAAGCCGCATGCCGGCATCGAAGTTCCCCCGAATCTGTACCACCACGGCACCATGGATCATGGCCTGGCTTAGTTTGCCAAGCGCGATCTTGCCCTCCGGTATCAACACAAAGGCGCTGATGCCGGCGCGCGCCGCGTAGGCCGCGGCCGACGCCGAGGTATTCCCGGTCGAGGCACAGATTACCGCCCGCGAACCCTCCTCACAGGCCTTGGTCACCGCAAAGCACATGCCGCGATCCTTGAAAGAGCCGGTGGGATTGAGACCCTCGAACTTCACGTACAAGGTGGCCGCCCGTCCCGTGGTGCGCGTCAGCCGGTCCAGACGGATAAGCGGCGTATCGCCCTCGCCTAGGGTGATGATGCGACTGTCGTCTGCGATCGGAAGCCGATCGCGGTAACGGGCAATGATACCGGTGTAACGACTCATAAAATCGCGTGCTCCTATGCCAATGATTCGACGCGCAGGCGCCGGATCTTGCCTGTGACCGCAGACAACGCCGCGATGCGCGCAATGGCGGCATCGATCTGCGCCTCGCGTACGCTATGCGTAAGGAGGATCACCGGCACCGTGCGGGCCGAAGGCCCCGCGGGCTTTTGCAAGATCGCCTCGATACTGATATCGAGATCCGCGAGGATGCGGGTGATGTCGGCGAGCACCCCGGGTCGATCCTGGGCCTCGCAACGCAGATAACAGGGGGCCATGACCTCCGACATGCCGAGTATCGGCCCATCCGACAGGGCGTCGGGCTGAAAGGCGAGATGCGGCACGCGCAGCCCTGGATCGGTGGTCAGCGTACGCACCACATCGATGATATCGGCGACCACCGCCGAGCCCGTAGGCTCCGCGCCGGCCCCCGGCCCGTAAAAGAGTGTCGACCCCACGGCGTCGCCCGACACCAGGATGGCGTTCATCACCCCATCGACATTGGCGATCAGACGCCTGTGCGGGATCAAAACCGGATGAACACGAAGCTCGATGCCGGCCTGCGCCCGGCGCGCGATCCCCAGATGCTTGACGCGATAGCCGAGCTCGCCGGCATAGGCGACATCGGCGGATTCGAGATCCCGTATGCCCTCGACATGCACCTGCGCAAAGGCCAGCGGCACCCCAAACGCGATGGCCGCAAGGATCGTGAGCTTATGCGCGGCATCGATCCCGTCGACATCGAAATGGGGGTCGGCCTCCGCGTAACCCAATTCTTGAGCCTGCGCCAGGGCCACGGCAAACTCCGTGCCATGTTCGCGCATCTCCGTCAGGATATAGTTGCAGGTCCCATTGATGATGCCGGCCACGCCGCGGATACGGTTGCCCGCGAGCCCCTCGCGAATCGCCTTGATGATCGGAATGCCGCCGGCCACCGCCGCCTCGAACGCCACGACCACGCCGCGCGCGCGCGCCGCCGCGAAGATCTCGTTGCCGCATGTGGCAATCAAGGCCTTGTTGGCGGTCACCACATGCTTGCCCTTGTGGATGGCCGCCAGGATATAAGACCGCGCGGGCTCGATGCCGCCCATGGTCTCGACTACGACCTCTATGGTCGGGTCATCCAGGATCAGCGCGGGGTCGGTGGTGACAAGCCCCTCGGGCACCGCCTGGGCGCGGTTCTTATTCGGGTCGCGCGCCAGGATCTTTATGATCTCGATGCCGCGCCCGGCGCGGCGCGCGATCTCCTGGGCATTGCGGGTCAGTACCGCGACCGTACCCCCGCCGACGACCCCGAAACCCAAAAGCCCGATGCGGACAGCCTTCACAAGGCTTCCTTCGCGGGCATGCCGGCGCGGCGCAAAAGGTCACGGATGCTGCGTACCGCCTGGCGCGTGCGGTGTTCGTTCTCGATCAGGCCAAAGCGCACATAGTCGTCGCCGTACTCGCCGAACCCGATGCCCGGCGACACCGCCACCTTGGCCTCGAGCAGGAGCTTCTTCGCGAACTCGAGGGACTTCATCTCCCGAAACGGCTCGGGGATCCTGGCCCATACGAACATTGTCGCCTTGGGCACATCCACATCCCATCCGGCCGCCTTAAGGCCCTCGCACAAGACGTCGCGGCGCTTCTGGTAACGGTCGCGGATCTCGCCCACGCACTCCTGGGGCCCCTCGAGCGCGAGGATCGCGGCGATCTGAATGGGCGTGAACATGCCGTAATCGAGATAGGACTTCATGCGGGCCAGGGCCGCCACGAGCTCGCGGTTGCCGCACATAAAGCCCACCCGCCACCCCGGCATGTCGTAACTTTTGGATAACGTGAAAAACTCGACCGCCACCTCCATCGCCCCCGGCACCTGCAGGATCGACGGCGCCTTGTAGCCGTCGAACACGATGTCGGCATAGGCAAGGTCGTGGATGACGTAGATGCCATGATCCCGCGCCACGGCGATCACCTTCTCGAAGAAGCCGAGATCCACGCACTGCGCGGTGGGATTGCTCGGGAAGTTCAAGACCAGCATCTTGGGCTTGGGCCAGCAGTTGCGAATCGCCGTCTCGAGCTCGGCGCAGAAATCCCCCCCGGGCACGAGTGGCACGTGCCGGATATCGGCGCCGGCGATCACAAAGCCATAGGGATGTATGGGATAGGAGGGGTTGGGCACCAGGATCACATCACCCGGCCCGGTGGTAGCGAGCGCCAGATGCGCCAGACCCTCCTTTGAGCCGATGGTGACGATCGCCTCACGGTCCATGTCGAGCGTCACGCCATAGCGCGTCTCGTACCAGTGGCAGATCGCGCGCCGCAGGCGCGGTATGCCGCGCGACACCGAATACCTGTGCGTGTCGCCCCGTTGCGCGGCCTCGCACAGCTTGTCTACGATGTGCTGCGGGGTGGCGTGGTCGGGATTGCCCATCCCGAAATCGATGATGTCCTCGCCGCGCCGTCTGGCCTCGGCCTTCAGGTCGTTGACGATATTAAAGACGTACGGCGGTAATCGCTTTATGCGGGGAAATTGGTCCATACTCCACCTGGGATGCCCGGATGGGCCGGTGGCGCGTTCGGCCGGTCAAGGGTTCGTGCAACACGCGGCGCGCCCACCATGGCCGCTTGAACCGCGACCATACGGGCGAACCGCTGCCCTGTCAATGTCGATCGGAGGATTTTCGTGAGGATTCATCTGGATACCGGCGACGGACGCCGCCTCATCCGGGGTTACGGCCCGGGCGGGCTGCGTATCGAAGACCGCATCTACGCCCGCAGCGTGATATTAAGACCCGATGGGCTCGTCGATGACTGGCGCCCCGGACACTTCGGGGAGCTCGATGCCGCGACCCTCGCCGAACTCATCACGGGATCGCCTGAGATCATCCTGCTCGGTACCGGCGCCACGGTCCGTTTCCCGCCCCCGCAATGGCTTGCGCCGTTTGCCAAGGCCCAGGTCGGGATCGAATGCATGGATACCGGCGCCGCCTGCCGGACCTACAACCTCCTGGCAAGCGAGGGCCGCACGGTGGCGGCCGGCCTGCTGCTCGAAGACCCGCCTGCCCCGCCATCGGGGCCTGCATCGCGCCTTACGGTGATCGGCTAAAAGAGCGCATCCATGGAGTAGCCGCTCCTTTCGAGCATGCTGCGCAGCCGGCGCAAGGCCTCGACCTGAATCTGCCGGACGCGCTCACGCGTTACGCCGATATCCGCGCCCACCTGTTCCAAAGTCGAGATATCGCGACCATTGAGGCCAAAGCGGCGCTCCACCACCTCGCGCTGCTTGTCGTTCAATTCCGACAGCCACGCCGCGATCTGGCCATGCAGGTCACCATCTTGCAGGGCCTTCTCGGGGTTTGCGGTCTTCTCGTCGGCGATCGCATCGAGCAGTGAACGGTCAGGGTCGATATCGAGCGGCGCATCGACCGACGCAATGCGTTCGTTTAAGCCCATCATCGCGCGCACGTCGGCGATGGGTTTATCGAGCAACTGGGCCACTTCCTCAGGCGTGGGCTCATGGTCGAACTTTTGGGCCAGATGGCGGGCGGCCCGCATGTAGATATTGATCTCTTTGAGGATATGGACCGGCAGGCGTATGGTCCGTGTCTGATTCATGATGCCGCGCTCGATCGTCTGCCGGATCCACCAGGTCGCATAGGTCGAAAACCGGAACCCGCGCTCCGGGTCGAATTTCTCGACGGCGCGTATGAGCCCGAGGTTGCCTTCCTCGATCAGATCGAGCAGGGCGAGCCCGCGATTCATGTAGCGGCGCGCGATTTTGACCACGAGCCGCAGGTTGCATTCGATCATGTGATGGCGCGCGGTCGGGTCGCCGGCCAGCGCCTTGCGCGCGTAATAGACCTCCTCCTCGGCCGAAAGCAGCGGCGAAAACCCGATCTCGCGAAGATAGAGCTGAGTGGCATCGGCCTGCGGGCCCGCGCTGTCGGCGCTGTCGGCCGTATCCTCGGCCTCGCGTTCCGCGGCGCCGGCCGCGCTCGCCCCTGTATCCCCGGCCCCCTCCAAGACCTCCTCGGTCTCGGCCCCCGCAAGGGCCTCCGGGTCCGGTACCTCTATGGCATTGTCTTCCAGTTCCGTTTCGACCATGAGCGGCTTTACCTCTTTTTCTTCCTAGTGATGTCGTTTAGGCAGATAGCGCAGGGGGTCCATCGGAACGCCGCGCCGGCGAATCTCGAACTCGAGTTCCACCCGGTCGGTACCGCTGTCTCCCATGACGGCAATGACCTCGCCCTGCCGCACTATCGCCCCCTCCTCCACCTCTATATGCGCATTATGCGCATATGCGCTTAGGTACTCATTATTTTCTTTAATGATAATAAGCTTACCGTAACCCGGAAGTCTACTACCACGATAAACCACACGCCCGGCGGCGGCGGCACGCACCGGCTCCCCGAACCGCCCGAGGATATCGATACCGCGATTGCCGGGCCGCCCGCTGAGCGGACCACGCCCGAAGGTCTCCTTGACGACGCCCTGCGCCGGCCATATCCAGCGCAGCGCGCGCACCGGCCGAGCCGGCCCCACCGGATGGCCCCCTGTGCGGCGCGCACGCGGTGCCGGACGCGGCACGGGGCGCACGGCTTGCGGCGTTCCCGAAGGCCCAAGCGGCGCCCCGCGAGATGGCCTCGGGCGCAGCCGCAGTCGTTCCCCGACCTCTATACGGTAGGGCGGCGGGATATGATTCCAGCGCGCCAGGGCCTGATAATCGCGTCCAAACTCGAAGGCGATGCTATAGAGGGTGTCACCGGGCAACACACGATAGACGCCGCGGGTTGCGCCAAGCGACGTGCTATCGTCCTGAATCGGGGCAGGGATGCGCGCGACACACCCTGCAAGCAGCGCAAACGCCCCCCAGGCAAGAGACACGCGACGCATCGTTACACAAGACTACCGGGAAGCAAGGGGACGAAGTTGACCGCCTCGAGGCGCTCGACGGTCATCGCCGTGCCACGCCGGCGATAGAGGAAGAGCGCCTGTCCATCGGCACCGACCGGGACCACAAGGCGTCCACCTTCCTTGAGCTGACCAAAGAACGCCTCCGGGACGGTACGCGCCGCGGCCGTCACCATGATGGCATCGAACGGGGCCTCCTGCGGCCACCCCTCGCACCCATCGGCATGGCGCACCGTGATATTAGTAAGGTGCAGCGCCTGAAAACGCCGGCGCGCGGCGCGCGCCAGATCCGCGATGCGCTCCACCGTATAGACCTGTTTGGCCAGATGCGACAGCACCGCCGCCTGATATCCCGAGCCGGTCCCGACCTCCAAGACCCGCTCGAGCGGCCCCGATGTGCGCAGCGCCGCGGTCATGCGCCCCACAATATAGGGTTGGGAGATCGTCTGCCCCTGCCCTATGGGCAAGGCCGTGTCCTCATAGGCACGGGTCGCCAGCGCCTCGTCGACAAAAAGGTGCCTTGGGACCGCTGACATCGCCGCGAGCGTCTCCTCATCGCGTATGCCTTGCTCGCGCAGCCGGCCGATGAGGCGCTCGCGGGTCCGCGCCGAGGTCATGCCGACGCCGGCGCGCGACTCCCGGTTCACAACCGCTCCCGGCACCAGGCCTGCAGGGAGGCAAGGACACTGTGGCGGGTCAGGTCGGCATGGATCGGGGTCACCGAGACATAGCCTGCGGCGAGCGCATGGAAATCGGTACCCTCGCCGGCGTCGTCGGCGTCACCGGGCGGCCCCACCCAATAGATCGGGCGCCCGCGCGGGTCGCGCCCCGGCATGACCGGCTCGGCCTTGTGACGATGCCCAAGACGCGTGGCCTCGAAACCGCGCAGGCCGGCAAACGCCACATCCGGGACATTGACGTTCAGCACCGTATCCGCCGGCACGCTCTCGGGAGAGAGCGCGGCGAGCAGGCGCTCGACAACCATTGCCGCCGTTGTAAAATGAACCGGATTGGGGGACGCAAGCGACACGGCAATGGCCGGGAGCCCAAGAAACCGCCCCTCCATGGCCGCCGCCACGGTCCCGGAATACAGCACATCGTCACCGAGGTTGCCGCCGTGATTGATGCCGGCGATGACGATATCGGGCTCGCGCTCGAGCAGACCCGTAATCGCGATATGGACACAATCGGTCGGTGTGCCGTCGACGAAGAAGAAACCGTTGGCCGCGCGCGTCACGCGCAGCGGCCGCAGCAGGGTGAGCGAATTGCTGGCCCCGCTGCGGTCACGATCCGGCGCCACCACCGTGACCTCGGCCGTACGCGCAAGGTGCGCCGCAAGGCACTCGAGTCCAGCGGCCATATAGCCGTCATCGTTGCTGATCAGTATCCGCTTCACGGGCTCACTGCATGCGCGGCATGGGGGAGAGCCATTCGGCTACGAAGGCCTGGCTCATGCTTGCACCCAGGTGCTGCGCAAAGCGCGTCACAAACCCCTCCCGCGGCGAAAAATCGACAATATGAGGGGCATTGAAAAGGTGCCTTGCCACCTGTCCCACGGTCCCGAACCCGTCGATCAGGCCCAGCTGACGGGCGCGATAGCCGGTCCATATCAGGCCGCTGAAAAGCCCGGGATGCGGCTCCAGGCGTGGCCCGCGACCCCGTTCCACGGCGGCAATGAATTGCGCATGGATCTGCGCGAGCATTTTCTCGGCAAAGGCCTTGTGGGCCTTGGTCAAAGGCGAGAACGGATCCAAAAAGTCCTTGTTGGCGCCAGCCACAAGCAAGCGCCGCGTGACCCCGAGCTTATGCATAAGCCCGGTGTAGCCGAACCCATCCATGAGGACCCCGATCGATCCCACCAGGCTCGCCGGATTGGCATAGATCCGGTCGGTAGCGACCGCGACGTAATAACACCCCGAGGCACACAGGTCCTGGACTACGCCATACACCGGGATATGCGGATAGCGCTCCCGCAACCGCCAGATCTCGGCATTGATGTCGCTTGCCTGCACCGGGCTGCCGCCCGGGCTGTCGAGATCGAGAATCACGCCTGCCGGATGGGCCGCGAACGCGCGCCGCAGCGCCGCATCGATCGGATGGGCGCTCGCCGCCCCACCCTCTTCGATCGTGCCATCCATGCGCACCAGCGCCGTAAAACGCCCGCCCGGGCTGACAGCGCGCATATGGGCCGCCTGATAGCTCACAACGAGTGCCACGATAAGGATTATGACAAGGGCGCGGAAGGCGAGCGTCCAGCGCCGGCTGCGCCGCTGTTCCTCCAACGCCGCGAACGCCAGCCTCTCCAGGGTCGTACGCGCCCAATCCTCGCCGAGACCCGGGCGTCCGTCGCGCCCTTCATCAGGTTTCTTATTATTGTCATCGCTCATAGTGCGGTTCCTCCACAACGATCCACCCATCTCGCTCCCGGCAGATCAGGGCCGCTAACCCCTGATCCCGGCACGGCCCGCCAAGACAGCCCCCGTCGGCCGGATCATAGCGCGCCCCATGCGCGGAACACAGCAGGACCTCGCCTTTTGCATCAAAAAACTGCCCCTCCTGCCAATCCAGTTCCAGACCGCGATGCGGGCAGCGGTTCCGATAGGCGCGCACCACCCCACCATGGCGGATGACGAAGGCCTCATCGCCGGCCTTCAGCACAAACCGCCGTCCGGGCCCGCCGTCGGCCAAAAGCGCCCCCGCACAGACAGTTACGGCAGCCATGCACATAATTCTGGAAAGTTCCCGACACACAGGCGCGCCCCATGGAGGCGCAGTTCGGCAAGATCGTGGACGCCATAGCCGACCCCCACGCTGTCCATGCCGGCGCGCGTGGCCATCTCGATATCGTAGCTTGTATCCCCGACCATAAGCGCGTCGGAGGCCCCGACCCCTGTCTGTGCCAGGATCTCATGGAGCATGAGCGGATCGGGTTTGGAGCGCGTCTCGTCGGCACACCGCGTCGCGCAAAACACAGCGCGCGTACCGCTGGCGTCGAGCGCGGCCTCAAGACCCACGCGCGACTTGCCGGTCGCCACCGCGATCCGGTAACCCCGCGCACGCAGATCCGAAAGCCCCTCCGCGACCCCCGGAAAGAGCGGCGTGGGGGTATCGTTCAGGCGCAGGAAATGCTCGCGGTAGCGACTCGCGAGCGCCTGATGGCGGGCCGGGGCCTCCCCAGGCAAGAGCCGCGCCAGGGCCTCGGCCACACCCAGACCTATGGTCCGGCGGATCGCGTCGTCGGTGAGGACCGGCCATCCGCAATCGCGGGCCGCCGCCTGAAAGCAGCGGACGATGCGCTCCGCGGAATCCATGAGCGTCCCGTCCCAGTCAAAGATCAGAAGCCCATACGCCTTAGACATCGAGCGACTCCAATACCTGCGCAAGATCATTGGGCAGCGGGGATTCGACATCCACCCTCTGGCCGGTCGCCGGATGCGGAAACGACAGGCGCGCGGCATGCAAAAAGAGCCGCGCAAGGCCCCGCTGCCTCCACATGTCCAGGGTCTTGGGATCGCCATAGCGCTCATCGCCGGCCACCGGACAGCCCAGATGGGCGGCATGCACGCGCACCTGGTGGGTACGCCCCGTTCCCAGGCGGACATCGACCAAAGTGGCGTCGCGATAGCGGCAGCGCGGTGTAAAATCCGTCAGCGCGGGCTTGCCGGTGGGATGCACGACCACCCGGCGATCGCCTGTCTCGTGGCGCAGGAGCGGGGCATTCACGCGGCGCGTGCCCCCCGAGAGTACACCCTGCAAAAGCGCCACATAATGCTTGCCGAACGCCCCGGCGCGCAGGGATTCCTGCAAGGCGCGCAACGCCGACCGCCGCGTGGCGATGAGCAGACAACCGGAGGTCGCGCGATCGAGCCGGTGCACGAGCTCCAGGCCACGCGCCGCCGGACGCAGGACGCGCAGGGCCTCGATCACGCCAAAGGACAGCCCCGACCCGCCGTGGACCGCCATCCCGGCGGGCTTATCCAGCACCAAAAACCCGTCATCCTCGAGGAGGATCCGGCTGGAAAGCCAGGCCAGGTCCGGGGCCGGCGGGGACGGCGCCTTGACGTCTATGGGGGGGATGCGCACGACATCGCCCGCCTGCAGGCGATAATCGGCCTTGCGGCGCCCCTTGTTGATGCGGATCTGGCCCGTGCGGACGATCCTATAGATATGCGTTCGGGGGACGCCCTTGAGGGTCGCCAGAAGAAAATTGTCGAGGCGCTGCCCGGATCGCTCGGTATCTATTGTCACCAAACGAACCGCTGACGCCGCCTTGTCGTGCGAAGACATCCGGGAAGCCAAAAGATTGCCGGGGCGCAACCCGGCTGCTATAGTGCGCCTCTGTATGGGCACGATAGTAGCAAGCTTTCGGGCGGCATACAAAACGATTTTCGAAGGCCGACCATGGGGTCGCCTTGACACTTAAGGGTTTCGTACCCCTCGCCCAACCGGAGGGGTGCTCGGATGTACGCCCCCGGCCCGGGAGGCGGAAAGTCCACAGCGACGGGTTTCAAAGCGGATTCATGCCCTTAATCCGGGCCCCTTCTTCGCCGCCCACACTCGCGTGGACTGCTGACCTCGCTTAAGGCCGGCGGTCGTGCTCCGCAACAAGGCGGAGTCAGGATCCATGAAAAGAATGCTTTTTAATGCCACTCACGCGGAGGAATTGCGGGTGGCGATCGTCGATGGCCAGAAATTGATCGACCTGGACATCGAGTCAGCCAATTACCAGCAAAAGAAGGGCAATATCTACAAGGCGCGGGTGACCCGCGTGGAACCGAGCCTGGAGGCGGCGTTCGTCGATTACGGCGCCGAACGGCAGGGCTTCCTCCCCTTAAAGGAGATCTCGCGAAGCTACTTCACGGGGGGCGACACCAAGGGCGCGCAGGGTCCGGTGCGGATCAAGGACGTGATTCGTGAAGGCCAGGAGATCGTGGTCCAGATCGAGAAGGAGGAGCGCGGGAACAAGGGTGCGGCGCTCACCTCGTTTGTGAGCCTCGCCGGCCGCTACCTGGTCCTGATGCCAAACAACCCCAAGGGCGGCGGCATCTCCCGCCGTATCGAGGGCGAGGACCGGGCGGAGCTGCGCGATACCATGGCGCAACTTAAGCTCCCGGATGAATACTCCGTCATCATTCGCACCGCGGGCATCGGCAAGAGCGTCGAGGAGCTCCAGTGGGATCTCGACTATCTGGTCCAGCTCTGGGATGCCATTACGCGCGCGAGCGAGGACCAGCCGGCGCCCTTCCTGATCTATCAGGAGAGCAGCCTCGTCATCCGCGCGATCCGCGACTACCTGCGCAGCGATATCGGCGAAATCCTGATCGACAATCAGGATATCTATGACCGCGCCCTGAAATTCATGCAGCAGGTCATGCCGCAGAATGTCGGCAAACTCAAGCTCTACGAAGACGAGACCCCGCTTTTTTCGCGCTACCAGATCGAGCATCAGATCGAGTCGGCCTTCTCGCGCGAGGTCCACCTCGAGTCCGGCGGGGCCGTGGTATTCGATCATACCGAGGCGCTCGTGACCATCGATGTCAACTCGGCGCGCGCGACACGCGGCAGCGACATCGAGGAGACCGCCCTCAATACCAACCTCGAGGCCGCCGAAGAGATCGCCCGGCAATTGCGTATCCGCGATCTCGGGGGGTTGATCGTCATCGATTTCATCGATATGACACCGGCGCGCAATCAGCGCGCGGTCGAGACCAGGCTAAGCGAGGCGCTCAAGGCCGACCGCGCACGTGTGCAGGTCGGGCGGATCTCCCGCTTTGGGTTGCTCGAGATGTCGCGCCAGCGGCTGCGGCCGTCGCTCGGCGAATCGAGCAGCCTCACCTGCCCGCGCTGTGAGGGCACCGGCCATATCCGCAGCGTCCCGTCATCGGCCCTGCAGATCCTGCGCTTCATTCAGGAAGAGGCGATGAAAGAGAATACCGCGGCGCTGCATGTGCACCTGCCGCTTACCACCGCCACCTACCTCTTAAACGAGAAACGCCACGAGATCAGCGGCATCGAATCGCGCCTTGGCACGCCGATCACGATCGTTCCGAGCATCGATCTCGAGACCCCGCACTATCGCATAAAGCGCTTGAAGGCCGACGAGGTCGAGGCCGAACGCGTGGCGCCAAGCTATCTCATTCCGCTCGAGATCGAGGCCGAGGAACCCGCCCGTCCGCCGTCCGTCACCGTGCAGCGGCCGGCCGTGGGCCAGCTCGCGCCCATCGCCCCGCCCCGCCCCGAACCCATGGCCCCGATGCCTGCTGCGCCTGCGGGCGGCAGCGGCCTGATCCGGTCGTTCCTGCATCGCCTTCTCGGCGGCGGGGACAAGGCGCAGACCTCTGCCCCGCAGGCCGCCGACGCCGCATCCGTGCCCACATCCGTGCCTGCGGCCCGCCCCCCGCGCCCACCGCGGCGCGCCGGCGGGGGCCGCAACCGGCCGCCCGCCAAGGCCCCCTCCGAATCGCGCGAGCGGTCACGCGAGACGGCCGCCGAGCGGCCGCTCGAGAAGGGTGAACGCACCGAACGCGCAGGCGAGCGCGCCGCGGACAAGGGCGAGCGTCCGGCACGCCCCCGCAACCACCGCACACGACGCGGCGGGCGCGGACGCCATGGCAACGAACGCGCGGAAGGGGCGGCTCATCCGGATCTGGCCGTGGGCGGCAACACCCCGACTCCGACCGACACCCCGGCGTTTGCGGGTGAATCCGCGCCAACCGCCGCCCCGATCATGGATCGCGGCGGCAATCCGCCCGCGGCGCGGCCCGAGCCGGCACCACAGCCTGAGGCCGTCGATGCGCGATTGGCGCATGAAACCCCCCGGCAAGAGACACCGGGCCATGAATGAGGGCGCTGAGTCGATCCGGGCGCTTGAGGCGGCATAGCGCCCCGGATCAGGCCCTGAGTGCAGGATGCCTGGGGCCGGCGCATCCCCTCTGAGCGGTATGCGCGCCGGCGGGCCTCATGATATCCCCCCTGAAACGGGCGCGGTCCCTGCACGGGGCCTTTTCCCCTCGCGCGCGTGAAACCTTTTAGGCGCGGGGGAGCCTCGCCTCGATCTCTGCGAGCAGACCCTGCGCGGCGTCCTCGAGAAGGGCATAGACCCGCTCGAAACCGTCGGGTCCGCCATAATAGGGGTCCGGGACCTCGCGCGTCGCGGCATCACGAGCGAAGTCCAGAAATAGCCCGACGACGGTTCGCGGCCCCGCGCCGAGCCCTTCCAGATACGTCAGATTGTCACGGTCCATGGCCAGCACATAATCGAAATCGCGCAGATCGGCACGCGACACCCGGCGACCTTTAAGTCCGCCTATGTCGATACCGTGGCCTGCCATGACCCGGCGCGCGCGCTCGTCCGGGGGTTCGCCGATGTGGGCGCCATGGGTACCGGCGGAGTCGATCTGAATGACCCCATCCCAGCCCCTGCGCATGACGAGTTCACGAAAGAGCCCCTCGGCCATGGGCGACCGGCAGATATTCCCCAGGCATACGAACAGGACGCGGATCATAAGACCGGTCCCATCACAGCGGCCTCCACAGGGCGTTGGCACGCGCCAGGTCTTCCTCGGTATCGACCCCGGGCCCCGGATCGGCATCGGTCACGACCACCCCGATGGCCGCACCGCGCTCCAAGGCCCGCAGCTGCTCGAGGCCTTCACGCTGTTCCAGGTTACCTGGGCCCCAGCTGGTGAACAGGCGCACGAAACCCGCACGATAGGCATAGAGCCCAATATGCCCGAGAAAGGAAGGCGGCGCCGCAGGATCGCGCGGCCAGGGGATGGGTGCGCGCGAAAAATACAAGGCGCGACCACAGGCCTCGCACACCACCTTCACCTGATGCGGATTGGCGAAGGCCTGCGGGTCGTGCAGGCGCCGCGCGGCCGTCGCCATCGCCCAGGGGGGGTGGTCGCGCAAGGCGCGCGCCACGCTGGCCACGAGCGCAGGCGGCATGAGCGGTTCATCACCCTGAAGGTTGACGATGACCGTGTCATCAGCGAGCCCCAAGCATGCAATGGCCTCAGCGATCCGGTCCGTCCCCGAGGCGTGGTGCGATGCCGTCATCACCACCTCGCCTCCTGCGGCCTCCACGACGTGCGCGATGCGTTCGTCATCGGTCGCCACCGTGACGCGCGCGGCACCGCTTGCCACCGCCCGCTCATGCACGCGCAGGATCAGCGGACGCCCGGCCACCTCGCGTAGCGGCTTGCCCGGCAGGCGGGTGGCGCCATAGCGCGCGGGAATGATGACGTGCACTAGCCCAGGTCCTTTATATCCTCGTCGCTTAGGCTGCGCCCCTCCTCCTCGAGCATGACCGGGATGTCATCTCGAATCGGGTAGGCCAGGCGGCACGCGCGGCACGCCAGTTCCCCGGCCTCGCGCCGATACAAGAGCGGCCCCTTGCAGACCGGGCATACCAATATCTCCAAAAGTCGCCTGTCCATATCCTGTCCTTAAATCCTGTGCCGGGATGGGGACGCCCGGGAGGGACCCCGCGCGTTGGCACGATCCGTCCGGGACACCCCATGCCGGCCATTGTAGAGCAGGCCGTGTGCATAGGCTACGACCTTGGCCACACCGGCCGTCACAAGCCCTAAGGCGTGTGATCAGATCGCAAGCCGCGCCCGCACCTCGCGCCACAGCCCCTCATCGATCACCGCCTGCACCGGCACATACCAGAGCCCGGGGCGCGCCAGACGTTCGCATTTGACGGCGTCTTTTTCCGTCATGATCACTGGGTCGTCCGTATCGAACACGAGGTCTCTCGCCCGGTAGCGGTGATGATCGGGAAACGGGTGCGCGATGACCTCGAGTCCTTGCCCCGCCAGGGCACGGAAAAAGCGCTGCGGGTGACCGATGCCGGCCACCGCGTGCACGCGGCGCAGCGCCGCAATCGGCATCTCCGCATCCCCGCCCACCATCCGCGCCCGGTCGCCGACAAGGCGCATTGACCACTCGCCGCGCGCCGCCTCCCCCTGCGTCACGCGAAAATCGAGTTCATCCCAGCGCGAACGCGGCTCGCGCAAGGGGCCGGCCGGTAGGCACAGTCCATTGCCAAAACGCCGGGCGCCATCGAGCAGGCCGATCTCGAGACTGCGCCCCAGGCGGTGATGCTGCAGACCGTCATCGGCGACCACGATTCCACATCCGGCATCGACCAGGGCGTGAGCCCCGGCCACCCGATCGCGCGCGGCGACCACCGGGCCGTGCGCATGACGCGCAAGCAATACCGCCTCGTCGCCCGCAAGACGCGGATCGCTATCCGCGGCCACGCGCAGCACGCCGCGATTATCGCCGCCGTAGCCCCGCAAGACGATGCCCGGCCGCAGCCCTGCGCCCGCAAGTCGCGCGCACAACCACAGCACAAAGGGCGTCTTGCCGGTGCCGCCGACGGTCACATTACCGACGACGATCACCGGCACCGGCAGCACGCGCACGGGCCGCAGCCCGGCCCGATAGAGCCGCCGGCGCATCCCCGCAACCGCGCAATAAAGGGCACCGGCCGGCCGGAAAAGCCGGCTCCATAGGCCCCTTGTCGCCCAGTGCCGCCAGGGATCGCTCAATGCCCGCATAGCCGCGCCACCAGAGATTCCGCCGCATCGGCGGCGCATCGCCGTTGCTGCCAGAAGTACCGCCGCAGGCCATCGGCGGCGGCACGCGCCCTGTCCGGGTGGGCCAATAGCCCCGCCCAGTAGGCCATGAGATCGTCCGCCGCGATGCGCGCAAGCGGCGGTGCCCCGGGAAGATCGAGCCCTGCGACATCGGATGCGCTCGTGGCCCGCCCTCCGGCGAGCGCCGCCCATAACAGCGGCTCGGCGGGCGCGGTGAGATGAATGGCGGTACAGCTGGCCGCAAGCGCCGGCCAAAACCGTTCCTCGTCCACCCATATCACGCTGCCCGGCGCAAGCGCCCGGCGATCCCCATCCCACGCGCTCAGCCGCTGCGCCCCCGGCACCCAAGTCGCGAGAAACAAAAGGTCGCGCGCGCCATGGTCGGACGCCCGCCATGCCTGCGCAAGGCGCGTGTTGACTCCTGGCGGCGCATCGGTCACCCAAAACAGGGCGCGTGCATGGGCCCCGGCGATCCCCTGAAAGATCGGCTCCACCTGGGCCGCGGCAAGCAGGGCGCAAAACGGGGCATCCCAATGGACATGCCCCTGCCACGCCTGCCGTTCGCTTGCGGTATGCGCAAAACCCACGCACCCGCCGGCCCCGGCCGCGGGCCACCCATGAACGATGCAACATGCCACCCCGGCTACCCGCATCAACGCCGCAAGACGCGGCCGCAGGCCCTCGCCGAGCGCCACGATATGCGCGGGCTTAAACCGCTCGAGGATGCGCCGGGCGGCCCGGCTGCGATCCGCCGGCCCGTAGGCGTAGCCTAGGTTTGCGATCGTCTTAAGTCGGGAAAGCACCGCAGGGTGCTCTTGTTCGAACGTTACGATAAGCGGTGTGTCCGCGCATCGCGCGCGCACCCCGCGCGCGATCTCGGCGGCAAGCCGCCCGTTGACCTCGCGCGCATCGGACTTGATCCACACGAGTCCCGCACGCGCCGGCGGCGGCTTAAGAAAACCCAGGCGCGCGTTGGCGCGCCCGGCGTGGCCGGTCAATCGGTCCCGGACATCGGCCACGACCCCGGCAAGCATATGCCCCTCATAGGCCCGATCACCCATGGAACTGCATCTGGTGCAGCCGCGCATACATCTTGTTCAAGGCCAGGAGTTCGGCATGCGTCCCGCGCTCGACAATCCGGCCCTTGCTCAACACGAGGATACAATCGGCATGCTCTATGGTCGACAAACGGTGGGCGATGACCAGGGTCGTACGGTTCTGCATGAGCCGGATCATGGCGGCCTGCACATGCCGCTCGGACTCGGTGTCGAGCGCGGCCGTGGCCTCGTCTAGGATCAAGACTGGGGCGTTTTTCAGCAACGCGCGGGCAATGGCGATGCGCTGGCGCTGGCCGCCGGACAACCGGACCCCGCGCTCGCCCACGAGGGTATCAAGACCGTGCGGGAGGTCTTTGAGGAACTCCGAGACATGGGCGGCCTCGACGATCTCCATGAGCCGCGCATCGTCGGTCGCACCCTGGTGTCCATACAGAATATTGGCGCGGATGGTCGAATCGAACAGGACGGTCTCCTGGCTCACGAGGGCGATATGGGAGCGCAGGTCCGCCAGTGTGATCGTGCGCGTATCGACACCATCGAGCGTGATCGTGCCGGATTCGGGGTTATAGAAGCGCGGCAGGAGATTGACGATAGTGGTCTTTCCGCCCCCTGAGGTGCCGACCAGGGCCACGGTCTGCCCAGCCGGCACGGAAAACGATATCCCGCTCACCGCCCACCGGCCGTCCTCGGTATACCGGAACGAGACATCGTGATAGCCGACATCGCCGCGCACATGGGTCAGTACGCGCGCCCCGGTCTCGGCCTCTGGCGGCTGATCGATGAAGGAAAACACGCTCTGCGAGGCGGCGATGCCCGTCTGCAGGGTCTCGTTGACCTGTGTCAATCGCTTGATCGGCGCGAGCAGCATCATCATCGCCGTGACATAGGACATAAAACCCCCTACGGTCGCATGGGGCGCGCGCATCGCGGCATAGACCACCCACGCCAGGGCCGAGGCGGCCAGCAGTTGCACCACCGGCACCCCCGAGGCCGCAATCCGCGTACGCCGCATGTTCTCGCGCCGATTGGCCTCGTTGGCCTGGCCGAAGGTCGCAATGGCCTCATCTTGGCCCGCGAAGGTCTTGATGACCCGGTGCCCATCCGCGGCCTCCTGCACGACATGCGAGATCGCCCCCATGGAGTCCTGAATCGAGCGGCTGGTGCGCCGGAAACGCTTGCCCATGCGGCGGTTCACCCAGGTGATCACCGGCGCCGCCACCAGGATGGCGATCGTGAGCCTCCAGTTCAGATAGAACATCCACCCGAGCAGCCCGAGCACGGTGGCATTGTCCTTTACCAGCGTCGAGAGCGCGCGCGTCGCGGCGCTCGCCACCTGCTCGACGTCGTAGATGAGCTTTGCTATGAGCACGCCCGAGGAATGGGCATCGAAGAACCGGGTCGGCAGATAGAGCAGGCGCCGGAACATCTCGCCGCGGATATCGAATACGACCTGTCGACCCACCCAGTTCATCAGGTAATTGGAGGCAAATGACGCCACCCCGCGCACCAGGAAGAGCGCCACCACGGCGATCGGCATGAGACGTATGCTCACCGGATTACGGTGCACGAAGCCGCCGTTCAAAAGCGGGCGCATGAGCGCGGCAAACACGGGCTCCGTGGCCGACCCCACGAGCATCCCCACCACGGCCAGCAGGAAACGCGTGCGATAGGGCCAGGTATAGCGCAGCAACCTGCGATACAGGCCGTCCGCAGTTTCCGTCACGATGGCGTATGCACCTTGGTCGCAAAGACAATGCGCCCCAGGCCGACCCTGCGGGCGGCGTCCAGGGCATGCACCACCGCCCGATAGGGCGCGTTACGGTCCGCATACAGAATCACGGGCGTATCGGGCCCGTGCGCATGCGCCTTGAGCGCGCGCATGATGGATCGCTCGCTGCCCGACACAAGCGCGCCATCCACCGCGAAGGTGCCGGCGCCATCGATCACGATATGCACGCCACGGGCGTTGATCGGGTGCTGCGGATGGGCCTGAGGGAGCTCGACCTTGAGTGCCGACTCGTGCGCAAAGCTCGTCGTAAGAACCAGAAAAATCAGGGTCATGAGCAACACGTCGATCATCGGGACAAGATTGATCTCCGGCTCCTCCGTGGTGCGTTTACGAAAGCGCATCAGCCTGCCTCACGCTCGCCCTTGAGGATCTCGACGAGCCGCACCGCCTCGCGCTCCATGTCGACGAGCAGGTTGTTGACGCGCGCGCGCAGATACCGATAAAAGATGAGGCTCGGTATGGCGATACTAAGCCCGGTGGCGGTGGTCGTCAGCGCCTGGGCGATGCCGGATGCGAGCACGGCGGGGTTTCCGATGCCCGCCTCGCCAAGCCCCGAGAACATGCGAATCATGCCCAATACGGTCCCGAGCAGCCCAAGAAATGGGGCGATCGCGGCAATCGTGCCCAGGGCATCGAGATAGCGGTCGAGCTCCGAGGCCACATGACGCCCGGCGTCCTCGATCGCCTCGCGTACGACCGCCCGCGAATGGCGCCTGTTCATAAGCCCCACCGCCAGCACCTGGCCCAGGGGCGACCCCTCCTCCAGGGCCCGCAGCTGCTCGGGTGTCGTGGTGCCGCGCCTACCCCACTCGCGCGCCGCGGCCGCCGCCGCCGGGGGTGCGACCCGGGCGCGGCGCAATGCCACCAGGCGTTCCCCTATGATCGCCACGGCCAACACCGAACATAATAAAAGCGGCCACATGACAAAGCCGCCTGCCTTAATGAGTTCCAGCACCGCGCTCACCCTTCTCTGATCATCATTACTCTAGCAAGGCGTCGGGGACGTGGGAAGCGCATCGCGATCGCCCATCGCCAAGCGCCCATCGACAATGACGCCGACCCGGCTTAAGGATCGCGCAAGCCCGTGGTCATGGGTAACGAGTACGAGGCTTGTGCCAAGCGACGCATTGAGATCGCGCAATAGCGCAAAGACCTCGGCGGCGTTGTGCGTATCGAGATTCCCGGTCGGTTCGTCGGCGAGCACGCACCGCGGCTCATGCACGACCGCGCGCGCGATCGCGACCCGCTGGCGCTCACCGCCCGACAGTTCTGCCGGTTTATGCAAGACCCGGTCCGCCAGACCCACGCGCGCCAGCATCGCGCGCGCGCGATCATGGGCGCTGCGCACAGGCTCCCGCCGGATCAAAAGCGGCATCGCCACGTTTTCGAGTGCCGTGAACTCCGGAAGGAGGTGATGAAATTGATACACGAAACCCAGCATGCGGTTGCGAAGCCGCCCGCGCCCGGCCTCGCCAAGCCCCGCCATATCCTGTCCGTCGACGAACACCCGGCCCGAGGTCGGCTGATCGAGACCTGCCAAAAGGTGCAGCAGGGTGCTCTTGCCGGCGCCCGATGCCCCCACGATCGCGATCGTGTCGGCCGGTCTTACCACCATGTCGATATGGTGCAAGACATCCACCGCCAATCCGTCCTCGCTATAGGTCTTCGTGAGCGCCTCGGCCCGGATGACATCATTCATTCGTAGCGCAGCGCCTCGGCCGGTTGGGTTTTGGAGGCCCGCCATGCGGGATACAAGGTCGCAAGAAAGCTCATGAGAAAAGAGGCGCCCGCGACATGCATCACATCCTGCCAGCGCAGATGCGACGGCAATTCGCTGATGTAATACACATTCGCCGACAGGAAGTGGGTATGAAACATGTGCTCGATAAACGGCACAATCGTGGTCACGTTCAGCGACAATACCACCCCCGCAATGACCCCAATCAGGGTCCCGAGGAGTCCGATGAGCGTGCCTTGCACGAGAAAGATCGCAAGCACGCTCGCCGGACTCGCCCCGAGCGTGCGCAAAATCGCGATATCGGCACGCTTATCGGTCACCACCATGACCAGGGTCGCCACGATATTGAAGGCCGCTACCGCCACGATCAGCAAGAGGATCACGAACATCACGGTCTTTTCGATCTTCAGCGCCCGGAAGAAATTGGCGTGTTCCTGGCTCCAGTCGCGCACCTCGTCATAGGCCGGCAGCCGCGCCTGCAAGGCCCGGCGCACCCGGGGTGCGCGATTGATATGGGCGACTTTCAAGCGCACGCCGCTTACGTCCGTACCCATCCGGTACAAGGCCTGCGCATCGTGCATATTGATCAAGGCGAGCCCCGCGTCGTACTCATACATCCCGACGTCGAAAATCCCGACCACCCGGAAGCTTCGCAACCGCGGCAGGAAGCCCGCCGGGGTCACCATGCCGCCAGGGGCCACCAGCAACACCCGCGAGCCCATGGTCGCCCCGAGACGCCACGCCAGATAGCGGCCGAGAACGATACCAAACCGCCCGGGGCGCAGCGCTGCGAGCCGCCCCTGCACGACATGCGTGGCGATGTCCGATACCGCCTTCTCCTGATCCGGGACCACCCCGCGCACCAAAGCCCCGCTCGAGTAGCGCCCGTGGACCAGCAATGCCTCGCCGCGCACATAGGGCGCGGCCGCGGTGACGCCCTTTTCGCGCCTTGCGACATGCGCCACCTTGCGCCAATCGCCCAGGCGATGGTCCGGCCCGCTGATCGTCACATCGGAGATCACGCCCAGAATGCGATCGCGCAGCGTCCTCTGAAAGCCGTTCATGACCGACAGTACCGTGATAAGCGCCATGACACCGAGCGCTATGCCGATCAGCGATGTCATCGATATGAACGAAATGAAATGGTTTCGGCGCCTGGCACGCATATAGCGCAGGCCGATAAAAAGCTCGAAGAAGCGGGTCATGCGCGCGCCGTATCCTCGGTGCGCCCGGAACCAAGCGATGTCGCAAGCCGCGTAAGGCTCGCCTTGAGGGCCGCATCCTCGACCGCCTCCGCCAGCGACACACAGCAGCGCGACCCGACCGGCGAATGCACTGGCAGACGCTTGGGCGCGTGGTGCCGCGCCGATCTGTGGCCACCACGCCGCGCCACGATCTCGCGGATTGCCCCCAAGCCCGCCTCGGCTCGCAGCCGCGCCAAAAGCTTCGGGGCCTCCTCGCGCAGCCGCGCGGCCTGCGCCGAACCCGCCAGCGCCACGAAGAGCCGCCCGCGACAGTAAAGAAGCGCCTCGGCGGTGCCCAGGCCCTCGGGCCGGCAGCGTGCCCAGACCGCCGCCAGGGCCGGCCCCTGCATGAGATCGGCAGGCGGTTTCGGCAACGAACGATCGAGGATGCGGGCGACGGTTTGCATTCCGGCAGTATGCCAGAGCGGCGCGACTTTGGATATGCGCGCCCGCCCGCTACACTAAACGGCCATGGATACCCTAGGCGAACGCTATACCGCGATCATGGCGCGCATCGCAGACGCCGCGCGCGAAAGCGGCCGACTGCCCGGCGCCGTTCGGCTCGTGGCGGTCTCCAAGGGCCATGCCGCAGACGCCGTGGCGCGCCTTGCGGCCTATGGACAACAGGCCTTCGGGGAAAACCGCGCTCAGGAGGGTACCGCCAAGATCGCCGCCGCGCCCAGCGGTCTCGAATGGCATTTCCTGGGGCCTGTGCAACGCAACAAGGCGCGCCTCATCATCGAGAACTTTCAGTGGCTGCATGCGCTCGAAGACCTCGATGCCGCTTCTGCCCTGTCGCGTCATGCGGCCGCGGCGGGTACAAGCCTGCGCGTCCTGATCGAGGTCAACGTCACAGGCGACCCGCGCAAACACGGGCTTGCGCCAGCGGCGCTGCCGGCCTTCCTCGAGGCCTATTGCGCGCGTCCCCGGCCCGGGCTTGTGCTCTCTGGGCTTATGACCATTGCCGCCCATCATGGTCCCGAGGCGGCCGTGCGCCAGACCTTCGCGCGGCTGCGCGAGCTCGCCGGAAAAGGCCGCCAGGACTTCGGTCTTGCGGGTTTCGATGAATTATCCATGGGCATGAGCGATGACTATCCCTGGGCGATCGCAGAAGGCGCGACCATCGTGCGTATCGGCCGCGCGCTCTTTGGCGCGCGCGACGCCGGATAACCCATAGGCCCTCAGGCCTCGCAGACCGCCACCAAGGTCGCGCCCGAGGCCACCGCCAGCGCCCCGGCCAGTGTGCGCGCCGTCAATACCCCATGCAGCAGCAGATGCTGCGAAAACGCCGCAGTCACCACCTCGGCGAGCAGCAACACCGACGACTGGCGGACCGGCAGGGCGGTCACCCCATACTGGACAAGCAGGGTGATGGCGAGGATGCCCAGACCCCCGGCGATGAGTGCCGCCAGCACGATCCCCGCGCGCGGGTGCGGCAGGCCGTGGGCGGAGACGAGCAGCGCCGCAAGGCCCACGCCCACCACCCCCAGGAAGGTCGCCAGGAGCTTGGCCGCAAGCGGCACCGAAGGCTGTGCCCGCAGCACCACGTTGGCGCCGGCAAACGCCGCTCCGGATACGAGCGCGAGGGCGTCAAAAACTGTCAAGGCGGGGCTGCTGGGGCGCCATAGCAGCATCCCGACCCCTATCAGGGCGATGGCGATGCCCGCCCCGGCCGCAGCCGGCAGGCGCTCCCCGAGAAACACCCGCGCCCCCAGCACGGACCACACCGGGGACAGATAAAAGAGGAGTGTCACGCGCAGGACATTGTCATGCAAAACCGCCACCACGAAGCCGATGTTGGTCACACCGCCCAATACCGCAAGCGCAAGCCACACACGCCCCGAGACCCCGGCGCAGGCCCCACCACGGCACAAGACCAGGCCTGCGGCGGCCGCCCCGGCGTACATCACGACCGCAAGCCATACCCCTGACAGGCCACCCGCCGCCACAATCCGCAACGGATACCAGATCATCCCCCACGCGCCGGCCCCCAGCACGATCGCGACCACGGGATAGGCCTTCTTGGTCACGGCCGCGCGCTCCCGTATAATCCGCCGATCCTATGCGCCCGCATCGTTCATGAACCCCACTCTGGAATCGCTCCACCCCTATCCGTTTCAGCGGCTCGCGGCCCTGACCGCACACCTTGCGCCGCCTCCTGGGACGCGCATCAACATGGCGATCGGGGAACCGCGCCACCCGACCCCGGAGCTCGTGAGGGCGGAGCTTACAGGCGCCCTTGACGCCTTGTCGACCTATCCGTCGACGCGCGGCGGCGAGGCGCTGCGCACAGCGATCGCCGGCTGGCTCACGCGCCGCTTTGCGCTGCCGGCACACGCCCTCGACCCCGAGCGTCACGTCCTGCCGACCTCCGGCAGCCGCGAGGCACTCTACTCGGTGGTGCAGGCGCGTATCGATCGGCGCGCCGAGCGCCCGGTGGTGGTGATGCCCAACCCGTTTTACCAGATCTATGAAGGCGCGGCCCTGCTGGCCGGCGCGGAACCCTACTACCAAAACACGGGCGGCCCGCGCGGCGCAGTCTACAACGCGCGCACCATCCCGCACGCCGTTCTCGAACGCACCCAGGTCCTGATCACCTGTAGTCCCGGCAATCCCACGGGAGAGGTCATGGGACAAGACGAATACGGCGAACTTTTGGAACTGGCCCACCGCTACGACTTTTTGATCGTCGCCGATGAATGCTATTCCGAGATCTATCCGGATGAAGAGACGCCGCCGGCGGGTCTGCTCGCGGCGGCCATCGCCCATGGCGTCCGCGACTTTGCGCATTGCCTCGCGGTCCACAGCCTATCCAAGCGTTCCAACGTCCCGGGGCTGCGTTTTGGTTTCGTGGCGGGCGACCCGAACTTTCTCGCGGGCCTTCTGACATTGCGCACCTATTTCGGGTCGGCCCCCTCGCAGCTGGCGCAGCGTGCGGCCATCGCGGCCTTGGCCGATGAGACCCATGTGCGCGAAAACCGCAGGCTGTATCGCGAGAAATTCGCCGACGTCATCGCCATCCTTAAGGATGTCCTGCCGGTTACATACCCTGACGGCGGGTTTTACCTGTGGATACCAACACCGATCGATGACGAGGCCTTTGTCGCCGGCCTCTATGCCACACAAAACGTCCTGGCGCTGCCCGGCTCCTATCTGTCGCGCCCAAGCGGCGGGACAGACCCGGGCGCCGGCCATATCCGTCTGGCGCTCGTCGGCCCGCATGCCGAATGCCTCGAGGGCGCGCGCCGCCTGCGATCCTATGTCGAATCGTTCACAAGGAGTCACAATGACACGTCAAACGCTTATTGAGGCCGCCTATGAGGAGCGGGCACAGATTACGCCACGCCACGTCGATACCAAGGTCAAAGACGCGATCGATAGCGTCATAGACGACCTTGACCGCGGGGCGCTGCGCGTCGCCGAACCGGCCGACAACGGCTGGCGCGTCCACGAGTGGATCAAAAAGGCGGTCCTGCTCTCCTTTCGCATCGAGGACAACACGCTCATCAAAGGCGGCGATGCCCGGTATTACGACAAGGTGCCGTCGAAGTTTGTGGCCTATGACTCCCACCAGTTCAGGGAACAGGGGCTGCGCGTCGTGCCGCCGGCGGCCGTGCGCCGCGGGGCCTATATCGGCCCTCAGACCGTGCTCATGCCGTCGTATGTGAATATCGGCGCCTACGTCGACAGCGGCACCATGGTCGACACCTGGGCGACCGTGGGCTCGTGCGCGCAGATCGGGAAGAATGTCCATCTAAGCGGCGGTGTGGGCATAGGCGGCGTGCTCGAGCCCTTGCAGGCGGCGCCCACCATCATCGAGGATGACTGCTTCATAGGCGCCCGGTCGGAGATCGTAGAAGGGGTCATTGTCGAGCGCGGGAGCGTCATATCCATGGGCGTGTTCATAGGCCAGAGCACGAAGATCCTCAACCGCGAGACCGGCGAGATCCTCTATGGGCGGGTGCCGGCCGGTTCGGTGGTGGTGTCCGGCACTCTGCCATCCAAGGATGGGAGCCATAGCCTCTATTGCGCGGTGATCGTCAAGCGCGTGGACGCCAAGACCCGCGCCAAGGTCGGGATCAACGCCCTTTTGCGCGACATCTAGCCCCATGGAACCGACATTGGCATTGGCCATGGAACTCATTGGAAGGGCCTCGGTCACGCCCGATGACGCCGGTTGCCAGACACACATCGCGGGGCTGCTGTCGGCGGCCGGTTTTCACACGGAATCCCTGGTATTCGGCGAGGTCACCAACCTCTGGGCGCGTCATGGCACGAGCGCGCCGCTGGTCGTATTCCTCGGGCACACCGACGTGGTCCCGCCGGGCCCGCTCGCCGACTGGACGACGCCCCCCTTTGTGCCTGCCATTCGCGATGGCATGCTCTATGGTCGCGGGGCGGCCGACATGAAGGGCGCGGTTGCGGCCTTCGTGCAGGCCCTGATCGGGTTTGTGCACCGCCACCCGGGGCATCCGGGCTCGGTGGGCCTTTTGCTGACCTCTGATGAGGAAGGCCCCGCAGTCAATGGGACGATTCAAGTCCTAAAGACCCTGGCCTCGCGCGGCGAATCCATCGACTACTGCCTGGTGGGCGAGCCGTCGTGTCAGGCCACATTGGGCGACACCGTCAAAAACGGCCGGCGGGGATCCCTCAACGGCGAACTCGTGATCCATGGCGTGCAAGGCCATGTCGCCTACCCCGAGCGCGCCGACAATCCCATCACGCGCTTCGCGCCGGCCCTGCAATCCCTGGTGTCGATGGCATGGGACCAAGGCTCGGCGGATTTTCCCCCGACGCGCCTTCAGTTCTCCCATATCGAGGCCGGCACCGGCGCCGACAATGTGATCCCGGGACGCCTGCGCGCGCTCTTTAATCTGCGCTACGGGCCGGCCACGCCGGCCGACGTGCTGCGCGCGCGCATCGAGGAGGTCCTTGCAGCGCACAAGCTCCGCTACACGCTCACATGGAGGCTCTCCGGGGAGCCTTTTTTGAGCACCGATGGCCCCCTCAAGGCGGCCCTGGCGGCAAGCATTCTGGCCGAGACCGGCCACGCGCCACACTATTCCACAGGGGGGGGGACGTCCGATGGTCGGTTCGTTGCGCCCTTTGGTGCCCAAGTCCTTGAATTCGGCCCGCCAAACGGCTCTATTCACAAGGTGAACGAGGCCGTTTCCGTAGACGATCTCGCGCGCCTGACCCGGATCTACCAGGGGACACTGGAGCGAATCTGGGCGCTATGAGGGGGCGGCGTCGTCTATAATGACTACCCAGGAGACACCACTGTTATGGACGCCATGCCGAGCATTATCGTGAAACTCAACCACACCGTCATACGGCAGATGCAACTCCCTCAGGGCGACCTCTCCATAGGCCGCCGCCCGGGTCATGCGCTGGTACTGGAGGATGCGGCGGTAAGCGCCGACCATGCCAGTATATTCACGGTCGGACAAGACTCCTTTCTGAAGGATCTGGAGAGCACCAACGGGACCTACATCAACAATCGCCGGACCAACAAGCACCATCTCAAGCCCGGCGATACCATCATGATCGGCAAATACACGCTCCTCTATCAGGACCGTGATATCGGGCCGGTCCAGACGCCCCAGCCCGCGGCCCTCGAGGACGCCGCCTTGTTCGTGCTAAGCGGGTTCAACAGCGGCAAGCGCATCGAGCTCATGAGCACGATCACGCACCTTGGCATGGCGGGCCAATCCGCGGCGCTCCTTTCACGCACCGGAGACCGCTACACCCTCATGATGGGCCCCGACGGCGCGCGCGTCATCTGCAACAACAAGCCCGTGCCCCCTGGCGGCCAGGTGTTGGTATCAGGCGATATTATCGAGGTGGGAGACACCAGGCTCCAGTTCTATCAACATTGAGCGCTTGACGTGCCCGGCACCGGAACAGTAGCTTTACTATCCAAACTGTGGCGATATCGGCGGCTGAGGCGCGGGGAATGAAGATAGATGATTTGAGGGCGCAGAATCTGCGAGTGGAGTTCGCCGAAACGGCGGATGAGATCGCAGAGGCGCAAAGGCTGCGCTATCAGGTCTTTGCCCGCGAGCTGGGGGCAGCGATCGGTGACCGGGATCGCGAATACGACGAGGATCGCTTCGACCCCTACTGCATCCATATCGTCGTGCGCGATGAGAAGGGACGGGTCGTGGCCTGCTCGCGCGTGTTGCCGCACGATGCCGCGCAGCGCTGTGGCGGGTTTTATTCGCAGACCGAGTTTGACCTGACCCCGGTCCTCAATCTGCCCGGGCGCATCATGGAGGTCGGACGCATCTGCGTCCATACCGACTACCGCCGGGGACCGGCGATCGCACTGCTCCTTGCGGGCCTTGCGCGGGTCATGGAGCATGGGCCTTACGATTACCTCATCGGCTGCGGCAGCGTGCCGCTGAGCCCAGACCGCGCGCAGGCACTGCGGACAGTGGCGACGCTGATCCGGCGCTATGGCTGCCCGGAGTCCTGCCGCGTCACCCCTCGCCATCCCCTGCCGGTCGTAGACGCAGGCGGTGCGGATGACGAGAGCGCCGCCCCGGCCCTGCTGCGCGCCTATATGCGCCTGGGCGCCTATGTCGGTGGCGCCCCGTGCCTGGATGCCGCGTTCGATGTCGCCGACGTTCTCATCATCCTCTTTCGCACCCGTTATAACCGCCGCTACCTCGAGCGCCTCCTTGGGCGCTCCACCAAACAAAAGGTCGCGTGAAGCTTCCGGGCGGGGCCTTCGTCCGGCTGCTTGCGCTGATCGGACATGCCTTATGGGGTGTGGTCGTGACGGCCATCACCCCCTCCGGCGCGTTAAGCAATAGTCGCGCTGGCCGACGCGTCGTGCGCTTCTGGCATCAAGGGGTATTGGCGATCCTCGGGATTCGACTCAAGCCCCTGGGCGCGCCCCTGGGCGCGCCGGTCCTTATCGTCGCCAATCATATCTCCTGGATCGATATTGCCGCGCTGGGCGCGCTCTGCCCTGGACACTTCGTCGCGAAATCCGAGATCGAGGCCTGGCCCGTGATCGGCTGGCTTGCGCGGCTGGCCGGCACCTATTACATTCAGCGCGGGGATCGCAGCGCCTCGGCAGGGGTGGCCCAGCGCATGGCCGAGGCGTTCGCCCACGGCCAGTCCGTGCTCCTCTTTCCGGAGGGGACATCGACCGATGGCCGCGACGTGCGCCCCTTCCACGCACGCCTGTTCACCCCCGCGATCGAGGCCGACTGCCCCATTCAGCCGGTCTTGCTGCGCTATCCCGACGCAACGGGCGCCACCCATCCGGCGGCCCCTTTCATCGGAGACGATACCCTGGTCCATCACCTCTGGGGGCTTTTGCGTGCACGCGGCGAGGTGACCGCAGAGGTCCGCTTCTTCGCGCCGGAACTCCCCGCCGGGCAGAGCGCCCGGGCGCTTGCCAACCGCGCTCACGACATCATCGCGACCCATAACAGCGATATTCCGCGTGCGGTGGCAGGCATGTCGTAAGGCGGGGACGGGCGGGGCCCGCCCCGCTGTGTAGGAATTTGTAACGCGAGGCAGCGTGCGCACCGCAAGTCGCGTATGCTTTTGCCATGCCACGCATCCTGTTGGTCGACGACGACGCGCGATTGCGCGAACTTCTGACCCGCTACCTGTCGGAGCAGGGCTTTACGGCGACCGCTGTGCCCGACGGGCGCGCCATGGACAAGGCCTTGGCACGCGCCGCTTACGACCTCCTCATACTCGATATCATGCTGCCAGGGCAAAGCGGCCTTGCCCTCTGCCAGAGGCTGCGCGCCGAAGGCCGCTATATCCCGCTGCTCATGCTGACTGCGCGCGGTGACGATGCCGACCGCATCATGGGTCTCGATCTCGGCGCCGATGACTACCTCGCCAAGCCCTTCAATCCTCGCGAGCTCGTGGCGCGCATCAATGCCGTGCTGCGCCGCCAACGTCCGCCTGATGACAAAAAACTGCACTTTGGGCGCTATGAGCTCGATATCCACGCGCGATCCCTGACCGCAGACGGGGTGCCGGTGGACCTCACCACCGCCGAGTTCGACCTTTTGCGCGTATTCGCCACCCATCCGCGGCAGCCCTTGTCGCGCGATATCCTGATGCAGCTTGCCAGGGGCCGAGACCACATGCCTTTCGATCGGTCCATCGACGTGCGGATCTCGCGCCTGCGACGCCTCCTGGAAGACGATCCGGCGAAGCCCTGCTTCATTCAGACCGTGTGGGGCTTTGGCTATGTCTTCAATCCAGGCGATACCCCATGAGACTTTGGCCCGATACCCTCGCCGGACGCACCGCGCTTGTCATCGCCCTGGCCCTCGTGATCGCCCAGGCGACCTTTTTGATTCTGGCGCGACTGTCTTTCAGCCGCATGCGCGCCACTCAGATCGCCGAACTCGTAGCAGGAGAGGTTCGAATCGCCGAGGCGGTCCGCACGCTCGTGCCGCACGGCCAAAAGACCATGCTCGCACGCACGCTCAAGGCGGCCGGCGTGCATTACGGACATATTCGACACGCACACGAGCCGCTTGCGCACGGGTTGTTCCCGCGTACCCTCGTGCGCGAACTCGCGGCGCGCGGCATTGGGGCGCGCGTCACGTACGGACGCCATGGGCTCGTCATTCATGCCCACCATGCCGGACGCCGGCTCTCCCTGCGCCTGCCCCGCCTGCCTCCGGCGCTCCCCTGGCCACGCATCGGCTTTCTCATAGTCGGCGCAGCCCTGACAGGGGCCGGCGCCCTGCTCGTGGTCAGGCGCGTCAACCGGCCGCTCGCGGCCCTGGCGCGCGCCGCCAGCGCCTTTGGCCGCGGTGAGATTTTGCCCCCCTTGCCAGAAGATGGCCCGGCGGAGATCCGCAGGGTCTCGCGGGCCTTTAATCACATGACCGAAGACGCGCGCCGCTATGAACGCGACCGGGCCCTGCTGCTCGCGGGCGTCTCCCACGACTTGCGCACGCCGCTTGCGCGCATGCGGCTTGCCGTGGAGCTCTACGGAGGCGATTCGCCATTGCGTGTGGGCATGATTCAGGACATCGAGGAGATGGATGCGATTTTGGCCGAGTTCCTGGCCTACGCCCGCCACGGGGTCCAGGAGGCCCCGGTCGCGGGCGATCTCAATACCCTGATCCATGACCTCGTGGAGCGCTTCCGGCGGCGTGCGCCGGATATCGACTACCGGGCCGAACCGCTTCCGCGCTTCCCCTATCGGCCCGTGGCCATCGGCCGGCTCGTATCGAACCTCGTGGATAATGCCATATCCCATGGCCGGCCGCCGATTGCGGTGCGCCTCACGGCTGCCGAAGGCTACGCATGCATCGTGGTCGAAGATCGCGGCCCGGGCTTGAGCACCACGCGCTGCGCGGAACTCATGGCCGCTCGCGACCTGCACACAAGCGACCGCCGCGGGCTTGGGCTTGCGGTCGCGCGACGCATCGCCGAGGCCCACGGGGGCACGCTCGTGCTTACCCCGCGCGATGGCGGCGGACTGCATGTAGCGGTCCGCCTCCCGCTGCCTGCCGATGCCCCTCTATTCGAAGGCGCAGCCGGCGCGCAGCCCCATCGCCCTTAGGATCTTGGCCAAAGGACACAGGCCGGTGAACGCCGCCTGCAGGAGATTGGCGCCCACGAACGCCGTGACCCACAACCAATCCGCCGAGACATAATGCGCAGCCAAGAGGCTCAGCAAGACGACACTGCCGGCAAACGCCATCACCACCCGATCAATGGACATCGACATACACAAATCCCCCTTAAGAGAGAATCACACACTAGCCGCCATTGTATCATGCATTGCTAATATTTGGTGGGGGCTACCCGATAGCCCTCCCAACACAAACCGCAGCGGCCGGCGGCCGTCCCATCACAGCACATCCGGCCATGCGAACCGGGCGTCGGAAACGGCCATAAAAGACGGATTGAGCTGCCGGGCATGCCGATAGACGAGCGTCTGATGGCCCGCGACCCATACCGCCCCCCCGCTCTCCTCCACCAGGCATTGCCCGGCGGCCGTATCCCAGGTGTGCGTCGGGCCAAAGCGCGGATAGAGATCGGCGCGGCCTTCAGCGAGCCAGCCGAATTTCCATGCCGAGCCGAGCGCGGCCCGCTCGATGCCCTGCTCCCCGCACGCCAGGGCGGCGCATAATGCCGCTACGGCCTCGGTGCCATGGCGGGCGCTGCCCACCACCCGTACCGGACCGCCGGTAAACGCCCGCCCGCTCAGACGCCGTACCTGGCCTTGCACCCTCTTGAAGGCACCGTTGCCCTTCGCGGCAAAATAGCACTCGCCCGTAACCGGCACGTATATCACCCCCACCACCGGCCGGCCGTCCTCGACGAGCGCCACGTTCACCACAAAGGCATCGGTGCGCGCCACATATTCCTTGGTCCCGTCGAGCGGATCGACAGACCAATAGCGGTCGCCACTGATCTCCTCGCCCTCTTCCGATGCCACCGGCACATCCGGCGTGGCGCGCGAGAGCACGCCCACGATGGCCTCATGCGCCGCACGATCAGCGGGCGTCACGGGACTGCCATCGCTCTTGAGATCCACGGGCCCGGCGGCCTGGTAATGCCTTAGGATCGCCGTCCCCGCCCGCTCTCCCGCGATCTGGGCCCACTCGAGATACCGCTCATAACCGCCTTTCACGTGCCTGTGTCCTCATCGTGAAGCGTCATAGACGCCTAGGGTTTATTATTATTCCATATCGAGGGTCGGAATGCCCCAATCGCGGAAAACCGCCGCCACACCCCCGAAAATCCCAGCCCCCCCTCAATAGCCCCACATTCTCCGCGTTTTTTACGGCAGTTTTACGCGTCTATGATTCCATGCGCTATGACGAGTAGGCGTTCTGTTCAAAAAATCCGGCACTAGGTGCTGCTATTGTCGCGAAAATGCTATATAGTTACCGATGCGGGAATCGGAGAAACGGTTCTGGCGAACATGACAACATCGCGCTATGGCCAGAGTTTATGGAACCAAATGGTTGCGTGGTTGTCTTCAGCAAATGTAAAGTAACTATTTAAGGTAGACTCAACCGATGACAATGAAAATTACTGCGGCAACACGGGCGCTGACGGCACTTGCACAAGAAACCCGGCTTGGCATCGTCCGGCTGCTGGTCAAGGTAGGCCCGAGCGGGCTCGTGGCCGGTCAAATCGCCCTGCGTCTCAAGCTCGCGCCGGCGACGTCGTCTTTCCACCTGTCACAGCTTACGCAGGCGGGGCTTATCAAGCCTTCGCGCGAAGGCCGCTCGATACGCTACTCCCCCGTACTCGGCACGATCAGTGAACTGCTGGGGTTTTTGGAGGAGAACCTAAGCGGTGGCCCGACCGAGAAGTCGGTGGCCAAGGCGCCGGTGAAAAGCGCCCCCAAGGCCATGCCAAAAGGCCCGGCCAAGGGCGCGGTCAAGACCGGGCCGGCCAAAAAGAAGGCGGGCCGCAAGAGGCGTTAAGCGCATCTGCGGGACTTAAGGTGAGACGGGCCAAACGGCGCGCGCTGGGCCCGTCTCAATCCCTCAGGTCCCAGGGCGCGCGCACAGTACGACACGCTTCAGGTCCCGCTCCCCGAGCGAGGTCACGGTCGTTTGCGCGTAGACCGCAAGGCCCCGGGTGGGAATGGCGAAAGGCCTTGACCGCCGGGTGAGCGAAATGACACCTCACGGTGCTGCCAATTGGCCCGGAACGCGGCGCTCCGGCGGCTTAGGTCCGCCACCAAGTCCTCATGCTGCCCCTCGCCGACAAGGTCTCCGGCGTCCGTGGAAAACTCCGCGACCAGACGGCACGCGCTGCGGCCAGTCGACGGCGAAGTCACGCGCCACGGGTATACAGAACATGACACGCAGCCGGTTGCGTTCCTGGCCTTCGGGTCCCAGCCAGTCCGGACACAGGGCCTCCGCCTGCGGGTTCCGGGCCCATGCGTCCCCATAGCGCCCCAGGCAATAGGCCGGCGCGGCGATGCGCTCCGGGACCGATGCGATCGCCGCCGGGACGCGCGGCGTCCGGTGCGGCGCACGGTCCGCGGCCTCCCGCAGGGAGCGGCGTTCGGCATCCGTCACCGCCAGCGCATCGGCGAGCCGCACCACGGTATCGGGCGAGACCTGCGGCGCGCGCCCCGGCTCGATCCCTCAAGTACCACGTGACACCGATCCCGCACAGGGCCGCCCATTCCTCGCGGCGCAGGCCCGGGGTCCGGCGCCGCCGGGCAGCGCCCCCTGTGGGTGCGGCGCGCTCGCGCAGGCTGCGCAAAAATGGCCCACTCCTCGGGTCTTGCCGCCCTGCGGATCCCCTGGGCCCCTATACCCGTTTAACAGGCCTCTGGTACCGGGATACGAAGGATGTATGCTCCCTGTCGTCTCTGACATTGCGAGGAACGTAAGCCATGGGCCATGACCAAGACGTCACACGCCAATTCAACGAGGCCGCGCGCCGCTACGAAGAAAGCCCGGTCCATGCCCAGGGCCCCGATCTTGCGCTGTTTCGCGAGACCGCCGAACGGCTGCACCCCTCGCATGCCGTCGATATCGGCTGTGGGCCGGGGCATGTGGCCCTGGCGCTCGCACCCTTTAGCACCCATGTGCACGCCATCGATGCCAGCCCCGCGATGCTTGCGATTGCCGCCGCGCGCGCCCGTGAGGCGGGATACCACCATCTCGACTGCCTCGAGGCCCCAGCTGCGCATCTGCCGTTGCCTGACGCCTCCATGGACCTTGCCACCTGCCGCTTCAGTGCCCACCATTGGCGCGATGTCGGCGCGGGGATTCGTGAGGTCGCGCGCGTCTTGCGCCCAGGCGCCACCCTGGTCCTCACAGACAGCGTCACCGCAGACGACCCCCTGACTGATACCTATCTGCAGGCCATCGAGGTCTTGCGCGACCCCACCCATGTGCGCAATTACACCGTCTCGGCCTGGATGGGACTGCTGGCCGCGCAGGGCCTGATGCCGGTGCGCAGCGACCATTTTCGTATCCGTCTTGCGTTTGGCGACTGGGTCGCGCGCGCCCATACCGACCCTGTGCGTATCGATGCCATCCGGAATCTGCTTTCCGTGGCACCAGCCGAGGCCCGCGCGCGACTCAAGGTGGAGGACGACGGCTCCTTTCATCTCGATGTACTGACCGTGCGCTGCGAGAGGCGCGCCGAGTGAGGATGCTTAAGACGGCGCCACGAACCGGTTCTCGATCACGCCTATCCCCGTGATCTGCATGCGTACCACATCCCTATCGCCCAGGTAGCAGGGGGGCGTGCGGCTCATGCCGACACCCGGGGGGGTGCCGGTGGCGATCACATCGCCAGGCTCCAGGGTCATGAGATGCGAGAGGCGGCTTACGAGTGCCGGCACGTCAAAGATCATGTCCGAGGCACGCCCCTGCTGGCGCAATTCCCCGTTGACCCACGTCTCCAGCACCAGGTCCCGCAGGGGCCCGACATCCGCCTTCTCGACGACACCCGGGCCCATGGGGGCAAAACCGTCGCTGATCTTGCCGGCGAGCCACTGCCCGGTACGAAACTGCAGGTCGCGCGCGCTCACGTCATTGATCACCGTATAGCCAAATACATAGTCCATGACATCCTGCAAGGACACCTGTCGGGCGCGCCGCCCGATGACGACGCCAAGCTCCACCTCGTAGTCGACCGCCTGCGAATAGGCCGGCAGCGTCACATCGTCGTAAGGACCGGTAATGGCATTGGCCCATTTCGCAAAAAGCGGCGGCTCGGTTGGAATCGGCTGCCCGATCTCGCGCGCATGGCTGCGGTAATTGAGCCCGATCCCGATGAAGCGGCCCGGGTCGTGCAACGGCGCGCACAATGCAGGCGGGGCGCGCAAGGCGCAGGCCTCATGTGTCAGGGCCTGGCCGCGCAAGGCCTCGAGCAGGCCCTCGATGCCGGGCGCCGCCAGGAGCGCGCGCAGACTCCCGCGGGCGAGCGCCGCCGAGACACCCTTCCATGCCACCCCTCCGGACTGCCGGTGCCGTTGATAGCAATCGGCGAGATCATAGGCCACGCCCGCGATCATGATACCCAGGCGACAAGGGCCACGTGGCCTTCGATAACGTACAAACTGCATAACCCTACCTCTTTGGAGAGATTATCGGACAACGATCCTGCCACCGCTTATAAATCTGCGTGATATTTCCCATCACGCAGTAAAATAACTCCCTGATTCTTATCAGGTTATTAAAACAATTCCTTGGCGCTCTGGCCCATGCGTCGTGTAGCCTTTGCCCGTCACAATCTTTGGGCTTTCTGGAGGCAGCATGGCGGCAGTGGAACAGCACGATCACACACATGGCACGCCCGAGATCAAGTATTCCACGTGCTATATGTGCGCCTGCCGGTGCGGCATCAAGGTGACCATAGAGGACAACAAGGTCCGCTTCATTCAGGGTAATCGCAATCATCCGATCAATAAAGGCGTGCTGTGCGCGAAGGGATCGGCCGGGATCATGAAGCAATGTTCGCCGGCACGCCTGCGCAACCCGCTTTTGCGCAAGCCCGGGACCGAGCGCGGCGCCGGGGAATTCATTGAGATATCCTGGGATCAGGCCCTCGACATGCTCACGGAGCGGCTGGCCCGCATTCGCGCGACCGACCCCAACAAGTTTGCATTTTTCACGGGCCGCGACCAGATGCAGGCGCTTACGCGCCTGTTCGCCGAGCAGTTCGGCACCCTGAACTGGTCGGCCCATGGCGGCTTTTGCTCCGTCAACATGGCGGCCGCCGGGCTCTACACCATGGGCTACGCCTTTTGGGAGTTCGGTGATCCGGACTGGGATCGCACCAAGTACTTCATGCTCTGGGGGGTCGCCGAGGACCACAACTCCAATCCGATGAAGATCGGCATCGAGAAGGTCAAGAGCCGTGGCGGCAAGTTCGTCGGCATCAATCCGGCGCGCACAGGCTACCAGGCGGTCGCCGACGAGTGGGTGCCGATTCGGCCGGGCACCGATGCCATGCTGGCGCTGTCCATGGTCCATGTGCTGCTGTCGCGCGAGATCTTCGATTGGGAGTTCCTGATCCGCTACACCAATGCCCCGTTCCTCGTGGTGCAGACCCCGGGGCAGAAGGGCGATGGGCTCATGTGGCGCGACGAGGCCGGACACCCCCTGGCCTGGGATTTAAAGAAGGAGGCGTTCGTCAACGGACTCGACGCCTTGTGTCACCCCGCCTTGTTCGGCGAGTACAAGACCCCGGATGGCCGTACGGTCAAGACCGTCATGACGCTGCTTACCGAACGCTACCTGGATCCACGCTTCGCGCCCGAGAACGCCGCCAAGATCTGCGGGGTGCCGGCCGCGACCATCGAGCGCCTGGCCCTGGAGATGGCCCATGTGGCCTTCAAGGAGACCATCGAGATCCCCGTGGAATGGACTGATTGGGCAGGCCGCAAGCACGACAAGTTCATCGGCCGGCCGGTGTCCATGCACGCCATGCGCGGCGTCTCGGCGCACTCCAACGGCTTTCAGGCGGCGCGCGCCATTCATTTCCTGCAGATCCTGCTCGGCACGATCGACTGTCCCGGGGGATTTCGCGCCAAGGCCCCCTACCCGCGGCCGGTGCCCTCGCCCGGCAAGCCGGCTCGCCACAGCGCGCCCGACACCCCGCTCGATGCCCATCCGCTTGGCTTTCCGACCGCGCCCGAGGACCTCGTCATAGACGACGAGGGCCGGCCGCTACGCATCGACAAGGCCTATTCGTGGGAGGCGCCGATCGCCAATCACGGGCTTATGCACATGGTGATCACAAACGCCGTCAAGGGCGACCCCTATCCGATCGATACCCTGCTGTTTTTCATGGCCAACATGGCGTGGAACTCGAGCATGAACACCGCCAACATTCAGGACATGCTGCGCGCCAAGGGTCCGGACGGGGAATACAAGATCCCGTTTTTGGTGGTGGTCGATGCCTTCCACTCCGAGACCGTGCACTTCGCAGACCTGGTGCTGCCGGATACCACCTATCTCGAGCGCTATGATGCGATCTCGCTGCTCGACCGGCCGATCTCCGAGCCAGACGCCGTGTGCGACTCCATCCGCCACCCGCTGCTTACGCTTGATCGCAATGTGCGCGCCTGGCAAGAGGTCATGATCGAGATCGGCGCGCGCCTGAAGCTTCCGGTCTTTACGAACGCGGACGGCACGCCCAAGTACAAGGGCTACAAGGACTTCATCACCTATTACGAGCGCGAGCCCGGTATCGGCTTTCTCGCCGGCTACCGGGGCGCCGACGGCAGCAAGGCGCTGCGCGGCGAACCCAACCCCAACCAATGGGAGCGCTACATCGAGAACCAGGGCTTCTTCCAATACCATCTGCCCAAATCCATCCGCTATCTGCGGTTTGCCAACAAGGGCTACCTGGAGTTTGCCAAGGAGGCGGGCTTTCTGAGAACCGCCGAGCCGATCGTGATCGAGCTCTACTCGGAGGCCATTCAGCGGTTCCGGCTGGCCGGGCTTGGCCTCTATGACGGCCCCATGCCCAAAGAGCGCGTCGATCAGGAACGCTTGGCGACCTACTTCGACCCTCTGCCGGACTACTATGAGCCCCTCGAGCAGCAGCGCGTCGACAAAGACGAATATCCGTTCTTCGCCGTCAATCAGCGCCCGATGATGATGTACCACTCGTGGGATTCGCAGAACGCCTGGCTACGGCAGATCATCGCGCAGAATCATCTCTATATGAACCGTGCGCGCGGCGAGAAGCTCGGTCTCAAGGACGAAGACTGGGTCTGGGTCGAGTCTCACAATGGCAAGATCCGCGTGCAGCTGCGCCTGATCGAAGGCTGCCAGGAAGATACGGTGTGGACCTGGAACGCCATCGGCAAGCAGTCCGGGACCTGGGGCCTAAAGCCCGGCGCCCCGGAGGCCACCGAGGGCTTTTTGATGAACCACCTGATCTCGGAACTGCTCCCGGAGAAGGAAGGCGAGCGGCGCATCACGAACTCCGACCCGATCACGGGGCAGGCGGCGTGGTACGACCTGCGCGTGAAGGTGACGCGCGCGGCCCCCGGAGAGGAGGGGGTATGGCCGACGTTCGCCAATGTCCCGCCGTTGCCGGGTGCGGCGCCCAAGCCCGATGTCCTGCGCTATAACACGCGCATCAAAGCAAGCTAAAGGAGGTCCGCCATGCGCCTAGGCCTTGTCATCGATCTCGATACCTGTGTCGGCTGCCATGCCTGCGCGACCGCGTGCAAGGAATGGAACACGAGCGCCATGACCGCGCCGCTCACAGACTACGACCCCTACGGCAAAGAGCCGTCCGGGGTGTGGTTCAACCGCATCCGCCATTACGAGATCGGCGAATACCCGAACAACAAGACCATCAATTTCCCGATGTCTTGCATGCATTGCGAGAACGCCGAGTGCGTCACTGTGTGCCCCACGGGCGCCTCCTATAAGCGCGCCGAAGATGGCATCGTGCTCGTCGATCAGGACAAATGCATGGGCTGCAACTACTGTTCCTGGGCATGCCCATACGGCGCGCGCGAACTCGACCGCGAGTCGGGCACGATGAAGAAATGCACGTTGTGCGTAGACCGCATCTACGATGAAACCCTGCCGGTGGAGGAAAGACAGCCGGCGTGCGTGCTCGCCTGCCCGGCCCATGCCCGCCTGTTTGGCGACCTAGACGACCCGGAGAGCACGACGAGCCGCGCGGTGCGTGAACGCGGCGGCTATGCGCTCATGCCCGAGCTCAACTACAACCCCACCAACCATTACCTGCCGCCACGGACGCGGCCGGCGATATCGACATCCGATCTGCCGCGCGGGTCGCTCGCGCGCAAGGTCAAGGAGTGGGTCAACCGTGTCATTGAACGCTAGTTTTCACCAGAGGAGCCTAAAAATATGAACCCGTCACTTGCCGTCATATTCCTAACGCTCTTTTCGGGCGCCGGATTCGGTCTCATGGCAGTGGTCGCGATCGTCAACGATTTTGCCATCGACGGCGGCTTGAGCCCGCTGCGCACCGCCATACTGGTGGCGCTTTCCCTGCTGCTCGTGACGATGGGCATGATATCGTCAACCGCGCACCTCGCGAATCCCAAGAATGCCTGGCGGGCCTTCACCCGCTGGCGCACCTCGTGGCTGGCCCGGGAGGGGGTGTTTGCGGTGCTCTTCTATCCGGTCGCCATCGCCTACCTTGGCTGGGTGTTTTTCCGAAACACGACCCGGGGCGACGGCGCGCTCGTGCTCGCCAATACCGCGGCCGTGATCGGGCTTATCACGATCTTCTGCCAGGGCATGATCTATGCGTGCCTGCGCACCATACGGCAATGGCACACCCCGCTCGTGCCGGCCAATTTCTATGCCATGGGGCTTGCGCTCGGCATGACCATGCTCGCGACCAGCCAAGTCCTTACCCGGGGGCCGGATCTGGTGCTGATCAGCACCGCCTGTGCCCTGCTGGTGGCAGCGGCCGTCATGAAGGCGATCTATTACTTCTGGATCGGGGCCCCGAGCGGCACGACCCTTCAGACTGCGACCGGCTTTACCCGCGGAAAGGTCCGGCTCCTAGACCAGGGCCATACCTTCGGGACGTTTCTCACCCATGAGTTTAGCAATTGCATCCCTGCAGCGCGGGCGCGGAACTTCCGAATCGCCGTCTACGTCTTGGGGTTCCTGGCACCGATCGCGATTCTGATTGCTGGCGCCCACGGCCTCCTCCGCTTGGGCGTGCTGTTCGCCCCGCTTTTGGCCTTCATCGGGATCGGCATTGAGCGTTACCTCTTTTTCGTACAGGCCAAGCATGTCATAAACCTCTATCATGGGCGCATGCCCGGGCCGCTGCCGCAGATGCACCCGGCGTTGCGTGCCGGGGCCGGGGCCGCGGATACCATGATAAATAAGACCCGGCTTGTCCCGAGCTACGAGAAGCGCTAGAGCCGATCGGGGCGAGTCGTTATAGTGTCCCGATCAGCACACGCGGGGGCGGCCCATGCCGGAGCATAGGCAAGACAGTGGCCTGACGCATTTTGATGCGCAGGGCCAGGCACATATGGTGGATGTGACCGGGAAGGCCGCAAACCCCCGGGTTGCCACCGCCGAGGGACGCATCACCATGGCGCCAAAGACCGCCGATGCCATACGGGCGGGCTCCCTGCGCAAGGGGGACGTGCTCGGTGTCGCCCGGCTGGCCGCCATTCAGGCGGCCAAGCGCACCGCTGACCTGATTCCACTCTGCCATCAGGTCCCGATCTCGGGGCTCGACGTCACCTGGGACTTCCTCGACGACACCTGCCTGCGATGCGTGGTGACCGTGCGCACGCACTATGTGACGGGCGTAGAGATGGAGGCCCTCACCGCAGTAGGCATCGGGCTCCTTGCGGTCTACGATATGTGTAAGGCCATCGACCGCGGCATGGTCATCGATGGAGTCCGTTTGGTGCATAAGGAAGGAGGCCGCTCTGGAACCTGGGATCGCGCCTGATACGGCAAGCACCGGGGTCCTCGCCGGGCCGGCGACGGGCCTGAGCGACCGCTTTGGCCGCAGGATCTCCTACCTGCGGGTATCGCTGACCGAGCACTGCAACCTGCGGTGCCGATACTGCTCACCCGAGCGGGGCACGCCGCGCTTTGCGCGCAGCGACCATCTCGCGCCGGCCGAGCTCGACCAACTGCTTTCCGTATTCCGGGGACTGGGCGTACGCCACATCCGCTTTACCGGGGGCGAGCCGCTGCTTTATCCCTGGCTCGCCGATCGTATCGCCCATGCGCGCAGCCTTGGCATCGAGAAACTGAGCGTCAGCACCAACGGCTATCTGCTTGACCGGCTGGCTCCGGCGCTGGCCGAAGCGGGCCTTAAGCGCATCAATGTGAGCCTAGACAGCCTCGTGCCGGAGCGCTTCGCGCGCATCACGCGCGGGGGCGATTTAAACCGCGTCTTGCGCGGTGTGGCCATCGCCCGCGAATCCATTGCCCACATCAAATTGAACGTGGTGCTTCTAAAAGACGAAAACCTAGATGAGGTCCCAACACTCGTCGACTTCGCGCTTGCCCAGGGCTTTGATATCCAGTTCATAGAAACCATGCCCTTAGGGGTCGCGGGCAGCGCAAGCCGTTCCCAAAGCTACGCGAGCGTGGCCGAGGCCCAATCGCGCATCGGCCGCTCGCATGCCCTCGTTGCATCCGCCAGCACGGCCGACGATGGCCCGGCGCGACGATTTCATGTCGCGGGACATGCGAGCAAGATCGGGTTCATAAGCCCTATCAGCGAAAACTTCTGCGCCGGCTGCAACCGCGTGCGCCTCACATCCACGGGCCGGCTCGTCTATTGCCTCGGCCAGGAAAACGGGGTCGACCTCCTCGGGCCGCTGCGCGCGGGGTGGGCGCCCGAGGCCCTCGCGGATCTCATCCGCGACAAGGTCTGGCACGAAAAGCCTGAGCGGCATACCTTTAACGACGCGCCCGAACGCGCCGCCCCCGTCTACATGATGCGCCTGGGGGGTTGATCATGATCACCGTCCGCTGCTTTGCCGCCGTGCGCGAGATCTTAGGCTGCGATACGCGTGAGCTCGTCGCCTTAAGCACACCACAACGCGCTTCAGACGTGCTGGAGCGGCTGGCCGGCGGACGCGTAGCCGAACTCCCCAAGCCGCTGCTCGTTGCCATCAACTGCGAACACGCCTCATTGGCAAGCGCCGTACGCGATGGCGATGAGGTCGCATTCTTTCCCCCGGTAAGCGGCGGCTGATGATCATCCGCCTGCAGACCGAGGACTTCGATCCCGAGCGCGAGGCGCAGGCGCTCGATGTCAAGGGCGCGGGCGCGCGGGTAAGCTTCGTCGGCATGGTGCGCGACGCCGCTCTAGATCGCACAATCACGGCCCTTGAGATCGAGCACTACCCGCAGATGACCCAGGCCGAACTGACGCGCATAGCGACAGACGCGCGCAATCGCCACCATCTCCAGGAGGTCCTGATCATCCATCGCTATGGGCGGCTTGAAAGCCACGAACGCATCGTGCTCGTCACCGTCTGGTCAGCCCACAGGGCCGAGGCCTTCGCCGGCTGTCAGGAGATCATTGACGCCTTAAAGACTCGCGCGCCCTTCTGGAAAAAAGAGATCTCGCCTGCGGGGACAAGCTGGGTGCCGGGCCAGACCCCGGATGGGCTAGGGTAGCCGGGCCGCGGCCTCAGCCAGCTTTTCCTCCAGGGCCAGCCACTCATCCTCGTCGGCCGCCTGGCGGGCCGTCACGGCTGCACGCTCGGCCTGCAGGGTCTTTATGGTCTCCCCCCCTTGCTGATAGGCGCGCGGATCGCCCAATACCGCGTCGATCTCGGCAAGCCGTGCGGCATCGGCGGCCATACGCGCCTCGATCCCCTGCTGCTCGCGCCGATAGGCCTTGGGAGATACAACCCCCCGCCGTGGCTCCCTTTGGAGCCCCGCCGTGGCCTTGGGCGCTGGCGCCGGCACCGACTCGCGCTGATAGTCCTCGAGGTCGCCCTCATATTCCCGCACCCTGCCGTCTGCGACCAGCCATAACGTATCGGCACAGGAGCGGATCAGGTGGCGGTCATGCGACACGAGGATCAAGGCCCCGCTGTAATCCTGCAAGGCATAACTCAAGGCCTCGCGCATCTCCAGATCAAGATGATTGGTAGGCTCATCCAACAACAGGATATGCGGCCGGCTCCAGGCTAGGCCCGCTAGGACCAGACGGCTCTTCTCGCCGCCCGACAGGCCCTGAATCGTGCGCTCAAGGCCGCTCGCTCCGAAGCCAAAGCGCCCCAGATAGTCGCGCAAGGTCTGCGGGGGTGCCGTGGGGTCCCGTGCCGCCATGTAAGAAACCGGCGTGCCCTGCAAATCGAGCTGCTCGAGCTGATGCTGCGCGAAATAGCCGATACCGATGCCAGCACCTGCCGCGCGCGCCCCCGTGGTGGGTGGCAACGCCCCCAAAAGGACCTTCAGAAACGTCGATTTGCCGGCCCCATTGCGTCCGATCACACCGATCCGGTCGCCCGGCGCAATCGTCAACCCCACGCCCGCAAACAGGGGCGCGGCGCCCGGATAACCGAACGCCGCGTCGCGCAAGGTAATCAGGGTGTCGGGCACGCGTTCAGGCCCCTTGAGCGGCAACGTGTAATGAATCTCGCCGCGCAGCTTCGTCACGCGTTCCATGCGTTCGAGCATCTTGAGACGGCTCTGTGCCTGACGGGCCTTGCTGGCCTTCGCCCGGAAACGCGCCACGAACCGCTCCAGGGCCTCGACCTGCGCTGCCTGCTTGGTCGCGGCCGCCTCCCTCTGGGTCGCCTCCAGCGCCCTGCGCTCGACATAGGCGTCATAGGACCCCACATACACACACAACGTGTGGTCATGAATCGCCGCGATCCGATTGACCACCGCGTTTAAGAAATCCCGGTCGTGGGATACAACCAAGAGCGCTCCATCGAAACGCGCCAAATACTGCTCGAGCCAGGCGATCGCCTCGAGGTCCAGATGATTGGTGGGCTCATCCAGCAGCAAGAGATCGGCGCGCGCCATAAGAGCGCGGGCGAGATTCAGCCGCATACGCCAACCCCCGCTCAAGACCTTGACCGGGCGCTCCAAATCCGCCTGAAGGAATCCCAATCCGGCCAGCAACTGACTCGCGCGTGCCACGGCGCCAAACCCGCCTATCGCCTCGTAACGGGCGTGGGCCGCAAAATAGCGGTCATCATGAACACCGCTCGCCAGGATCTGCTCTAAGGCCCGTAGCTCCAGGTCCCCGTCCAACGTAAACGCCAGCACCGAGGCATCGGTATCCGGGGTGTCCTGCGCGACCGCCACGACCCGCACGGCCCCGGCGAACTCGAGCCTCCCCTCCTCCGGCTCCAGGCGATCATGGATGATTCTCAGAAGCGTGGACTTCCCGGAGCCATTGCGGCCGACAAGCCCCATCCGCTGGCCCCGGTAGATCTCAAACGAGACGTCGCGAAAAAGCTCCTCGCCTCCCGCTCGGAATGACACACTGCGAACATTAAGCATCCGGGTATTTTACGGGGTCGCCAGGCCCTTGGCGATGCACGCACGGCCCACTCAATAGGATCTCGTGGCGCTCTCTCCCAAACTGGACACTCCCGATCCCAGATGCATGGCCTCGCTCGCCGTAAGTATCTTTGATACGAAGGATCGCTTACGGTATGATGCCGTCCGGATCGGGGCGTAGCGCAGCCTGGTAGCGCACCTGAATGGGGTTCAGGTGGTCGGAGGTTCAAATCCTCTCGCCCCGACCAATAAATCCCCGCACAAACAGCCACTTACACGCGTTCTTGCCACCCGCTCCACCTCTCTATAACATCATTTGGGAGAGATTTGGGAGAATCGATCCCAAAAACGGGGGCATCATGGCGTCATTTGTGTATCGCCCCGGCAGGTCTCGCCGGGGCGCGTGGCAGGCGAAAATCAAAAGGGTCGGCTGGCCACAGCAGACGGCCACTTTTGACACGCGCCTGCAGGCGGAGGCTTGGGCGCGACAGATCGAATCCGAGATGGACCGGGGTATCTTCGTTTCCCGCGTGGAGGCCGAAAGCACGACCCTCCGGGACGCCCTCGATCGTTATGCCCGCGAGATCAGTTGCCAAAAGAAATCCGCCGACCGCGAGATCTACACCATCCGCTGGTGGCAGGCCTCCGCCCTTGGCGTAAGGACCCTCGCCTCCATTCGAGGCAAGGACATCGCTCTCGCGCTCGCCAAAAAGGAAGACGAGGGAGCAGCGGCGCACACGATTCACCTCTACCTCGCGCTTTTATCCAACCTATTCAATGTGGCCCGCAAGCAATGGGGCATGGAAGGCCTTGCGAACCCCGCGGAGTTCGTGCAGAAACCGAAACTCCCGTCTGGCCGCGACCGGCGCCTCGAGGGTGACGAGGAGAGCCGTCTCCTGAAGGCCGCTGGGGCCGGATTTGCGCCTGTCGTCCGTTGGGCGCTCGCCACCGCCATGCGCCGGGGCGAGATCGCAGGTCTCCGCTGGGAGCATGTCGATCGCGCGAAGAGGTCGGCCTTCCTGCCTGAAACGAAGAACGGATTTGCGCGATCGGTGCCTCTCTCATCCGCCGCGCTGGCCGTGCTAGATAGCCTCCCCCACCGCATGGGCCGTTCGGCCCACAATGGCGGCGGATCCGTATTCGGGATGACGGAAAACGCCATCACGCTCGCCATGAAGCGCGCCTGCGCCAAGGCGGAAATCCCGAGGCTGACATTTCATGATCTTCGGCACGAGGCCGTGTCCCGGTTGTTCGAGAATACCGACCTGGATGCCATGGAGATCGCCCGGATCTCCGGGCATCGCACGCTCTCGATGCTGAGCCGCTACACCCACCTGCGGGCACACCGACTGGCGGAACGACTGGATGGGGCAAAACGCGGAAAAACCCAGAAGAAGCCGCGCGCGATACGCGACTAATAGCAGCCACACAAAAACCTATGATCTTCGAGCCGGTAACCAAATCCACAGCCGAGGCGGTCCGGCCGATCTTGATCCTGTTACTTTTCCGTTTCTCTTGGCGATCGCTTTTGAATCCGCAGGGATCCACAGATTCACGATCATTTCCTTGTTGCTCCTTGTGTTGTGGTATATGATTCCTGATACCACACGCACTTATGTTCGGGGAACGCCATGGCGAACGCAAATCCGCAGGACCAGGAGTGGCGCGGTGAAGTCGTATCCGTGCGCATGCAGGCGTCAGACGGCACCTTCAGCGTATTCTCTGTCGCGCCGGCGGATGGGAACGGGGATGCGCAAACGGTTCGATTCCCGGGTGCCGCCCCCAAGCGTGGCGCCTCCGTTATCATCACAGGACACCTCGTGCGTCACGCGAAGTACGGCCCGCAAATCGAGGCCTCTTCCGTCACGCCGGATGTCCATTCCCGTGATGGCCTGCTCGCATATCTCTCGTCCGGTTCGATCAAGGGAATCGGCCCCACGCTGGCACAGGCCATCGTGGACAATGGGGGTCCGGCGCTTTTCGAGCATCCCGGCAAGATGGCCAAGCTGCCCCGTGTCTCGACCAAAATGGCCGAGCAGTTCTGCCGCGACTGGAAAGAGCAGGCCGGCATGCGCGAGGCACTGATTGCCTTGCAGGCCATGGGGCTGGGCGCCCGCAGGGCAGCAGCCGTGGTCGCCCTGTACAAGGGGGAAACCATGGCCAAGGTGAAGGCGAACCCTTATACCGCGCTGATGAACGTGCGCGGCATTGGCTTCACTCTGGCCGATCAGGCGGCGCTTGCGGGAGGTGTTGCGCCCGATGCGCCCATGCGCATCGATGCAGCGATCCAGGCGGCCTGCGCGGAGGTGATGGACCGCCATGGGCATACCCTCATCACGGAAGATACCTTGGTGACCGCCGCGTCTGCGTTGACGCAGCAGCCGGCGGAGACGATCTCTGCGCGCATCAAACGGCCGGGTAAGCTCGTGTCGCTCCGCCGCGGTGGTCAAACGCTCTACAGCACGAAAGAGCTCCATGGCGCGGAACAGGGCATCGCGCGCGATGTAATCCGCCTGCAGGAGGCGCAACCCTCATTCAAGCCCAAGATCCTGCCGCAGCACGCCATGACAGCCTTCGAGCAGGCCATGAAGATGTCCTTGAACACCGATCAACGCCGGGCGGTGCAGCTCGCAGCTGACAACAAGGTCATGATCCTGACGGGCGGTCCGGGCGTGGGTAAGACCACGACCCTCTTTGCGATTCTGGATCTTTTTCGCGGAGCGCGCATCAAGCTGTGCGCGCCCAGCGCGCGGGCGGCCAAGCGCATGCAGGAGGCGACGGGGACCGAGGCGCAGACCATCCACCGCACGCTCGGCGTCACGGGCGGCGGTCCTGATGGCGGATTCCAGTTCGAGCACGGGCCCGCCAACCGCCTGCCTGCTGATCTCGTCGTGGTGGATGAATCCTCCATGAATGACGCGGTGATTGCGGCCAAGCTCTTCGCGGCGCTGCCTGACCGCTGCCGCCTGATCCTCGTGGGTGACCCGGACCAGCTCCCCTCGGTGGCCCCGGGAAATGTCTTTGCCGATCTCATCAAGAGCGGCACTGTGCCCGTGGCACGGCTCACGGAAGTCCACCGCCAGGCCAAAGGCTCCCAGATCGCCATTCAGGCGGCGCGCATCAACAAGGGCCAGCCCCTGGACACCACGGAATTCCGGCGTGACTTCTTCCCGGTTGACTTGGGCAGACGGGACCGCTCGGCGCCGGATGGGGCGGCGGCCGCCGCCGCGGCCATCGTCGAGGCCGTGACCCGCAGGCTTCCGCTGATGGGCTTTGACCCCATCCGCGATGTGCAAATATTGACGCCCTTGCATAAGGGCCCCTGCGGCACGCAGGCCCTGAATACCGCCCTGCAGGCGGCCTTGAATCCGGACGGGCGTGCCCTGCACCAGGGGGAGAAGATCTGGAAGGTGGGCGACAAGGTGTGCCAGACGGTGAACAACTCCGATCTTGGCGTCTTCAATGGGGATATCGGCACCATCACGGATGTCACATCAAAGGACATGACCGTGAGTTTTCCCGACGGACGCGCGGCCCAGTACACCAGCGCCGAGGACATGGCTGCCCTCATGCTGGGCTATGCGATCACCGTACACAAATCGCAGGGCAGCGAGTTTCCCGTGGTCGTCATGCCCGTGGTGCGCAGCCACACGATCATGCTGGACCAGCAGATCCTCTATACGGCCGTGACCCGCGGTAAGAAGATGGTGGTGCTTTTGTACGAGCCCGAAGCGCTGTCGCGGGCCATTGCCACGCGCTCCGGCCGCACACGCGAAACCGCCCTGCCCTTTCTGCTGGATCCGGACGCCATGACCGCCCGGGAGGAGCGAGGCCTCGAGAAGGCCGGTCAGGCGCTCGAGGCCATCCGGAAGAACCTGGAAAGTTCCGAAAGCGTAGCCTGCGCGCCATAAAATAGAGGCATAGTTATACTCACGTCCCGTGTCCAGCTTTTTACGCCCCACGGGTTACTCCCGAGTAATTTTTAGTAACGCGATCATGTCCGCCAGCCCGTCCTTGAAAATCTTCTCTATAACCGCGGCTTCGAGGTCCTTAATACGCTGCTCGAGAAAGAATGTCTCGCTCTGCGCCTTAAATTTATCTCCGTCTTCTTCCCTCTGCAGGATAGCCAGGAGATTCCGAAAGTCCGCCGCTATGGTCCCTCGTCGGTTATCCGCATAGTCTTCTGGGCTTGGGCTGCCGGGCCCACCCCAACAACTCATCATCATCCCAATAAACATGAGTAATTCCCGGGCTTTTACAATGGCACTAGCCGTCTTGGGTTTTTCGACCATAAGATCCTGATACGCCATAATCTCGCGCTGAAGGCGTTGATTCCTTTCCAAAAGGTCTCGGATCTCTGACTGGTAGGGCCTCCTATTGACAACCATATGGAACCTTTTATGGGATGTGTCAACTGTCGCATCCTTTAGAAAATCTTGCCAAACTGCCTCCGTTGCCTTCCAAAAATACTGGAAGTTATTGAGGTCATTATTCGCTACTGCGAAAAACAGCGCACGTATCACAATTTCTAGCCGGTCAAGATACCAAATCCCTTCCCGAGCGTCTGACTTTTCCAGAATGGAGCGCACGGCCGCGATATGCCCGCATCGTGATGCCTCCTGGGCGGCTTGAGTCCACGGCACGCGGGGGAGGCCTTGCCGCTCCTGCGAGGAACGATTTTCCCATTCGTTCATGAACGCACGCGCAGACTTGATATACTCTTGCTGAAGGACGGGCAGCACCCTCCCAAAGGCAAAGGGGAGACAAATGACCCGCCCCCGAAGAGCCGACGGGACATCATGGGCGTACTGGGCGAGTCTCTCACGATAAATCTTGCCGGCCTCCGGACTTATCAAGATAACGGTAAATGCGGGGAAGACACGCGCCACGTCCCAGAGAATCTGACGGATATGGTCATCACGGAACGAATAGCCGACCGCTACCAGGAACTGGCAGGTAGCGAGGCGCTTTTTCATCTCCAGCAGCAATTCGAAAAGCGGTTCCACGTACGCCAGTTTTTGGGCCGGATATAGCATAAGCGCCGTAGCGCGCTCTTTGGTCACGAGCTCGACCGTGCTCTCCTTGACCATGACCGGAATCTTGAGAAAGCGCCCTTGATCGGTGCGATACCACGTGACCGAACCATGGAGCTTAAATAGCAGGAGGTCGACATTCGGGTCACCAAAAACCTGAGGATTCCAGTCCTCGCCAAATCCATCCCGATAGACGAGCCGATGTCTGGCACAAAAGACTTCCATCGCGGTATCGTAGTTGAGCGAGTAGACGGAAAGCGGTTTTTCAGAATCCACAAAACCGCGCAGAGGGTCGAGGTATTGGGTTTTTTCTGGATCCACCACGACCTTTTGCTTAATAAAGTCCCGCAGAGCCTCCAGCAGCTTCTGTGGTTCGACACCATCGACCTGTATGGGTTGTTCCTGCAAGGCAGCGAGCGGTTCCTGGGGCCAATCTGCGAGTCGTTGGAGGATCTCCAGCACCAGCTCGATGTCGACGACTCGGTTCTCAGCCTCCGTCCATTTCTTTAGTTTCTCAATAAGCGATCCGATTTGGGCGCTGTGCCCATCCTGCATGGCAAAACCCTTAATCAGGCCCGCAGTGTCCGGCACTTGCGCCTCCACGGAGGCCCCGGCTCCCAGCAGGAAGGCCACATTGCCCTTGGTCGGCTCTTCCGGAACGGGTGCAGCAAACGGACCCAAGCTATTCATGTTCTCGCTTGGCCACATCAGAATCTCCCTCGAACCCGACGCACCCCCGCTTGCGCTCCATCGCCTGTAACCGCCTGCTCTAGTAGCTCCATCGATCGATTCTTTTCACGCCGGCCATTCCCGATCCCAGGGGGCAAGCCGAAAAGGCCCGGTGAGAAACCGGACGGTCACGGCGCTGACATCTTCTGCACTGCGCACGGCACAAAGGCCAGGCGAGGCTGCGCTCGTGCCGGGCCAGCAGATCGCCTTAAGGCTTTCAAAATCTGGGTGCATGAAAAGCCGGTTGACCAATGCCGGCGAAGCGGCAAAGAGCGCCGCTATGTCCGGCACATCGCGGCGGCGAATCACTGCGCAGATGTGCTGACGTAATGCAGGAGACACGCGTAGATCGAGGGGCAGGTATTCCTGATCGGCAAGATCCGCGGGCGTGAGTGATTTTTGAGGGCGGTCCTTGATGCTTATCTTGATTTCGGCGGTGTAAAACTGCTCACCCGCGGCCTGTGCCTGGACGTGGATCTGTCCCAGGCTCGCCCGTGCGTAGCGCCCCCAGGCGCCCGTCCATCTATGAGGCACAACGGAGGACTTACCACCGGGCGGATGCCAGCTCGGAATGACCAGGGGCGCATCCGGATCACGCCCGCGAATCGGCTCCTGTACTGTCGATAATAAAACGATTTGCCCCATATTGACCCTCGCGGCGCTACTTATCTCTGGTAATTTTTTGGTATACACTAACACAACATGTGCATGCCGTGCCATCTTCCCGAGGACCTTGGATGACCGTAAAGAAGAAATCCCAAGTCTCGGCAGGGCGCGCTCGTAAGGAGCGCATGGTGCCCCTGCCCCCTGCCCAGGCCAAAAAGCCGCTGCGCGAGCGCCCGACTGTCATAGGCGACCTGCGCAATATGCAGGAGATGCTGGGTCTCGATACACGCGATTTATACTATCTGACGGCCAGTGTCACGCGCGAAATGCCGCTCGCACCGGAGTATTCGGCCATGCGGCTCGATTCCGTCTCCAGGCGCGCGCAGCTCTCGCTGCTCGTGCGGTTCCTGAGCGCCTGCCGGGAGGGCAATTTCCTTCCCCAGAACCCGAGCCTCGAGGACGTGCAGCCCATCCTGATGCGCGTTCTGCGCGAAGAAATGCCGGGGCTTGGCGAGGAGGACATCACCTGGGCCAAAATGGGGATGCTGGCCGGCACGACAGACTGGTCAGGCCGCTGGTGGAGCGGCGCCGGAACGGAACGCTCCGCCCTGGTCAATAAGATCTTCCTGGCCCTCGTGCACGCCTCCCGCAAGATCGGGATCGAGAAAGTGGCGAAGATCTATCATGGCGTCCTGACCGATGAGGCCCACGCGCGCGGATTCGAGGACGGCTTAAAGGGCGTCATCCGCAACCGATCCTGGCACCGCTAGACCCCCCTTAAGCGGCGCAGCGCCGCGCACGTGGCCCGGGCGAGAGAGCCCGGGCCACGCCCATCTCCTCCTCTCGTACTCTTCTGTCTTAATCGGCATGGGTGGTATATGATACGGTCTATCACGCTCAATGCCCGGCCGCCCGGAGGACGCGGCCGCCGCTCGAGACAGGAGACCTTCGCTCATGGCCTTTGATTACAAGGAACTCTCCGCCGGCCGGCAGGAATCAAGGCAATTGATGCGCGCCCGCTTGAATGGCATTCGCACCATCGAGCCGATCATCGCGCGGGCTATCGCCGATGGCGCCGCGAGCCATGCGGATGTTGCGCAGGCCACGCAAGACCTGCTCGCGGCGTTTCGTCTCTGCATGGATGATCTGTGCACCAAGCTGCCCGCGGGCGCCGGCGATTCCCACAAGGCGCAACTGGGCCGGATCACCGCCACCCTTTTCGCCAGTCATCCGGATCCCGGACAAGTCGTCCAAGCTCTGGTAGCGGCAATGGCCTCGGTAGAGCCCGTCGAGCAAGAACCCTATACAGACTCCGACAATGACTCTTTGGCGGAACTTCTTGCCGAGGGAGGCCATGTGGCTGCCATGTGGGCGCCTATTGGGGACTTATTGGCTAGCCGCCGAGGATCACAGGTCCTCTTCGTCGGCACGTGGGATGAGGCGCACATCATGCGCCACCTCGCTGCGGCGCTGCGGGACGCAACCTCCGCCGGCACCGAGCTTTTCTTACAACGGATACCGCAGGCAAGTCGCAAGGATACGTCGATCGCCCGCCGCTCGATCATGGGCACGGCCGCCGCGCTCTACACGGCCGTCATCAAACAGGAGATCGCCGAACAGATGCGCCAGGCGGTCGCAGCGCAAAAAGCGCCACCCCCGGACCAGCAGGCCTTCGTCAAGGCGCAAAAGGACGCGCCCATACCCCCCATGCTCGCCCGCGCGGCCCAGCGCACGACCGATCTGATCCGCGATGTCTGCCGGCCGGCGCCTAATGCGACGGCACGGGCGAGCATCGATCCAGACAAGGAGGCGGCCTGCGCCTGAATCCCGATTACCCGACCAGGAAGGAGAATCCCATGGCCCTGATTACGATGCGCAAAGTCTTGGAGGAGATGGCCGGCAAGGTGGAGGCCCTGCTCGGTAGTGGGCAGCTGCCGCCCTGGAACAGGCCCTGGAAGCCTGTGGCGAATGGGCGTCCGGGTTTGGGGCAGCATTGGAACCCCATCACGCAGCGGGCGTATCGCGGTTTCAATGTTTCGCTCTTACAGCTCGAGGCGTCCTTGCGCGGATTCGAGGATCCCCGCTGGATGGGCTATCAGCAGGCCGCCAAGAAAGGCTGGCAGGTCGGCAAGGGCGAGCAGGCCACGACCATCTACTATCCGGTGCCCGTGCGGTTACGCAGGGAGGATGCCGACAAGGCCGATGAGGCGCCCGTCTCTGAACCGGATGGCGCGCGGGAGAAAGACCGGAAGACCGGTGTCATTCTCCTCATGAAGGGCTTCAAGGTCTTCAACGCCCAGCAGATGGATGGGGTGCCGTCGCTCGTGCGGGATGACGAATCACAAGACGCGCCCGTGAAAATCCCCCAGGCGGAGTTGATCGACGCCATTGCCAAGACGATGGGTGTGCCGATCCGCGAAGGCGGCGACAGGGCCGCCTACATACCCTCGGTCGATCGCATCATTATGCCGCCCGCCGCAGCTTTTCCGGATCCGGCGGATCGCGAACAGACCCGCCTGCACGAGCTCACGCACGCGACCGGCCACGGAACGCGCCTGAATCGCGATCTGAGCGGACCCTTCGGTTCCGCGAAATACGCGCAGGAAGAAGTGACCGCCGAATTCGGGTCGTGGCTGCTTGCGCAGCGCCTGAACATCCCATATCTGGCGGGCAACCCCGAAATGACGGAGGAACAGACGGCTACGTACATTGCCGGGTGGACGCGCGCCCTGAAGGGCGACGAGGGCCGCAAGATGTATGCGCAGGCCATCGGCAACGCCATGAAGGTCTCCCGGTACATGGAGAACATCCTGGAAATGGCCGTTTCGCAAGGCCTGATCGCGCAGGATGTGGCAACTGCCCTCGAGATCGGTAAGCGCCATGAACAGGATGAGCCCAGCGCACCGGACGGCCGCCCGGAAGAGGAGCCGACACTATCGATGGCGATGTCCCCGTGACGCGACGGCGCAGGCTCCGGATATCCATTCCGGAACTCGACCGGTTCGGAAGGCGCCTCGATGCCAGACTGTCTCGGCTGCGCGGCAAGTGTTCGCCTGAAGAGATCGCCGTGTTGCGCTCCCAGGCCCTGCGCAATTTTGTGCGCCGACAAACGGCCTGGGAGCCCCGCGACCAGGTTTAAGAGAAAGGCATAGACGTCAGAAGGAGGTTGTTGTGAGCTATGAACATACATTGCGGGGCTTCATACCCGTTTTCGTCCCACCCATCGAGCTGGGCAGGGAGGCAGCCCACCAGCTTGCCGAGGCGTTGAGCCCCATGCTGGGCGATCCGAATGCTATCACGCCCCTGTTTATCACCAGAACGCGGGAGGCCTATGGGCGCTCCAATGGGCTGGACATTGCCATCCAACGTCAGGCCGGCGGCTTCTTGCTGGAAACGAGCGGCAATGCGCCGAATGATTATATCGACGCCGTGCGCGAAGCGGCCAAAAGACTTGGCCCGGTGGTGGCATGGGCTGGGCGCTTCGATCTGGTGAATGAGGAAACCGGTGATCCGGACAATCGCGACACGATTTATTTCGGTCCGACGCCTCGCAGCATCGCGCAGCGCAAATTCGATGACGACCGCGAATCCATTCGCGCGCTCCTCGAGCTCAATCTACCGCCCACCGCGGCCAATCGGCTACATCAGCAGATCATCCACGAATTTGAGTTGGCGCAAGCCGAGGACGACGATGAATTCCCAGGGCCGAGCCAATAATAGGTCAGTGGACGACGAGCGCGCCCTCCTTCAGGCCCTGGCGCGCCAGGAGCTCGTCTTGCACTACCAACCCCAGGTGGCGCTCACGGATGGGCGCATTCTCGGTGTCGAAGCGCTGTTGCGTTGGCAACATCCGGAGTATGGGGCGATCCTGCCCGAGACGTTCATCCCGCTCGCCGAAAAAACAGGGCTCATCATGCCGATCGGCGAATGGGTCCTGCGTAAGGCATGCGCCCAGGTGCGCACGTGGCACGACCAGGGCTTCACCGATCTGCGCGTTGCGATCAATCTGTCCGGGCGCCAGCTCGAGCGTCCGGGTCTTGCCACCATGGTGCAAGGCGTCCTGATCGAAACGGGCCTTGCGCCCCGCGCGCTCGAACTCGAAATCACCGAGACACACCTCATACGCGACCACAACGCCGATGAGGCCGTCGCGACGATGAGGGAACTTCAGGCGCTGGGTGTCGCCTTTGTGATCGACGACTTCGGCACAGGGTATGCCTCTCTCACCTATCTCAAGCGCTTTCCCTTTCGGGCGCTCAAGATCGACAAATCGTTTGTGCAGGATCTCGGCGCCAGTCCTCATGATGCGGTGATTGTCTGCGCCACGATCGCCATGACATGCGCCCTGGGCATCCGGGTCATAGCCGAAGGCGTGGAAACGGCGGCGCAGGCGGCCTTCCTGCGCACACATGGATGTGCCAGTGCGCAGGGGCATTATTTCGCGCGTCCGGAATCTGCAAACGACATGACCGAACGCCTGCGAGGACAGGGGCTTGGTTTTGGTCAGCAGCACATTGACCCTGTCAGCGTCGCACGCGAAGGACCGCGGCCGTAAGGAGCCACCGGGATCCGGGTGGTACCTCCCGCAAACAAGGCCGGCAAGAACGATTTTACTGCAGATTAAAGCACTCCACATAAGGTGCGTACCCGTCGAAATACCCGTTGATCACCCAATAGTATTGTCCTTGAGCGTTGGGGCCCGCCACCGGGTAGACATGCACGTTATTGCCGCTGTAGTTGCCCCCAAAACCTACAAGCGATGAACCGGCTTCATAGCAAACATTGGCCCAGGTGATGCCAGATGGTCCGCCATATTGTGCATCCCACGCGAGATATGAGGTGGCCGCACCCATGACCTGCCACGTGCCGGCCTCGCAGGCCAGAGTTTGCCCGCTACCGTTGGCGTTCGCAGCCACGGAACCGTTGGGGCTGCACCCCGATCCGACGTTGGCTGTCCCATTGGCCGTGCCGAGCTCCATCTGGTCGCCAGCGTAGACCACGCCCCCGCTATTCATGTAGGCCTTCAGGTTGCCATTCGGGCCCGCGCTCACCGTCCCGTTGGCACTCACATTCTGGGCATTCGTGATGTTGTTGGCCCCCATGTCGAGATTGGTCTGCATGGTATTGAGTTGCGGTTCGCCCGGTACCGCGGTGCGGTAGAGATAGTCGCTCTGCAACTGGCCGTTGCTGTAGTCGATCAATGACGCCACGTGGCCCACGCCCGGATTCGTGTAGTCCGCAAGCGAGACCTGCCAGGACCCGAAGGATCCCTGGGCCGTGCCGTTCGCCTGCACGGACCCCCCCGAGCCGCCCTCCTCGGCGCCGATGCGCGGCGCCTCCGCCTGCTGGATGGCCACCCCGCCCTGCGACAATACGAGCGCCTGCAGGTCGCCGGGCGACGGCTGCAGGACCTGCACTTCCCAGGTCTGCTGGTAAGGGTTGGTCGACCCGAATCCCGTGGGCAGAAATCCCGTATTGATGAGCATCGGCACGGTGATCGTGGCGGGTGTCGTGGCGGTGGCCGTCCCCTCGATCTGCGCGGCGTATGTGGTGATGTAGCCTTTCGCCGCGTGCGTGACATCGCGCATCTGGCGCGCGGCCACCAGCCCGATCATCATCTGGTTGTTCTGCTGGATGCCGTAGATGAGCGCCGGGGTGATAAGGGCGATGGCGATAAAGGCGAAGACGATCATGATGGGCATATGAGATCCTCTAGGTGGGCCGGACGATCACGTAGACCGCCTCGCCGTTGGTCACGCCGGCCGGTGGCGCCCCCAGAATACTGCCCGCAGCCGACACCATTTGCCCGCCGGCGACGTATCCGTAGGCCATATCGCCATAGGTCGCGGCCAGATTGCGGGCCACCCACTGGACGGTACCCGCTTGGCCGGGCGGAAGGGCCGAGACGATCAGGAGTCCATTTGCGATCTGCGCCGAGGCCTGGGCGGGCGGTACATAGGGATCGAGGTATGGCGTCAGGCTCGCCGGGGTAATCGGGCCGGTCGCGCCGGGGTTGGCTTCGGCGTAGGCGACCGAGGCATGCGCCAGGGCGCGGAAACTTGCCGCGAAGGTCTGCGCGCTCTCTTGCGCCAGGGGCGGAATCAGGACTTGGCGTTGCGCCCCGACCATCGCGACCATGGCCAGGAACCCCAGAAGGATCAGCACACCGGGCATCGCGCACCCCTCACGGCTTTCGTGAAGCGCCCCATAATGCACCCCTCAAGGCGGCCTGAGCGATCCAGGATGGCCCGCGCGAGAGCAGGCGATCAGTCCAGGAGAAGGCGGCCGATGCCGTGCACAGGGCACCAGACACCCCAAAGAACACGGCCAATCCGGCGAGGTCCACGGACACATACCAGGCGCAACCCGCAAAAGACAAGACGGCGCCTACGGCATCCAGGAGGCGCCAGCGTGTCCACGGCCAGCGCCCCTCGATATCCGGTTTCACGGGAGTTTTCGGGAAAGGAAACATATGAGTGGTCACCCCATGTGCGTGTTATAGCGACCAGTATAGTTTATCAACAGGCCACTGCAGCACCAAGACCACCCCGGTCCTGGGAGGGCTTGTTAGAAGGACCTCCCCATCAGGAGGGCGTTGGTCTGCCGCTCGATATCGGTTTTCAAGGACGCCAGCTGCCCTTCGCGGATTTTCATGCGCTGTTGCTCTTCGGTCACGAAAAACGGCTCTGCCTTCAGGATCCGCGTTGCCCCCTGGGCGTTCTTGCGCGAGAGGAGGTGCAGGGTGATCAAGGCCTGCAGGGTCTGCGCCACCGCGGGAAGATCGGCCAGGAGTCCGAGTTTCACGAGCGCCTGCTGGGCGTTGTCCGCATGGATGGTGGATACCACCAGCATGCCGCTGGCGGCCGCGAGGCAAGCCGTGCGCGCCGTCGCCTGTTCGCGAATCTCGCCGATATAGAAGGTGTCCGCCGACGACCTCAGGGTATCGGACAGGACCCGGGACACGTCCGCATCGTCGGCGATTTCCTCCTGATAGCATTGGCCGGCCCCATAATCGCCCTGCATGTCGTATTCGACGGGATTCTCTGCGGTCCATGTGAATCCGCCGCTCTGCGACAGGCGCGCCAGCAAAAGCGCGCAGGCGGCCGTGGTCTTGCCGGCACCGGGGCCTCCCGCGAAGAGTACGAGTCCCGCGCGCAGATTGGGATCGAGGAGCCGTCTCGTGACGGCCGCCGGCAGCCCCAGATCGCCAAAGGCGCGCGGGACCGCATCCAGGCGCCGGGCCACGAAAATGATGCCCCGGGCCGTTTCCCGGCGCTGGACGCGCAGGGTGATGGCAGGCGCCCCCGCTGACGTCCACACGAATCGGAACCGCGCCTGCTGCTGCCCAAGGAGCGCCTGATAGAGGGACTCCGCCTCATTCCAGAGCGAGGCCGGCAGGGGCGACAGCATGAGGCCATCAGCCAACGACTTGGCGCGGCACTCAGACCCGGACGGTGATAGCGCCAGATCCGCCAGGGGGAGATCCGCCAGCGTGTGAACGACGGCCTGCGGATCCGTGGAACCACCGGGCCTGGCCTCGCCTGGCATCAGCCGTTGTTCTGCGTATTGACGAACGTGACACTATTGGCGCCGGGCCCCGCCGTGCAGTCCTGGCCGGCTACGGCCGGCGTGACCGGGGCGTTGGTGGCCGCCACCGTCCCGTTGATCTCGATCTCATAGGCCGTCGTGTCCTCGGCAATCGCGGCGCACGACGCATTACCAAGGCCGGCTTCGATCAGATCAAACCCATTGGTGACGTTCGGATCGGGCTGCAGGGTCACGGCCCCGCCGTAGGCGTTGACGATGCTGTTGCCGCTCACCATGTTTCCGGGAACGAGCTTCTGCGCGATCGCGAGGCTATCCGATAGCCCTACGTAAGACGCCTGCTGGGCAAACGCCCCATCCACGGACGCCGTGATCTGGGCGATCTGCTGGTTGGTGGTACTGACCTTCCCCGAGCCCAACATCTGATAGCCGGCATAGGAGCCGGCCGCGATAATGAGGGCGAACACCAACAGCATGAACACGGTCGTAATAGTCATAGACTGCTCTCCTTTCGGTTGGCGCGAATTTCCCCCAGAAACCCGCATGACACATTATAGATATACCGGTCCTTATACCAAACACACATAGGCCTGTAAGGGATGCGGCTAGTGCATCGCCGTCAAGGCGTTCTGCAGGCCGTCTATGCCGATTACGACGATCACCATGATGAGGTTGATGCCCACATTCAGGATGGTTGTCGCCACCGCCACCATCGCCTGAATCCGGGTCTCCTGGTCCCGGATCCACTCCTCGCCGATGTTCTTCAGGACGCGCGGGAAATCCGCGCTTTGCGCGAACACGCCGATATCCTCGATGAGCGCCTGATCGGGGAAGGCATATCCTGTGCGGGACAAGGCCGTACCGAGATCCAGACCGTTTAGGACATGCGTTCGCGTGGCGATCAGCCGGTCTTTGAGCCAGGGTGTGGCGTGCCTCGCCTGAATCGTAAGCGCCGATTCGAAGCGTTCGCCTGCGGAAATGAGCGAGGAAAACCCCGCCACCCAGCCCGCGCCCTGGATGACCCGATAAATGCTCCAGGGCGGCAGCCGGTCGAACCAGCGGCGCCCATGACCGCTCCAGCGGCCCATCGTGATCCAGATGACGACGGACAGGGTGACAACCAGCACTACGGCGATAACGGCCGGCGGACCTGTCGAGATCCATGCCAATGGCAACATCATCTGCGCCGAAACGGGCCATTTGGCCTCCGGGATCGCCATTTCCATCGCCGGCAGCACCTGGTGGCCGATCAGGTAGATGAGATACAGGATCGCCGCCAGCATGACCAAGGGTTCCCAGGTCCGGGAGATGATGCTGTTTTTGATGCGTTTGACGATATCACCAGCGGATAACGCGATCTCGAGCGCCCCCGGCAGGTCCCCTGCCCGGCTGCCCGCGGCGATGATGGCGAGATCCGCCGGCGGCGCCCATCCCGAAAGCGCCGTCTCGAGAGGCGCGCCGTTCTCCAGACGGGAGGCGATCTGGGTAAGTGCCACCACATGCGGGTCGTAAGGCCATCCCTTGGCCCGCACCCGCGCCCGTTCCTCGAGGATGCGCACGGCCTTCGCCACCGTCTTGCCGTTTCGCACCAGCACGGCGAGGCGGCGATAGAACCCCTTGCGGGCCTTTGCGCCCCAACCCTTGCGGGCCGCGGCGCGCAGGGCGGTATCCAGAAATTCCGGTGTTCTCATAAGTCCTCCCGGGTCAACGCCCGGTGATCACGCGGTCTGGGCGGGATGGGCTCGAGCAGCTCCTCGACCGCCGCGGGGTCGATCTCGCCCGCCAGCACCTTCAAGACACCGTGGGCCATCATGTCGATTTCGGCGTCCGGACGGGCCATGTAGCGACGCCGGGCCTGCGCCGGACCGTTCTGGATGATGTCGGCCAGCAGATCCTCATCCGTGGGGATCACCTGCGCGATCACGGTGCGGCCGGCGACACCATGATGGTCACAATGCGCGCAACCCGGTCCCCGCAGGCGAACCTGGGAGAGATCCGTAAACGGTGCATCAGAAAGCCAGGTGCGCAGATTGGCGAGGATTCCCGGGTCGATCCGGTCTTCGTGACCGGCGAGCGGCAACGCACAATGCGGACAGAGGGTTTTCACGAGTCGCTGCGCGATCAGCGAAGACAGCAGCTTGGGGTCGCGCAGATAGAAGCTGTCGAGCCCCATCAAGATGAGCCGCGTGGGGATCATGAAGGGGTCGCTGACATGCAGGGTGGTCCAGATCTGATGCCCCGTGATGGCCGCCGTCATGGCCTCGCGGGCCGTCTCGATGCCGCGGATCTCGCCGACCACGATCACATCGGGGTCCTCGCGCAGAGAGGCCTTCACCTTGGCGCCGAAGACCGCCGATTTCTCCTCGTCGGTATTGGCGTTGGCGATATAGAACTGCCAGATATGCGGGTCGCGGAACTCGTATTCGACCGGATCTTCGATCGTAATGATCCGAAGCCCCGGCCTGTGCGCGCGGATATCGCGGATCTGCGCCGCGAGCGTCGTACTTTTCCCGGAGCCGGTCGGTCCCGTGAAGGGGTTGATCCCCATGGTCTGCCGGGCGAGGCGTTTGAGGACCCGTGTCTGCCGCGGCGAATAGCCCAGGCGATCCAGGGCCTCGCCCTGACCGGCGCCCGATTCATCCGGGCGGTACAAAAGGCGGGCGGCGACACCTACGCCATGCATGAGCCGCGACTTGGCCAGACGCACGCCGACAAGGCCCAGGTCACGCCCATCCTCGCCGCGCAGGAACAATGGGTTGGTGATCACCGCATTCTGGTCGACATTGTCATCCTGTTGCGCGTCCGTAACCGACGCGACCCCCTGATAGAGCGACCCGATGATTTCGGCGCCCACGGTCTCCGGCATTTGCCGCCCGTTGACGACGTCGCCCTTGATCCGGTATTGGATGTCCATGTAGCCATTGCCGCCGTCTGCATAGAGCGTGAAATGGATGTCCGAGGCCCGGCGCTCGACCGCCTCGGCCCAGATCCGGCGCACGTGCCTCACATTGGAAAGCGCCGCCGTCTGTTGGGCACCCTCGGCCGCGGATCCGGATCGCATCCCGGACAAGGTGGGCATGTCACAGAGCTCGATGCGCGCGGCAAAGCCCGCGCGCCGGGCCTCATACAGCCAGCTTTGCAAGACCGGGTGGGCCTGCTGGCCCGACAGGACATAGATCACGTGGCCATCACGCACCGCGATCTGCGCAATGGCGGCCGGCAACGGCGGCGGAGGGACCGCGACCTTGCCCGCGGGCTTGGGCCGGATGGGCGCGTGGCCATTGGCCCTGACCGGGGATATCGTCCGCCGGGGGGCGGGCGCCTTGACCGCCTTCTTGCGCCATTTCCGGAACGCCGCGAGGATCACCATGCGTCATCGCGCCGCCCGGCGTCCGTACAGGACGCCTTTCAGAAGGAAACCCGACGGGCCGATCGTGAGCGATCGCGCGCGCAGGCCGGGCACTGCGCCCAACACCCCGCCAAACCCGCTCATCCAGGGACCATGCCACGACACGGTCAGGGTCCGTGATTCCCACGGATGCGCCGCGAGCGGCCTTGGGGCCCCTGCGTGGGCGCCCGGCAGCCCCTTTCGCCCCGAGGCGCGCGGGAAATGAACGGTGAAACCGGCCGCCCTGAGATCGGCATACGCGATGCGGCGGGCGGTCTGGGCGGCCTCGAGCCCACCCTCGGCCAACGGCAGAGAGATCGTGTGGACGTGCCGGATGATCCGGCCCCCGGCCAGGAGTTGTCCATGCGGCGCGCGCAAGGGTGAAGCCCCCGCCTTCTGAGAGCTCTTCCAGGTCACGCTGATGGTCACATTGTCTCTAAGGCCCTGCGCCTTCGGCACCGCGAGGATGGCGTCCTTCCAGGGTCCCTCGCGGCAGGTGATCTTCCGCGGGATCCAGCCATCCTGTTCGATCGGCAGGGCATTCCACGCCGCGGCGCAGGCGCGCGCGAAGGCCCCCACGGAGGCCTCCTGCCGCCAGGGGGGCAGGAACAGCATGCCGGCCCGGACCGCGCGCGCGGCTGCCAGGCGCGCCATAGCGATCGCCGCCTGGCGCGCGGCGCGCCGGTCCGCCTCGTGCGCCTGCCAGACGAGCAGGCCGGCGACCGAGAGCCCGGCGACCGCCGCGCCGAGTAACGCCGGCCGCAGCCAGGACCGCACCGCGGCATCCTGCAGGTAGGCGGCCCGGCCCTGTAAGGCCAGCGCCTCCAGATCCTCCAGGGTGCCATCGGCCTGCGTCAGGATGTCCTGCGGCCAGGAACTGCCGAGCGACTCGATGCGCGCGCGGGCCTCCTGGACCTCCTCGTAGGTGCCGACGACATCGCCCTCGGGCAGGATGCCGTTGTTATCGCGTACCGCGACGAACCACCACTTGTCATTGCCCAGATCGAACACCCGCATCCAGGGTTCCGGGCGGGCATCCGCGACCAGGGCCGCGAGCGACACGAGCTTTTGCGGCCTTTCTCCCGGTATCGGCGCGCAGTACCCGGTCTGGATGATGGATTCGCCGCGCCGGCGCACGGCCCACTGGCCCAGATCGCGCGCAAGATCGCGCACCGGCGCCCAGCCGGGCATGCGTTCGTGCACCACCCAGCGCATGCCCATGACCGCGCGCCACCGGCCGAGCGTGATGACATCCGCCATGGCTTACGGCGCCCCCAGGCCGAGGGTCGTGCCAGACGGCGGCGGTGACTCTCCCAGAGTCGGGAACCCGCCCGTCGCCATGGCATCCGGGGTGCCCGCCGCCGTGCGGGGATCCCGCCATGGCAAGGGCAGCACGTGGCCGTTGTATGCGATCCAGACGTTGTGCGGCGTGATGCGTACAATCCGCAGGCCATCGACGCTCTGCCCGGGGCGGACATGGGCGGACCCGCCACCCGGTCGCTCGAGGATGGCCTGCAGGCGCCCGGGGTAGCCGATGATCGACCGCACGCGTAACCCATCGAATTCCTGTCTGGGCCTATAGCCATATCGCGAAACGGTCCCTTGGACCCGGTTACTCATGGGATGGCTGCCGTGCGCAGGGGAGCCCGTGTTCGCCTTGCGGATTTCCGCCTCGAGCTTGGCGATTTGCACTTTGACGGCCAGGATGCGTTCCTGCGCCTGCAAGGCCGACAGGGTTGTGATGGTCGGCACCCGCGTTGGGTCCGTCTTGCGCGCCACAGGATTTGCCGCATGCGCACGGCCGGCGGGCCGCGCCGGCGCAGCGAGCGCGGGGCCCGCCACGATGAGACCGGCCAGGGCCGGCCCTAAGAAGACGATCTTGCGCATCAGGAGCGAACCTCCGCGATATGGATCATGATCACGAGCTCCGTCCGACTACCGTCGTGCTGCCGGTACCCCGACAGAAGGCCCACGCCCACACCATGGGTACGGCGCGTCTGCCCGAATCCCGCCATCACCAGGGTCTGCCCGCTCTTCAGGACCACGGACTGCGCGTCGGATTGCGTCTGGATATCCGGCACCTGGATGGTGGAGCCCCCACTCGATACGGTCGTAAGCGAGATAAGGGACGAGAGCTGGATCTGGTAGGAGAGCAGGATGCGCCCCCGCGGCAGGATCCGGGGCAGGAAGTCCGCCGTGAACCCGACCGTTTGCGTGCCCGGCGTCAAAGTCGATGTCGAGCCCACGTTCGCGGTGTCCGTGGTCCCGGAGGACGCGAGATAGGTGATCTCCTGCGCCGATTGGATGGGCCCCGGTTCCCCGTTTTCGGTGATCACGGAGCCGCTGGTCACAAGACTCGTGCGCCCCACAGTATCCAGGGCCTGCAGCACAGCCTGGGTGCCGGCGAAATCCCCAGGTAGCCCACCCTTCGCCGCCGAGGGGATAATGAGCGACAGCGCGCCCATACCGTTTGCGGGATTGCTCAGAGCGCCCGTGAGATTGACCCCGGACGTGGTCGCCGCGATGGACTGCGCGGCATTCTCGAACGCGGCGGCAAGCGAGGCGCCGTAGTCGGCGCTGTGGGACAACGTCACCTGATAGACACGCACGCGCACCGCCACATTGCGGTCCGCTTCACGCGCCAGACCCCGCAGGTAGGCGCGCACCCTGCGCTGGACGGGCGGGGTGGCCGTGACCGTGACGGTACCCAGTCCCGGGCTTACGACCGCCTCGCCCTGATCCTGGCCGGCGCTGGCCAGGATCGTCCGCACCCCGGAGAGGACATCCTGATAGCTCTGCAGGACATTGCTCCCGGAAACCGACAACGTCCCGCCTCCGGACGTGCCCGCGGCCCCTGAAGACACCGTTCCGGACGTGGCCTGTGTGCCGGATGCGCCCGATGATCCCATGCTGTTGTTGATGCTGTAGTTCACCTTGCCCGTGAGCGTGACCAGCCCCACCGGATAGGTCCTGGTCGCGAATTTGTAGAACTCGATGCCACCGTGGCGCACACGCCAATAGACGCCCCACCGTGCGGCGATATCGGCCAGGAGTCCGCGCAGGGGCCCGCCGCTCCAGTGCACGCGCGCCGTGATCGCACCCGGGTACGCGTCCGCCATCAAGGCGTCCGGATTCAGGCCCAGCAGATTGGCGCCATTGAGTCCGCCCTGCATGCCCAAGCCCAGACCGCCGCCCATCAGGCTTTGCGCGGGATTGTTCTGCGGGCTTGTGGCGGTGCCCGTGGAGGATGAGGGCGCCATGAGGTCATGTACGGCCACCCGCACACCGGTCAGGCGTGCCAACTGCGCCGCCACTTGGTAGATCGTCTGCCGCCGGGCACTTTCGTACACGATGTGGTCACCCAGAAAGGCGGGTCCTCGTTTCGGCGGGGCCACCCATGATCCGGCCATGTACGGCGTGTCGTGCCAGGTGAGCACCGGATGCACGGGTACGGGCGCGTGCCTTTGGGCTATCCGCCCAAAAGCGGCGGCCTGCACGCGGTTTGCGCGACGCGCATCATGCAGCGTGGCGCATCCCGAAAGCGCCGCGGCCGCCGCCAGGACCAGCGAGGCGATCCGGATCGTTTTCATGGGGCACCCCCAGTGCGCACGACCAGCGTGCTTTCGCCCGCGCCCGCCGCCGGGTAGACACCCGCGGAGATCGCCGGGGCATGGGGCATGGCCGCCATGTCGCGGAACAGTCCCCCGATCGCCTGCAGGAAGGTCCCCCGGAACGTCGCGGGGACCGATGGGATGAAGGCTGGGCCGTGCCAGATCACGCGCCAGTGCGCGCGATCGCCCCAGGTCGCGAGCGTGCGCGCCAAGGGCTCGCTCGCCGGCATGGCCCAGGTGGGCACCACACGACGCGGCGCCCCCTTCAGATGATCCTTGACGGCCTGCAAACGCGCCTGGCCGTGCGCGTGTGCCGGCCAGGCACCGGCCGGCAGCCCGTAGACGGTGTGGTCGCCCCAGTCGACGATAAAGCGCATCCCGGCCTCCCGGGCGATCGCGTTCAGCCGTCGCGTCCAGGGCACCGTGCCGGCAAAGCTCACCGCAGGGTCGATGGCGGCCGCCGTGCGGGTAGGCCGGTACCGCCAGCCGGGCGGCACTATCAGCGCCATGGCGTCCTGCAAAGGCACATGGTGGGCCTGGCTCACGGTGAGCGTCTCCGGCCCCGAGCCGATCTGGCTTACACCGGCGCCGCTCACGGGCTGGCCGCTGCCTTCGCGCAGGGCCGCCGGCGTCGCGGGAGGTAGCGTGGCCACAGACGCCGACGTCGTTTGCCGGAAAAACGCGAATGCCGGCTGGGGGACGCACCCGGTAAGCATCACGGCCAGTAGGCTTGCCAACGTGGCGATTGGGGATCGTTTCATAAGCTTCAATACACCCATGGGGTTGTCTAAAGACCATCCTAACAACCGATTCGTCCGCGTTAAGACGCACCCCACCCACACACCGGATGACCCGATCACAAGCGCCGCATCCGGGCACGAAACAGGTTTTCCTTCATGTACGTCGTGCGCACAGGACCGATCAAAAACCCCCGGATAAGGTGCATGAGGTATTGCGGAGTGACGCCCCAGAAACGCACGATGCCCATCAGTACAATTCCCGAAAGGGCGATCGCCAGGGTCCAGAGCCGCGCATGAAATGCCGGGATCAAAAGCAGCGACCAGGCCCCCGCGTCGATGCCCAGGATCGCGACCCTGAGCTGCGTGTCACGCCACAGCATCGCGTGTCTCCTGGGGGTCCGCCGACGGGGCCGGGCCGTCCAGGGGGCCGGCTTCGAGATCCTGAGCGGACTCCATCTCCTGGCGAATCTTTTCGACCTCGATCTCCTCGATCAGCCCCTGCTCGAAGGCCTTCCGGGCCGCGACGAGGAGGGTCTGCCCCCGTTCGGCCACAAGCGCGCGCAAAATGGCGACCGATTGCGCGGCCGACAATCCATAGACCTGATCCCGCACATATTGGTCGATGGCAAGGAACGACCGCACCGCCACCCGGCCACCGCCTTTGCGTGGCAAGAGCCGCTGGTGGACGATCAGCCGCAAGGCGGCCATGAGGAGTCCCGTACGAAAGGACTGCTCGCCCGGCGGAAAGACCGCCACGATGCGCGCCGGGGTCTCCTCGACCGACCGGGTGTGCCCTGTGGTGTAGACGCGCGGCCCGGAGTCGGCGAGCTCCATGACGCCGCGGAAGGTTTCGGGATCGCGGGACTCGCCCACGAGCGCTACGTCGGGCGCCCGCCGGTTGGCATTCCGTGCCGCGCGGCCGAACTCCTTGATGTGATACGGCACCTCTGACTGGACGCATGGCCCCATGGCGTTTGGGATATCCCGCAGATCGAACTCGATCGGATGCTCATAGGTGATCATGTGCCACGGGTAATGCTGGCGAATGTGCGCCAGCACCGCGGCCAGCAAGGTACTCTTGCCGGATCCGGTGGTGCCCGTGACGATCACCAGGCCGTTTTGGGGGACCAGGGCCTCCATGAGCGCGGGCTCGATGTCCATCTCTGCAAGGTCCGGTGGCCGGCCCGGAATGGTGCGCAACACGAGCGATATGCTGGTGGCCGTGCCGTTTTGGCACGCCGTGGCATTGACGCGAAAGCGCCGGGTCTCGCCCCGACGCACGTACACCTCGGTCGCGCAGTCCTTGTCTTTGCCCGCCAGCACTTCGTTTGCGGCGGTGTCGCTGCGGGCCGCATGATTCGTCAGGATCTGGATCTCGCCGTCGCTCAAGGGCCGCGAGGAAATCGGGATGAACCGGCCATGCACGCGCGCCCAGACCGGTGTTTCGGGCGCCAGGATCACGTCCGAGGCGTGCTGGTCGAAGGCCTCGATCAGCAGCCGATCGAAGGCCTCCGGTGTCCAGGTGCCCGGCGGCTCGTGCGCGGTCCTCCAGTCCGGCACGCCTTAGTGCCCTGGCGCCGGCGCGTCGAGTTCACCGTCCGCGAGCATCGCGCGCGCCGCCGCCCAATCCTGTTCACTGAACGCCCCTTCTGCCGACGAAGAGAGGGCCTCGATCGCCGCCGTGAACTCGTCTTGGGCCTTTTGGGGATTTCCGGCGCGCACGGCCGCCATGGCGCCCATGAGGCGCTTGCCCGATTCGGTATAGTCCGGTTTCAGGCGCAGGCGGCCCGACAGAACGTTGCGCAGCCCGTCCGGCATATCGCACGCCGCGGCCAGGATCTGCAGGCCGGTCGCGGAGCTCACATCCGGCTGGGCCTCCGCGAAGAGCTCATCGCACCCGATGTCCTTGACGGCCTTGCGCAGGAATTCAGATAAACGCCCTTCATCGTCGAGAAGCTCCTTTGGCACCTTGACGGTGGTAAAGGCGTATTCCGATATCCCCCGAAGCAGGGTCAGGTTCAGTTCGATCTCCGACATACGTGGCCTCCTTAAAAGGGCACAACATGTGTTTGCTACGTAATACAGTATACCACCCGTCTACTCAATGCCCCGGGATGCGGGGGAGCTTTCCAGGGGCCACCGCCCGCACGCGCCAGCCGGCGGGCTTCGTGAAATGCGCGGGCCAGGTGATCCGGAAGATGCGCTGCCCGATCGCCAGGCGCTTCCCGTTGACAACGATCCCCAAATCACCCGTGGCCAACACCGGGACCGAGACAATCCTCTGCGTCGCCAGCATGTGAAACCGGACCATGCCGACGTAATCCCGCGTAAGAGTGTGCAGCTCCGACTCATACACCGCGCGCGCTTCACGCACGCCTTGTGCCCACCCCGCCCGCACGGCCGCCCGCCAGACACGCCACTCGCGGCGGTTCTTCGGTAGCAACAGGCGGCTGATGCGGGAGAGCGGCGGGAAGCTACGCAGGAGGTATGACCGCCACGAGGGCGGCATGCTGACCAATCGCGCGGGCTTCAGGATCCGGTAGTTCTGGATGACGCTCGAGCCCCGGCGGGCCGAGTCGAGCCGCATGCCGCCGCGAACCGACGCGATCACGGGCGGCAGGACACGCCCGTGATCGAGGAGCAGCGGCCCGAAACGGAAAATTCTGTCCAGCACCCGCGTGTTGCGCCTCAGGGTCTTGTCGATCTCTTCATACCGCCAGTGCGCGCCGGCCTGCACGCCGACCGTGAAGGCCGTGCGGCGCAGCACGCGCAGCCGCAGGTCCTTGATACCCTTGGCGCCCATGTTGACCGCGACCACCCCGTGGCCCCGGAGGATCCGCGACAAGGCGGCGCCCTCGCCGTGGGAGGCGGCCCACGCTCGTAACGGGGCGGCCGTGGCCAGCAGCATGGCGGCCATGACACGCACCAGAGGTGTCCTGACCCCCCGTGAAGGCGTCCGCGACTTACAAGACATGCGCGCCCCCGATGTAGATCACCTCGATCAGATGCGCCTTCAGGTTTACGACGACGCCGGCCTGGCGGCCGGCTTGCCAGCCCATGGATTCCAGCACCTCATAGGCAGGGGTCTTCTCGACATGCACGGAGACGAGCGGCGGCGCGACCGGCGGGCGCCCCACGCTCCGCACGGTCCACCCATGCCCCACGAGGGCCGCCACCGCGCGCACGGCGGGCAGCAGGCGCCCCGACCAGTTCATCTGGATGGGTGTTGCGAGCGCCCCTTTGGGGATCGGGTACGACTGGACGTGGTGTACGGCGGCCTGCTTCATCCGGGACAGCCGGGTCAGCGCCCGGGCGATCCGGTCCGCGGCGCGATGGATGCCCGTCAGCACGGGGTCCGCGGGCCTCGCCACTTGGTGCGCGCACCCGGCGAGCAGGCCTGCCGCCACCCCGATCAGGACCGCCCGCGCCCACATGCGTCGCCCCCGACCTATCCGGATCACCCCACTTCGGTCCGGTCGTCCTCGCCATGCCGAGATCGCCCTGCCTCTCATGCCGTTTATCTCGCCTTGATGATGTGCCTCCATTATTCCGTTCGCGGATCGCCCGTGAAGACGCGGCCACCCGGACCTGTCTGAGGTCACCTCACCTCGCGCTCGCGCCCAGCCTCAGATAAGGCCTCCTCGCTTCGATCCGGTCGCCCCCTGCCCGATCCCGATCGCCCGACCTCCCATCGAGGCCGCCTCACTCATCCGAAGGCCGCCTATCTCTCTCGTGCGCGCCTGTTTCCTGTTACGTGTTCCCGTTATCGGTACCCGTTATCCCCACGTCCCATCATGGTCTTCTCGCTACGTTACTGCCGCGCGTAAGCCCGCTAAAAAGGAGACCGTATTGGGGACGCAATCCGTGATGTGGGGAGGACGCCGTTCTCTTGGGGTCCGGACACCTTTCTCCCGATCAGGTCTGCCCTGAAAATAGCGGCCCCCGCCTCCCGCTTGCCCGTCCCCCTCGCCCACGAGCGCCTGTTTTTCCTGGGGAGCGCCCCAAAAAAGCCCGAGGCCGCCTGGATTTTCCTTGAGTGGCGCCACTTGCTGTCACTTGGCGCCACCTGACGCCACTTGACGCCACGTGCTGTCAAGTGACGCCACTTGACAGCACCGGTCACCCTCGCCATATCCAGATCGCCTTCATCAAGCAATCCGCCGCCCATGCGTCCCGTCCGGGCGCTCTTCGTTTATCCACAGATTCCGTGGATAAGCC
>JAKARI010000034.1:8620-18479 GCA_021819245.1 Pseudomonadota bacterium | reverse complement strand
AGACTATTTGGCAGCAGAATTCGAGAAAGCATCACTCGAGTTGGAACTCGGTGCCCTTAAGGAATGCGAGGAACGCTGTCGGCGTATAGTGAGGCGGACAGTGGGTGGGGGCGCGGGGCCTTTCTGGGCCCTTCTCGGTTATGTATATGAGCGGACTCGCGATTACTTTAATGCCATTGAGGCATGGCGAGCAGCGCTTATGGTTGGGGGGTCGCCAGACCTTCACGATGCAATTGGACGGATCTGTCTTGCTGTAGGGGACATGCAAGGGGCGGTCGCGCATAGTCGCGCAGCGGCTTCCGCTGACCCAGAGAAAAAAGAATCCGCTTTGCTATTTGGGCAAGTCTTGCAACGTGCCGGTCGGCACCAGGAAGCCTGCGCAGTGTTAGCGCAAATATTGGATAGCCAACCCCTTGAAAACGCTGCAACCGAGGCGGCCGTTCACGCTGCCCTAACCATTGCCTGCAAAATCCTCGGACAACCAGAACAAGCGATCAACCATAGTGCAAAAGCGATCAAGTTTGATCCTTGCAACAAAGAGATTTGGATATTGCGCGGCGATATCTTATGTGAGGAGGGTTTATTGCAGGAAAGCTTGGACGCCTACCAGACCGCACAACGCCTTGCCCCTGACGATGTCAATGTGATGCTGAGAGTTGCCTCCCTGAAGATCTCCCAAGGTGTATTGGGCGAAGCACGCCAGTTAATCGAATATGCCATTCAGCTCCGACCAGGGCATCGCGCCGCACGTTTGCTCCTTGGTAAAATTGTGGCAAGTCAGGGCTGCGCCATAGCAGCTGAACAATATTTTCAAGATGTCCTTAAAATATCGCCAGATGATCCAGAGGCACTTATTGCGCTCGCTATGTTGCATGAATCCCATGGTCATCGCGATATTGCTGAGAATATGTTGGATCAATGCAAGGATCGCCTTGGCGATGACCCACAGGTTTTGTCTCTATGTGCACGGTTGGCGCGCGACAGGGTGGAGCGGGAAGGCATTATCCGCCGGATAGAAGCGCGTTTCTCTGACCCACGACCTTTGGCGCTTAGCCAACGGGCACATCTGCACTATGCATTGGCGCAAATTTTAGACCGTAACGCACACTATGGAAAGGCATTCGAAAACGCGGTACAAGGAGCGGCCTGCCGTAAGGCATTTAGGCAGTTTGACCGCGCGCGCTCAAAACAGGAATTTGATTTCATAAAAAGCGTTTTCACAGGGTCAGCGATGCGTAATGCGCCACGTGCGCCTCCCGAGGGCCCGCGCATGATTTTTGTCGTCGGAATGCCGCGTTCTGGTACAAGCTTAGTCGAACAGATCCTCGCCAGTCACCCAGCAGTTTACGGTGGGGGAGAATCAGAGGCGCTAGGCCAGGTTCTGCACAAACGGGCTAGTGGTGCCGCCAAAGGCCTAATCTCTTACCCACAGTATGTCGAAAACTTAGGTGTTGAGGATTTGGTGGCGATGGCGCGGGCTTACAGGGACATCGTATCGGCGCCAGCCCATGGTAGAGAGTTCATAACGGACAAGCTGCCATCGAATTTTATGCACATTGGTATTATACGGTTAATGTTTCCGGATGCTCCTATTGTCTACTGCAGACGGGATCCCCGTGATGTGGGTCTCTCTTGCTACCTTACAGATTTCGCGCATGGGAATTCTTTCAGTTATGATCTCTCAGATTGTGGTTGGGTTTATCGCCAACATAGCGACCTTATGGCGCATTGGGAACGCGTTCTTGACAACCCCGTCTTCGATTTATCTTACGAGGCACTTGTAACAGCGCCTGAAACCACTGTTCGAAGTCTTCTCGAGCATTGCGGCTTAATATGGAATGACGCCTGTTTGCATTTTTATAAAAATCCGCGCGTTGTTCACACTGCGAGCTATAAGCAGGTCCGGGAGCCTATCTATACTCGATCGATGGGGCGCTGGCGTCATTATGCCGAGTTCTTGGGACCACTTCTGGCGGAATTGGGGGACCTGGTACCCAATGATATGAGCATGTAGCCGCAATTTGGCTATATCCGGGATTCCCAAATGGCGATTGGTACGGATAACGTGGGATTGCCGCTATGAGAGATGACGTCAGAGTGTTCGCAAGTTGCTCGGAATGTGTTCAGGGATAGCAAGTGCCATGTAAACCGCGCCTTTCCCAGCGACAGAGCTATGCTCGAAAGTTGTGTATGACCTGAAGTGGTAAGGCGGCGTATTCTGATGGTCGACCAAGATCATCACCTTTCAGCAAGGAGTGAATACACCGCATGAAGAACGATAAGGTAGTCACGCTCAAGAATCCAGGGGTCCCGGGCGAAGTCCAGGACCTCTTGACCGAAATCCTTCGGGAAGGAGCCCAACAGTTGCTGGCCCAGGCCATTGAAAGCGAAGTGGCGGAGTTTCTGGAGCAGTATTGCGATGCGCGCGATGACGCCGGCCGCAGAAGAATGGTGCGCAACGGCCACCTGATCCTCCCCCAGTTTCCCGGACACCCGGTTAAAGAGAATACACTCTTGACCTTAAGGTGAACGAATGAAAACCAAGAAACCAATCGGGAAGATGACCCGCAAGCGTACCAGTGACGAATTCAAGGACCAAGCCCTAAAGCGCGCCGAGCAAGATGGCGTGGCCCTGGTGGCCCGGGACCTCGGGATTGCAAAGACCCAGATATACGCCTGGCGGCGCAAGCGCGAGCGGGAGGGCGCGGTCACCGAGGAGCAGAGGCTGAAGGACGCGGAGCTTGCCCGCCTGAAACGGGATATGGCGCGCCTCGAAATTCACCGCAAAACGCGCAAAGATCGCCTTCAGGCGAAGCTCAAGGCGATAAGCCAAGAGCTGAAAAAGCGCCTCCACCACACGATTCGTACCACGGGCCTCTGGCTTCAAAGCGTCGTCCAAGGTCACCTAAATTACTATGGTGTCCCTCTGAACGGCGCGGCCCTAAGCCTGTTCTGCACCGAGGTACGGTCACGGTGGTACCGGGCACTCTGTCGGCGCAGTCAACGCAAGCGGCTGAATTGGGAACGCTTCGGCACGATTGCCGATCACTGGATACCGAAGGCACTCATCGTGCATCCTTATCCTCATAAACGCTTTGACGCCAAACACTCAAGGGTGGAGCCGGATGCGTTAGCAGCGCCTGTCCGGATCTGTGCGGGGGGTGCCGAGTGATCGGCATCCCTACCGCGACCAAACAGGCGACGGTTCAGCTGGTCTTGACGCGTCTTGCGACCTTCCTCAGTTCACTCAAATCCACTGCGGAGCAGTTGACCGATACCGAACGGCTTACGCCCATCTTGCGACGCGCGTTTGCGAAATTCCTTCGAGGACGAACCTATCCGGTCGCCTTATTGGTCGCTGGAGAGGGAGGAATGAGAGCGGTCAACTGCCGATTCTAGGCTGATGGATGTCAAGGCCGATGACGCGCTTGTAAAGTGCCACCAGTTCCATATCCCCTCCCATCGATTTCCACTCGAAAGCGGAAGGTGGCGGATGCCGGAACCGAATGCGCCTGAAGACGACAAGTCTGCCTTCGGCCTGTTTAGCGTGCGCTCCCTTAAGGAGGCAATCCGGGGTGCGGGTCAGTCCGGCGGGTCACGTTAGGTGCGGGGTCGTGCCGCCAAAAACTATCACGACCTCTATCCGCCGCTTTCCGCTCCGAAGTCTCTATCATCATCCGGGGGTGGCGGTAACCCCCGCCATGATCGTTAGGTTTATACATGTTTCTGGTCAATAGATGGCGGCACTACCTAATTATCTCTTGGCTCACAAGAAACCTCGGATTAGCGGTGCGCGCCACGCACCCCGCCTTGCGCGACCCGCAAAAGCCTCGCGGCGAAACGCTTGGGGGCGTCGGCGCGCAGGAGCTTCCAGGCGGTCAGGGTTTGCGCCAAGACCGCGACGCGTTCGGTGGTGAGGGCCTGGAGACGGGCGACCTCGGCCTGGGCGAGCGCGAGCGCGCTCGCCTGGGCCCCATGGACGCGCGCCTTGGTCAAGGTCACCGTCTCGTGTGCCCAGCGCACGGCTTGTGCCGCCGCGCGCGCATTGGCCCTGGCGGTCCGATAGAGGCTGCGTGCGGCCTGCCAGCGCCGGCGTCCGATCACTTCGGCGTGATGGTAGGTGCCCTCGGCGGACAACGCCTGGCCCTCGGCCGATTCGACCGCGCCGCCCGTATTGATGAGGGGAAACAGGGTCCAGGAGAGCGTAAGGCCGACGGTGTAGTTGTTGCCGTGCGTTTGCATAAAGGCCGTCTCGGCGCTGCCCGGGTCGAGCCCGAGCCAGTTGTACTGGCCGGTCACGGCCAAGGTCGGCCAATAGCCGGCCTCTGCGACACGCACGTTTTCGCGGGCCGCCTCCCACGCCGCCCTGGCGCTTACGACAGAGGGCGCGCTTCGCGGGGCGCGTGCGCCTGCCGGGATCGGGGGCGGGGCGGGCAACGCATCGGCGACACGCACGGCCTGCGTGCCTGCCAGGCCGATGGCGCGCGCCAGGGTCTCGCGATCCTCGGCCTCCTGGGTGCGGTCGTTGATCTCGGTCGTCTGCGCCGTAATGAGCTGCTGCAAGGCCTGAAGGACGGCAAGGCGGCTTGCGATGAGATGGCGGTAGCGCTTTTGCGTCAGATCGGAAATCCGCCGGTCCCATGACACGATGCGGGTATCGAGATGCACCCGGATCTGATCGGCCACTACCGCCTCGTAGGCGCCCACCACCTTGATGAGGGTCGTGTTGACCGCCGATTCGAGCCCCTGCTCGGCCGATTGCAGGCCCAAGGCGGCGGCCCGATATCCCGCCACATCCTTGCCCCCGTCAAAGAGGTTCCATTGCGCGCTCACCGTGGCGGCGTTGTCGTAGAAGCGTCCGCGCGTCGACACCAGGGTCCCGGCAATGACGGTCGAGGACTGGGGCCCGAGCGGGGCGTAGAGCTGCTCGCCGTCGCTTGCCGAGACCGTCGGCAGGAAGGCGGCCAGCGCACTCAGATGCTGACCATGGGCCTCGGTCAGCGCCCCTTCCGCCTCGGTTATGGCGGGGGCCCGGGTGAGGCTCAGGCGAACGGCTTGAGCAAAGGGGAGCACCGGGGCCGGTGCGTGCCGCCCGGATGGGGCCGCCCAGGCCGGGGGGAGACCCGCGGCCAGCAGTGTCACAAGGACGCCTATGGCAGGCCCCCGGCGGTAATGCGGCCCGCCAAGGACTCGAGACGGCCCGTATCCCGCACCCCGTGCCCTCACGGGATGGCCGCCGGATCCGCGGCAAAGACCCGCGCACGCTGCCTCGCGCGCCCTTGCGCCCGGGCACTGAGGAGTGCGCGAATGTGCCGAAGGGCCCTCTCCATGGGGGGAAACGAGAGCCCCCGCAGCTCAGCGGCGCGCATGAGGGCGTAGCCGCGCCGGGGATCGGCTGTAGCACCCCGCCCGATCGCCCAGGTGATCCCGAGGTTATAGATCGCGTTGGTGACGCCCGCGTGCGCGGCGCGTGTCCACCAGGCATGGGCAGCGCGGGGGTCCATGTCCACCCCCCAACCCCGGTTATAGAGGGTCCCGAGCAGGGACTGGGCGATCGGGTCGCCCGCGCGGGCCCGCCGGCGCAGGGCGCGGGCCGCCCCTTTGTCGCCTTCACGCGCGGCGATGAGCAGCCGCTGATCCCTGCGCGCGTTCATGCCGTCTGCGCGCGGGGCCATGACCGGTCCTCGCATCTGGGCCTGCCGCGGGGCCAGGATATGCGCGGCCACCGCCGCGGCATCGGCATCGATCAGGCCGTAGCCCGTGCGCGGGGCCCACCCGGGCCCTGCGCCCTGCGGGCGCGCCGTGCGTTTGAGCAAAGATTCGATTCGTTGCGGGGGGGCGTGCGCGGCCAAAAGCAGGGCCGCGACCCCGGCGGCCGCGGGGCCCGCCGCCGAGTCCCCGGTAAACGGCCGATAGCGATACCCGCGCCCGCTTGCGGCCGGCATGGCGACAAGCGTGCGGTCGGGGGCGGCAAACACCGGCTGGCGGATGCATGCGCTTGCAAACCCGCCTGTACCCCCGGCCGCATCGCCCCCAAAGTCCCCGCACTGCGGCCCGCCGTTGGCGTAGGGCTCCGGCAGATAGCGGCCGTGATCGCCGCTTGCCGGATCAATCGCTGCGACGGCCATAAGCCCCGGGTCGGTGGCGGAGTTGCCGGCGCCCCCTTCGGTGTGGACGGACAGCCACAAGGGGCTTATCCCCATCCCGGCGCGGATGGCGACGAGCTTGATCGCACCCCCCGGCCAGGCCCGGTGGCGCCGCACGACATAGAGGCGTAAGCGGGCCAGGCGGGCGCGGTCGTTATGGAGACGCACCTGCAGGAGCGGACAATCCGACAGGGTCTCGGCCCGCACCCGGCCGGCGCGATTCGTCACGATCAAGCGGGTGGGGCCGCCGCGTGCCGCGCACCCGCCGGGGGGCGTATCGCCCCCTCTCGTCCCGAGCAGCACGATGGCCTCTGCCCCCGGCGGGACCCACAGGCGGTCGTAGGGGCGGGCGGAGGGACCAAACGTCTGGGCCTGCCACCGCCGGCCCCGCAAGACTACGGGCCTTGGGCGCCAGGCGCCCTGGTAGTATCCGCCGCCGTTGTTGCCGGCCCCCGTCAGAAAGAGCACCTGCGGGTGGTGGCGCAAAAGCCTGGCATAGCCTTGGGCCTTGGCCGTCGGCGCGAAGAACACCGGCTGGGGATTGATGTCGTCGACTATGATCGCGGCATGGAAGCGGTCGATGAGATCGCGGGCGCAGGCCACGGTGCGCCGGGGCGCCCCGCCGGGGCAAAAGGCGAGACGGGCGTCCGGGGCGATATCATGGACCACCTGCATCATCCAGTCGCCCTCATCGCCCCGCCCGCGGCCAAAGAGCGCGACATCTGCGGGCAGGATGGCGTTTTGCGCAAGGACTAGGAAATTGCGGGCGCCTCCCGAGATCACACCCACCCGTATGCCCTGCCCGCGATCCCCCGCCTGCCACAGACGCGTGACGCGCAGGATGCGGGCGACAGACGACGCTCTCACCCGGGCCCTTGCCGCCGGCAGGACCCCAAATCCTACCAATAACGCCAGGAGGGCCATTGCCCCCTGTCCCCATCGCTTTATGGGCATTCCATCCCTTACCCCGCCGCTACGGCAGGAGTCTCCTCTTGGCCCCTCTCTTTTTTCCCGGCCGCGGTCCGAACAAAGGCCCGGTCCTCTTCCGACACCAGATCCCCCAGCTCCTCGACAAGCGGCGCCAGATGGGCCGCGTATGGGCGCCACCTTCCGATCGAACGGGTATAGAAGGGCTCGCGCACCTGCTGGTAGCTTGCGGTATGGACTACGCGCTTGTTTTCGTGAAAGCGCAGGCAGGCATCGTCCCAGGACAGACCGCAGTAGTCGAGCAGGGCCCGCACGGTGGGCTCGGGATCGGTGACGAGGGTTTCGTACTGAAGCTCGAAGAAGGGCTTATCGAGCACCGAGCGCCAATGGTCCATGAGGCTTGCGTACTGGCGGTAGAAGAAGCCGCAGTCGGTCAAATCGTGACTAAACCCATTGGCTTCTGCGAAATTCTGCATAAAACACGAGAGCGTCGTATCCAGTGGATGGCGGCGGCAATGGACGATTCGGGCGTCGGGAAACAACAGGCGAATCGCCCCGATATGCTCAAAATTATGGGGCATCTTGTCCGTGACACAAGCGGCATTCCGCGCATCCACGGGGAGCGCTTGATAATAGGCGGTCGCCATCTGCGTGAGCGTCGCCACATCCGCGGAGGCCATGCTGTGCGGATAGGGTACGCATCCGCCGCTCGCCTGGGGTCTACGCCGCACTATCAGTTCCAGTTCCCACGATTCCCCAATACCGTCGACTTGCGCGTGGCTCGTCAGGATCTGTTCGGCGAGTGATGTGCCCGAGCGCGGCATCCCGACAATAAATATCAAAGGCCTGTCATGCCCTCGCGCGCGTGGCGCATCACTCAAAAACGCCTTTGTAAAGATCGCCTTGATCTCGGAAAATCCCCGCGATGTGTTCTCTCGAAAGTAGCCCTTTTCATGCCTGCGGTGGCGGTTTCCCGCCATCATATGCGCAAACGCATCCGGGTACTCTCCGAGCTTATCGGCGAGCATACCCGCGGCAAAATGTAAGCCACAGGCCATGCCCTTCGGTAGATGAGGGCTGGACAACCGCGCCTTGATGCGCGCCCTGACTTCCTGGCATTCGGTCTCTGTCTGAGCCAGACGCGCCATAAGGCTGAGAAGTTCCGGGTGATTGGGGGCCGTTTGCCATGCCCTGATCTGTGCCTTAGCCTCCTGCCCTCTCCCGGTCTGCTCCATAAGCGCAAATAATGCCCACTGGGCCGGACCGTACGCGGGGCGCATCCTCAGAACCCTCCGAAAACACGTTTCCGCCTCGTCCGTGGCGCCGCGCTGCACCAGCACTTTGCCCAACTCCACCGCAATATCAATATCCCCGGGAGCAAGAGCCGCCGCCCGCCTATACCGCTGTTCCGCCTCCTGAATGAGCCCTGCCCCTTGGCAAATCGCACCCAGGCGTGCCCATGCGATTGCGTTATCCGGCTGTCCTTGCAACATCCGTTGGAATACCACCGTCGCATCCTGATATCGCCCTTCACGCGCGAACGCATCACCGATTTCGGCAAGAATCCCCTGATCTCTCAAGTCGTCCCGAAGCGCGTTGCGATAGCACGCTAACGCTTCTTCGCGCTTTTCGGCGACTCCCAGCACGCGGCCTAAAAGACACCAGGCCTTGCTGAAATGGGGAACATTCTCAAGGAGTCTGCGCAGGATGCCTTCCGCCTCATCCCAAGACCCCTCATGTGTCAGCGCCTCGGCAAGCCGGTACATGAGTGCAGGCGCGCCCGGTGTGATCGCGAGCGCCGCGCGCCAATGCGCGACCGCCCCGGAGAGATCTCGAAGACCCATACACGAAACGCCCGCAGCCTCATGAAAGCCCGCCGTTTCGTCCCCTGCGGCGAGCCTGACTCGAATGGCACTTAATGCGCGAGCGTGCATACCCAGGGCTTGCCACACCGCGATGCACAACAGCAGTATCGCCTCGTCACCGGGACACTCGCGCACCAAAGCGTCCGCCTCAGCCTTCGCCTCCCTGAGCCGCCCAGATCTCAGCGCGTCCATCATACGTTCCCGATGGACGGACATTGAGTCTCCCTTCTCCACAGTCCCTGCTTGCGAGTCCTTCTCCACGGCTTACCTTTATCCCCGCCCTACTGACTTGTGTGGACTCTCCAGTTTTTAGATTGCCCCAGCGGCCCCTTACGACTTGACGCAGCACGAATCCCGCAACATGCCCAAACCCCCCACAGCGGTTCCCCACTGCCACTATTCCCTGCCACGCAGAGCGCAGGCCGTCCCTGGCCCCATTCCCGTTCCTAGGAAAGCGATCTCGCCGAGGCCCTAACCAAAACTGCCGCCGAAGCTCCCAGACCCGAACGTGCCCCCAAAGCTGCTGCTGCTGAAGCTGCTGCTGCTGAAGCTCGTGTTCCCAAAGCTGCTGCTGCTGAAGCTCGTGTTCCCAAAGCTGCTGCTGCTGAAGCTCGTGTTGCCAAAGCTGCTGCCGCTGAAGCTCGTGTTGCCAAAGCTGCTGCCGCTGAAGGTGTTGCCAAAGCTGCTGCCGCTGAAGGTGTTGCCAAAGCTGCTGCCGCTGAAGGTGTTGCCAAAGCTGCTGCCGCTGAAGGTGTTGCCAAAGCTGCTGTTGCCGAAGGTGTTGCCAAAGGCACTGCCGAAGGTGTTGCCAAAGGCACTGCCGAAGGTGTTGCCAAAGGCACTGCCGAAGGTGTTGCCAAAGGCACTGCCGAAGGTGTTGCCAAAGGCACTGCCGAAGGTGTTGCCAAAGGCACTGCCGAA
>JAKARI010000034.1:0-8610 GCA_021819245.1 Pseudomonadota bacterium | reverse complement strand
TGCCGAAGGTGTTGCCAAAGGCACTGCCGAAGGTGTTGCCAAAGGCACTGCCGAAGGTGTTGCCAAAGGCACTGCCGAAGGTGTTGCCAAAGGCACTGCCGAAGGTGTTGCCAAAGGCACTGCCGAAGGTGTTGCCAAAGCTGCTTCCAAAACTCCCTTGAGGAATACCGAGCCCTGAACCTCCAAAGGCGCTTCCCGACGTGCTCCCTGCGCTCCCTGAAGGTAACCCAAGGCTGCTGGCTGAGCCAAAGGAATTACCGAGAGCACCGCCAAGCGACCCGCCCAGTGTAGTGCCCAGTGTATTGCCGGCAAAACTTCCTTGAGAAATACCAAACGGCGAACTGGCTTCTGGTAGGCTGTAGCCGCCACCGTTTCCGGCGAGGATGTCGTTGCCGGAACCGGAGCTTAGCAGAGCACCCGACGGATTGGCAGCACCTATCAGGCTCAAATTGGGGGGTGGTGCAGCGCTGAAGCCGCTCGTTCCTAAGGACAATGCCCCCTGCCCAAGATATCCACCCAATAGGCCCCCCCCGTAGCTACCAGCAATTGCAAAAATATACCCGCCAATAGGGATAGCTTCCGGCCCGACAAACGGCGCCGCAACTGTTCCTAATAGCTCACCAAATGCGTCACCAACTGAGCCTCCTAATAGCGTCCCAGCGCCCGCAGATGCATCAACGACAGTGGCAACAGAGTCTCCTTGATATGCACTATATCCGCTCCCAATAAGCGACGGTAGCGTGCCAAGAAAATCGCCCGTTGCGTCAATCGCACCACTGAGAGTCGAATCGAAGCTGGCCATCTCTTGCAATGCTGTCTGAACATACCCCGTCAGATCCCCGTAAAGATTGCCAAGACTGAAAAAAGAACCGGACCCGCTTGATCCTGCCGTACTCGTAGATCCCTGAGCCAACTGTGTCATATGGCATCTCCTGGTTTTAGTCGTAAATCTCAATTATTTTTAGGCATATGGCGCCACACTGAAAACATGCCCGTTCCGTTTTCCATCAGACAATCATTTAAATCGCACTAATTGTTTTTGCGTGCAGCCCGCCTCTTAAGCTGTACATTCTTTAAAATACGCAGATCCTCGCGTGTTGCCTTGAGCACAGTGCGCGCATGTGTCCAGGTGAGTATCGGTATCATGATTAATAATATGTAAATAAATAGGGAGACTCCGTATATAGCAATAAAAATCGGAAACCTGAAACGTTGGCGAAGTGTCCAAAATAAGGAATCAGGATAAGCCAGATGGTTTGCAGCCAAGCCGTTCCCCGATAAAAGGCCGAATGCAAAGGGGTTCGTGGCTACCGCGCGTAAGGCGACATGGTGGGTATAAAGGGCAATGTAACCTTGAATATCGGACATCACCCATGCGATGGCGAGTGCGAGCGTTACCAGCCAAAAGAAGATTGAAGTGGCCAAGTATCCGGAGCGTGTCCAGATAGGGTAGCCGCTCCGAATGTATTGCACGAGCGGTGAATAGTGGAAAATGGCATATACCCTTCGCAAGGATCGCCACAGAGGAAGGACGACTGCCAGCATCATGCCGACGATCAGGATGCTCACCCCGACCACATCGCCGAGCGCGTTGTGACTAAAGAGCGCCATGGCACGTATGACGGGGAATACCAACCCGAGCCCCGCGATGATCGCGTCGAGGATGGGGATGTGCTGGTAGTTGGTATCGGGCAGGACCAGGCCTGCCACCGCGGCCGCGGCCATAATCCTGGCTAGGGGTCGCGACCAAAAGCGTCTCGTGGGGTTCATAAACGCCGCATCCTCGGGAGACAGCAGAAAGTCCCGCGGCGGCGGCCAGGGGCCCTGGTAGTTGCGTAAGTTCTCCGGATAACCCATGGCATAAGCTCCTTTAAGGGGGGGTGGCGGCATGCGGCCCGGGTCTGTAGGCCGGGCCTGGCATGCCATCAGGGAGGGATCGGGGGGCGGGCCGACTTGTCTGGGGTGCCAGACTCTCCTGCGCCAGGAACCGTGTACGCATCTGCTCCCGATAGAGCTCAAACTCGTGTGCGATAAAGACACCAAGGACGAGGATGATGAGGCCCACCGCCGGAAAGCCGATGCTTCGCCAAAAGAGCAGGAAGGGCCTGCGGTAATAGGCGGCCAGGGCCCGTATTGCGACCCAAAAGGTGGTAAAACCCCCTAAGATGAGCGTGTGGTGCCCGATAGGCCCCAGGACCGCATTGGCCATCCGGTTGTTGAGGATCTGAATGACGAGCAGGGCTGCGGTTATCGGCTGTACCGCGACGAACGCCGCCCAGGTGCCGGGTGTCAACGTCAGCACCCGGGGTTCTGAATCCTCCATCGCGCCCAGGGAGCGCAGGTGCCAAAAGCGCCACCGGATGATCCACCCAAGCCCGAACGAAAGCGCGACCCCCGCAATCAGAAAAAACACCATGAGCGTGAGGTCAAGCGCGGTATAGACGCCCGCACGAGTGCCCGGCACGGGGGGCTTCGGTAGGGGTATCGGCAATGTGGGGAGGGATAGGACCGCAAGGGCGGCCAGATTGGCGTTTAGGAAGATCCAGAGGAAGAGCGGGGCCACGAAGGCCCGCGGATTCTGTGCGGCAAGCGCTCGGCTTGCCTGGGCCAAACGGCTCTCCTCTCCCCCCAAGGGGCCTAACCAGCGTGCGATCGGCATATCGGCCTCATAGAGTCCATGCGTTCGGGTGCAACCATGCGGGCATCCTGTCTTGGGTATGCCGTGTCAGTATTGTCCATGGATCAGCGCTCCTCCACCCCGTCATGGAGGTATTTGAGGATCGGATCGAGGAAGAAGTCGATTACCCGCCGCCTGCCGGTCTGGATATCCACGGTCACCGTCATGCCCGGGCGCATGGGGCGCCTGCGACCCTGGACCCAGAGGGTGTCTTTGGCAGGCTCAACATGCACCCGGTAGTAGAGGGTCGGGGGGCTTGGGCTGCCCGAGTGTCCGTGCGCCTTGGCCGAGGCCGTGGGCGCCGGGGTGCCTGTGGCCTGCGGGTTCTCGCCGGCCGGGGGGGCGGCTACCGTATCGGTGGTGGCGGCCGTGGGGCTTATCCAGGTCACGCGCCCCGGGATCATGCCGTATTGCTCGAAGGGGTAGCTTGCGACCTTGATGTCGGTGGTGTCCCCGACATGGATAAAGCCGATGTCGCGGCTAGCAACATCGGCGGTGACGGTGAGCGCCTTCGTCGGGGGTTCAATGGTCACAAGGGTCTCGCCGGGGGTAACGACCGTGCCGATGCTCGCCACCTTGAGACCTTGCACGGTGCCGGTAAGCGGGGCGCGCAGCCAGTTGGCGGCATAGCGCCTATGGGCATGGACCACCTTGCGGCGCAGGCTGTAGGTCTGCGCCAGGGTCTGCTCGAGATTTTGCAGGAGCGTGTCGGTAAACTTCGCCCGATCCTTGCGGGCCGTCGCCTGCGCGGCCGACAGGGCGGCTAGGCGGGCCGTCACGCGCCGGCGGGCGCGGCGGGCCTTGCCCTGGGCGCGCAGGGCCTGATCGAGGATCTGGGCGTAGTGGGCCCCGGACAAGGCGCCCTCGGGGACGAGCGGGCTTGCCTCCCGGACCAGGAGCCGATCGAGGCGCGCGCGCCGGGATGCAATGGTTGCCCGGGCCTGGGCGCTGCGCCATTGCGCCCGGGCCTCGCGCACGGCCGCCTGATCGGCGGCAAGCCGCGCGCGCTCCTCGGCGAGATCGGCGCGCGCGAGTGTCGCCTCCAATAAGGCCGCGCCTCGGGTCTCGTGGGCCCCTACGGGGATATGGGCCCCTCCTGCGATCTCGTCTCTGATCCGCTGTCTCTGGGCATGGTTCAAGGCGAGCGCCCGCAGGCGGTCCTGAAGGCTTGCGCGGTCGACATGCGGGTTGAGTTCGATCAGGGCCTCGCCCCGACGCACCCGCATGCCCACATGCACGAGGATGGCCCGTACCCGCCCGCTATAGAGGCTCTGCACGATCTGGGTGTGGGCGCCGGCCACGAATTTCCCGGGCGCGCTCGTGAGGATGGGGATGCGGCTTGCCGTGGCCCATGAAAGCAACATCGCCACGAGGAGGGCGAGCGTCCAGAGGAGACCACGCCAAAAGAGCGCAGGCGCGGTCTCCTCGATCGCCGCGGCCTGCGGCTGAAAGGCCTGAAGCGCCCGTGCGGGGGCGGACTGCCGATGCCGGCGCCACCACGCGCGCGGGGCGCGCCAGAGGGCGGGCGGTGGCGCCGCGGGGGGCGCCGGGGCCGACAGGGGCGGCGTGGCCTGCGCGCTCATGCCGCAAGCCCCTGCTGATGACAGAGGTGGTGGTAGAGGCCCCGGGCCTTGAGGAGCGCCCCGTGATCCCCCTCCTCCACCAGGCGGCCGCCATCCAGGACATAGATCCGGTCGGCCCCGCGCAGGAAGCTGAAGCGGTGCGAGATGATGATGACCGTGCGTCCCGCGCAGATGCGCGCAAGGTTCTCCTGAATGACGCGTTCGGACTCGTAATCGAGCGCGCTTGTGGCCTCGTCGAAGATCAGCACGCGCGGGTCGGTGAGCAGGGCGCGGGCGATGGCGATGCGCTGGCGCTGGCCCCCGGAGAGCGCGGCGCCCCGCTCCCCGGTCGGGGTGTCGTAGCCTTGCGACAGCGTGCCGATAAACTCATGGGCACCGGCCAGGGTCGCGGCCTCGATGATGCGGCCCATGGGTGCGGCCGGGGCGCGGATGGCGATGTTCTCGCGGATGGTGCCGCCGAAGAGAAAGCTCTCCTGGGGGACGACGGCGATCTGGCGGCGCAGCCAGCCGGGGTCGACCTGCGCCAGGTCCTGGCCGTCGACGAGGATACGGCCCGCCTCCGGGGTGTAGAGGCGGGCCAGGAGTTTGGCCAATGTGCTCTTGCCCGACCCGCTCCGTCCGACGATGCCGACCACCTGTCCCGGGGCGATGGCAAAACTCACCTGGTCCAGCGCCCGGGCGCCGTCTGTGTGGTAGCGGAAGCTCACGTCCTCGCACACGAGGCCGCCCTGGAGCGCCGGCAGGCTCGCGCGCGTGGCATCGAGCACGGGTTCGGCGGGGGCGTTCATCAGATCGCCTAAGCGCGCCACGCCGACGCCGACCTGCTGGAAGTGCTGCCACAGGAGGCTTACGCGCAGCACCGGGCTTAACGCCCGGCGGGCGAGCATCTGAAAGGCGATCAAGGCCCCTACCGTGAGATCCCCGCGGAGCACGAGGCCTGCGCCGTACCATAGGATGGCGAGAGTCGTGAGGTTCTGCAGGGCGCGGCTGATGCCGCCGGATATCGCCTGCAGGCGGTCGGCGCGGTAGCCGGCGGTCACCTGATGGGCCAGCAGGGTATCCCAGCGGCGGCTCATCTGGGGCTCCAGGGCCATGGCCTTCAGGGTCCCCATGCCGGTCACCGACTCGACCAGAAAGGCCTGGCTGTGGGCGTCGGCATCGAAGGAGTCTTCCATGCGCCGGCGCAGGGCCCCGCGAAAGATCAGGGTGGTTCCGGCGATCGCCGCCATCGCCAGTACGACAATCCCCGTAAGCCGCAGGCTGTAGAGCAGCAGGATGCCGAGATACACGAACACGAACAGGCCGTCGATGACCGACAAGAGCGCGTGCCCGGTCAGGAATTGGCGGATGCGCTCGACCTCGCGCACGCGCGCGGTGGTGTCCCCCACTCGGCGATTCTCGAAATAGCGCAGCGGCACCCGCACGAGGTGCCGGTAGATCGCGCTGCCCAGCGTGGTGTCGACCCGGTTGCCGACATGCGCCAAGAGCACGCTCTGCAGGACCCCGAAGAAGCCCTCGAAGACGATCACCACCAGCATGCCGACCGCCACCACGAGCAAGGTGGCGTGGTTCTGAAACACGAACACCCGATCGATCATCACCTGGATAAAAAGCGGCAGCCCGATCCCGAGGAGCTGAAAGAAGAAGGCCGCCACCAGCACCTCGGCCAGGCTCTTGCGGTATTTGTGCAGGACCGGGACGAACCACCCCAATCCGAACGGGCGGTTGGGGTTCCCAAGACGCAGCCGCTCGGTGACCAGCACAAAGCGTCCGGTACCTGTCTGCGCCCACTCCCCCTCGGAGACCCACTCGGGGCGCCCGGCGCCCGGGCGCGTGACCGCAAGCCTGTCCCCCTGGCGGCGCCCCACGATGGCGAATTCCCCGTCTGCGAGTAGGGCGATGGCCGGTTGCTTTAAGGCCGCGAGATCCGTCCAGGACAGGGTCGCCTCGGAGGCCTTCAGGGGGATGGTGGTGCTGGCGAGCAGGATCTCGGGGATACCGATGGAACGGCCTTCCAAGCCTAAGGCCCGCACCAGCTGGGCGGGGTCGACCGGGCGCTGGTGAAACCCGGCGAGCTGCGCAAGGGCCCAGAACCCCGTGGGGGGAAGCGAACGAGGGGCGAGGCCGGACGCGGGCTCGGTCACCGGGGCCTCCGCTCCGGGCGCGCCGCCCCCGGGCACCCCTTTGCGCCGCGTGCGCGGGTCGTGTCACCGCTTCCCTGGTCGTGGCCTGTCATGTCCGCGCCTAGCCCCGCAGCATGCGAGCACTCTCCCCTTTATTGTCCTATTTTGCGGCCGCCGGTCTCATGGCCTGACCCCTGCGTGCGGCGTTCGCCCGATGATCCCGTAACCGCAGACAGGCTGTCAAGCGTTGCGCGGCCATGGCTCATCATTCCGCCCTTTCCATGGGACACCAACTATTATAAGCCTCCAATTTAAGCACCCAATAATGTTCGATATACCGGGAGAGACCCAGCCCCCGGTACAGACGCCCTCAGATCCGGGGATTCCGGCACCATCATTACGAGGTGTTCCGAGCGCTCTCGCGTCCCGTTGTCAGCCATCGGTGAAGCGCGGGATTGTCTTGTTTCGTGACGTCGTCATTGTTTTGCGGCAAGGCGGCCGGCAGCGCCGTCGGATTTTCCGGAAGGCGGCGTCTTGCTCGTATGGGGATCCCGCCATCGAGACCCCCCATCCGGAATCATGTCCTGGCCTTTTCCGATACCAGAGACCTCCCATATAAGCGCAGGGTCCGGGATGGCGGCACGACCTTCCTGCGCCCCATGAACCCGGTGTATCCCCTACAGCACGTGACGCATCTCAAGACCAACGGGGTCGTGCGCCGCTTGGTGGTGACGCGGGATTTCACCCGGTAGGCCGGCCCGGTTGGGGGTGTGATCTTGGGCCAATTTTGGTCCACGCCGGGCTCAATCGAGCTTTTTGACGAGGTCTTCGGCGCGGAGATGGGTGTAGCGCTTGAGCATTTGCATCGACTTATGTCCCGTGATGGCCGCCACCTCCTGGTCCGAGAGCCCCCTCTCGACTAGACGCGAGGCGGCCTCGTGCCGGAGATCATGAAAATGGAGATCGCGAATGCCGGCTCGTACGAGCGCTTCCTGCCATATTTTGCCGATCACATATGGCCGGCGAACCCCATCCTTGCCGGGTTCCCCGAAAAATACGAGGTCGGTTGTAGGGGGCGAATGGGGTTCCCCAGCGCCGCCTCAAGCACGGCCATGGCGCGGCGCGATAACGGAACGGTCCGGTGACTCCCGTTCTTTGTCTGCTCGAGGCGGACAACCCGTCGCTCCCTATCCACCTGTCCGACTCGCAAGCCCAGCACTTCACCTTGGCGCATCCCGGTGCACAGGGCGGTTTCGACAACCCAAGCCAGCATGGGGTTTGAGTGCGCGCGGCACGTCTCCAACAATCGCGCCTCTTCATCCTGCGTCAGCCTGCGTATCCGCCCGGGTCCGGGCGATGGTTTTGTAATGAGCGCCACCGGATTGCGCAACGCGCTCAACCCCCACTCGCGAATTGCGGTTGTGTACAGGTGTCCCAGCAGGGCGAGTTCCAGCCGGACCGTATTCGAACTCTTCCCGGCATTCAGCCGCAGATCCCGATAACCGGCCACCACTTGGGGGTGATGGCGGCGATTCCGTAACGCCCGAAGAAGCGGCGTAGCTGCTTTATCCGCACGGACTCGCGATCCCGCGTGGATGCCCGCTTGGTGGGGCTGACGTCACGCTCATAACGGTCGAGGGCATCGGACACCGTGAATTTTCCTGATAGCTCTTGGGTCTTCGCGCTGTAGGCACCTCGTTTGATCGCGTCCTCCGTCTCACGCGCCCAATATTCTCCCTCGCGCTTCAACCGGAATGTCTTGATTTGCGGCGGCCAAACCAGGCGCCGAACCAGCACTTTCCATGTCCCGTGAGGTGTCTTATTGATGCTCGCCATGACGGCCGTCCAGCGCTTGCGCCGGTACAGCTGTTTTGTTTTGCCAGTGCACCGGTAGTGCACCGGACGATAGAGCATAAGGTTGTTGCGGCCGACAACTGGTCGTCCGCCTATAATCTAAGTTATTGTTTTTCCATGTATTGCTAGGAGGGAAATTGGGGTGAGCGATGGGATTCGAACCCACGACAACCGGAATCACAATCCGGGACTCTAACCAGCTGAGCTACGCTCACCATATCTCTCTTTAACGATCAAGGCGGCAACCGGTATGGCACGCCCGGCAGGAATCGAACCTGCAACCAACGGCTTAGAAGGCCGTTGCTCTATCCATTGAGCTACGGGCGCCTCGTTCCTGTTGGTCGGGGTAGAGGGATTCGAACCCCCGACACCC
>JAKARI010000033.1 GCA_021819245.1 Pseudomonadota bacterium | reverse complement strand
CCGGTGGGGGCCGCCAAGTCGTCGCTCGCCGAGCGGCTCAAGACCCTCATGGAGCAACACCCCATCTATTGCCTGGCCGCGGGCGGCCGCGTGTCTCCTCTTTATGAGTCCCCGCTTGGGCTCTTTGATCCCGAGGAGGACGGCGCGACCCTGGAGGAGCGCTACGGCATACCGCGGCGCGCCATTCAAGGGGTCATGTCGCCCTGGGCGGCCAAGCGCCTGCGCGAATTCGATGGCGACATCCGGAGGTTTTCTGTGGTGCGCCTCATGCCCTCGCAGTTGCATCAGATCGGGATCACGAAGGTGGAGCCGGGCGATGAGAACAATCAGGACATCGCAAGCCTGGTCGGCAAGGTCGATATCCGCAAGCTCGAGGATTTTTCTCAGGATGATCCCGATGCCTACTCCTATGCCGGCGGCTTGAACGTCACCACGCAGGGGGTCCTCGAATTCGTCGAGATGTTCAAGGCGCCGATCAAGATGCTGCACCCGTTGCTCACCGCCACGCAGGAGGGGACCTACAATGGGACCGAGGGTTTTGGCGCCATGCCCTATCGGGGCATCATCCTCGCGCACAGCAACGAGTCGGAGTGGGCGGCGTTTCGCAACAACAAGCGCAACGAGGCCTTTCTTGACCGGGTGTTCATCGTCAAGGTCCCGTACTGCCTGCGCGTGACCGAAGAGACCCGCATCTATCGCAAGCTCCTTGAAAACAGCGCCTTGAGCACGGCCCCGTGCGCGACCGACACGCTCGAGATGCTGGCGCGGTTTTCCGTGTTGAGCCGCCTCAAGGACCCGGGGAACAGCAGCCTGTGGTCGAAGATGGAGATTTACGATGGCAAGACCCTGAAGGATCGCGATCAGCAGGCCAAAAGCCTTCAGGAATACCGCGACGTGGCGGGCGTAGATGAGGGCATGGACGGTATCTCCACGCGCTTTGCCTATAAGATCCTGTCGCGGACATTCAACTACGACAGCGAAGAGGTCGCGGCCAACCCCGTGCACCTTCTGCACGTCCTCGAGACGCAGATTCGCGCGGAACAGTTTGCGCCGGACCTCGAGGCCCGCTACCTCGGGTTCCTCAAAGACGAGCTCGCGTCACGCTATGCCGAATTCCTGGGGCTTGAGATTCAGAAGGCCTATCTCGAGAGCTATGGCGACTATGGACAGAACCTCTTCGATCGCTATATCCAGTATGCCGATTTCTGGCTGCAGGATACCGAGTTCCGGGACCCCGACACCGGTCAGATCATGAACAGGACCCTGTTGAACGAGGACCTCGAGAAGATCGAGAAGCCGGCCGGAATCGCCAACCCCAAGGACTTTCGCAACGAGGTGGTGAACTTCGTGCTGCGCGCCAAGGCCGCCAACGGCGGAAAGAGCCCGGCGTGGACGAGCTATGAGAAGCTACGGGTCGTGATCGAAAAGAAGATGTTTGCCAATACCGAGGACCTGCTGCCCGTGATCTCGTTTGGCAAGAAGCGGACCTCGGACGATGAGCGCAAGCACCATGACTTCGTGGTGCGCATGCAGGAAAAGGGGTATACGGAAAAGCAGGTGCGGCTGCTGGTCGACTGGTATATGCGTTACCGGAAGCACCATTGATGGGCTACCTGGCGGCCAAACCGGCATGCGCGCCGCCTCGCGGGAGGGGTTTCCATGAGCATGATCATAGATCGCCGCAATCTGGGGACGCGCTCCAGCGCCAATCAGGACCGCCTGCAGCGGCGGGTGCGCGGGCGCGTCAAGGCGGCCGTGGAGAAACTTGCGCGCCGCCGGTCTTTGGGCGACATGTTGGACGCCGAGCAACCGATCGCGATCCCGACAAAGGACCTGCACGAGCCGAGCTTCCGGCGCGACATGCGCGATACCGCCTGGGAACAGGTACTGCCGGGCAATAAGCAGTTCCGGCAGGGCGATCTCATACCAAAGCCCCTCGATGGCGATGACGGCGATGGCGGGGGCGAAGGGACCGCGGGCGCATCCGGGGGGCTGGGCGACGATGAGATCGCGATCGTATTGTCGGCCGATGAGTTCCTGGCGGTTCTGTTCGACGGTCTTGAGCTGCCCAATCTGCGGCAGACGCGCACCGAGGACATTCAGATCGAGCAGTGGCGCCGTGCGGGCTTCGTCAAGGAAGGCAGCCCCTCGCGCATGCATATCGGGCGCACGATGCGCACCGCCCGCGCCCGGCGCATGGCGCTGCGCGCGCGCAAGAAGCATGAGCACGAGGAGCTCACACGGCGTGCCGAGACCCTCGAGGAGGAGATCCGCGTCCGGCAGGACCATGGCGAGGATACCAGTATAGAGCGCTTTCGCCTCGCGGAGATCCGCGACGAGATCAAGGCGTTGGAGCGCAAGATCAAGGCGATCCCGTTCATTGACGAGTCCGATCTGCGCTTTGCGCATATCGACCAGATGCCGCGGCCGGTCACGAGCGCCGTGATCTTTTGCGTGATGGATGTGTCGGGCAGCATGGGAGATATCGAAAAGGATCTCGCCAAGCGGTTTTTTCTGCTCCTGTATCTTTTCATTCATCGCCAGTATCGCGCCGTCGAGATCGTCTTCATCAAGCATCACGGCGAGGCCAGCGAGTGTACCGAGCAGGAGTTTTTCGGGGCCAAGGAGGGGGGTGGAACGCTGGTATCGCCGGCGCTTGCCCTGGTCGAGGAGATCATGGCTCAGAGGTTCCCGCCGGAGCACTGGAACATCTATGTGGCGCAGGCCTCCGACGGCGACAATGCGCAAGACGACAACCGCTTGGTGCAGGAGCGGGCCTTAAGCCTCCTGCCGCAGTTGCGCAACATGTTCTATCTGGAGGTCAATCAGGATCAAGAGACCGCGCTTTTTCGCCTCTACCGGCAGATGTCCGAGGATTTTCCCGAGCTTTTGACCGCGCGGGCGCGCCATACCGAGGACATCTACCCGCTATTCCGGTCGCTCTTTTCGCCGAGGCAGGGGGCCGTGCATGGCTGATTCCGCGCCGCTGCTTTTTACCGACAACGAGTGGACGTTCGAGCGCATAGCGACCGCCACAGAGCGCATAGGCGAGATCGCGGCCCGGGAATTGGCGCTCGACACCTACCCAAACCAGATCGAGGTCATCACCGCCGAGCAGATGCTCGATGCCTACGCCTCCACGGGGCTACCCATGTATTATCCGCACTGGTCATTTGGCAAGCAGCGGGCGATCGAGACCGGGCAGTACCGGCGGGGCGAGATGGGCCTTGCCTATGAGCTTGTCATAAACAGCAACCCCTGCATCAGCTATCTCATGGAAGAGAACACCATGGTGATGCAGACCCTGGTGATCGCCCATGCGGCCTTCGGCCACAACGCGTTTTTCAAAAACAACATGTTCTTTCGGCAATGGACGGACGCCGAAGGCATATTGGATTACCTGGAATTTGCGAAGACCTATATCGCGCACTGCGAGGAGCTCTACGGGATCGATGCCGTATCCGGCGTGATCGATGCCGCCCATGCCCTCAATCGCAATGGTGTCGATCGGGCGCGCCGCCCGCAGAAGCTCTCGACGCGCGATGAGCAGAGGCGCCGGCGTGAACGGGCGGCCTTCATAGAGCAGCATCTCTCGGAGATCTGGCGGACCGTCCCCGGCGGGGTGGAGTCGGTGGCGGCGCCCGAGGAGCGCTTCCCGAAAGATCCGCAGGAAAACCTCATCTATTTCATAGAAAAGAACGCGCCCCATCTGGAGACATGGAAGCGCGAGATCCTGCGGATCGTGCGCAAGATCGCCCAATACCTCTATCCGCAGGGCCAGACGAAGATCATGAACGAGGGCTTTGCCTGTTTCGTTCATTATCACGTCATGCATAGCCTCCATGCCATGGGCCTTATAGGAGATGGCGCGCTGCTCGAATTCTATGCAAGCCATACGGCCGTGATCTTTCAGCCGGATTACGACAGCCGCCGCTATGCGGGCATAAATCCCTATGCGCTGGGGTTTGCCATCTTTCAGGACATAAAGCGCGTATGCCTAAACCCCACGGACGAGGATCGCCAGTGGTTCGCGTTCGCGGGGGACCCGGATTGGCTCAAGCACATCCATTTCGCGATGCGCGAATTCCGCGACGAGAGCTTTGTTTTGCAGTACCTGTCGCCTAAGGTGATGCGCGATCTGCACCTCTTTGCCCTGGAAAACGATCCGGGGGCGGATGCCTTTCGCGTGACGGCGGTGCACGACGATCAGGGGTACCAGTATCTGCGCAGCGCGCTCGCCCGGCAGATCGCCGAGTCGGCGCGCGCCCCCGATATCGAAGTCGTGGCGGTGAATCGATGGGGCGACCGGCACCTGCATCTGCAGAAAATGGATGCCTATCCGCTGGATCAGGGCGAGGCCCGAAAGACGCTCGATCATATCGCCCGTTTGTGGGGCTACGATGTGCATCTGGACGCAGGCGATGTCGTCATGATCGCGCACGCGGGCAAGGGGTCGGAGCCTTAAAGGTGTCTTTGGGGCGTGTGCAGGCGGATGGGCGGGGCGGCGAGGCGCTGTTCCTGGGAGGCGAGCAGGCCCAGGAGCTCGCGGAAGTGACGGTCCTCGGCAAACCAGGGAAAGGCGCGTGGAAACGCCGGGTCCTCCCAGCGGCGCGCGATCCAGGCGTTAAAGTGCAAAAGCCGCATGGTGCGCAGCGGTTCTATGAGGCGCAATTGCGCCGGATCGAAGTCGCGAAAGAGCCCATAGCCCTCGATGAGCGCACCTAGTGCCTCTTCCTGCTCGGCGCGATCCCCGGGGAGCAGCATCCAGAGGTCCTGAATCGCGGGGCCATTGAGACAATCATCGAAGTCGACGAGCGTTAAAGTGGTGCCGTCGGTCAGGACATTGCCGGCATGGCAGTCGCCGTGCAGCCGCAGGGTCGGGGCACCGATATCGGCAAACACCGCGGCCACCGCCGCCCGCAGGCGCGCGGTCGTGGCCAGGAATGCCGGGCGCACGTCCGGGGGCATAAACGGGCTGTCGGCAAGCGTTGCGATCGCCGGGTCCATGAACGAGGCGGTATCGAGGGTCGGCCGCTTGGCGAAGCGCCCGGTTCCGACGAGGTGCAGGCGGCCCAAGTGGCGGCCCAGGGCGCGGCGATCGGAGGCGGTCTCGACACAGCCGGCCCTCCCAGGCCGCCACGGAAACACCGCAAACCGGTAGCCCCCGGCATGAAAAAGGGTCTGGCCGGCGCGCGCAAGCGGCGCGACCGCCGGGATCTCGGCGTCCACGAGTTCCTTGAGGAAGCCGTGTTCTTCGGCAATGGCCGCATCGCTCCAGCGGTTCGGGCGATAGAATTTGACGGCCCACGGGGGCCCTTCGGTCTCGATCTTATAGACACGGTTTTCATAGCTTGCGAGGGCCTGAAACCCGCCCGTGGGGGCGAGGTCCAGGGTCTCGGCGGCGCCGAGAATGAGGTCCGGCGTCAGATCGGCATAGGGGGTGCTGGCGGGATCGGGTGACATGCCGACAGTATAGGCCTGGGGCGGGGTTCTAGGGACCGCGGGGGGGCAGGGCGGTCTGGCCGGGCCGCGGGGCCTATGAAGGACGGCGGTCGCGGCGGTCTAGGACCTCGCGCATGCGCCTGCGCGCCTCGGCCGACAGGTGCTGCTCGGGGTCATCGGGGGTCGTGGCGCCGATGCGAGCGTGGAGGGTCGCGATATCGCGGGCATAGGCGCGGCAGGGGGGGCAGAGGAGCACATGGAGACGGGTCGCCATGCGTGCCCAGCCGCGGAGTTCCTGATCGCGCGCCCGCGAGACGTTGCGCGCTACGTCGCGACAGCCCAGCATGAGGTTCATAGAAGCTCCAAAAATATCACGGCCGGCCCGGGTTGTCGGCGCACCCCGGCCGGTCCGCCAGGGATCAGAAAACCGCCCGCGCCGCGCGCGGTGATGGGCCTGCGGATCAGTCCTCGGGGCCGAAGCCCGCGCGGGCCAGGCACTGCCGCAGGCCCAGCCGTGCCCGATGGAGCAGGACATAGGCGTTAGTCGCGGAAACGCCGGTAATCTGACAGATGTCGTCGAGGGAAAGCCCTTCGATCTCGCGCAGCATGAAGACCTCGCCCTGTTGCCCGGGGAGCGCCTCAAGGCATGCGCTCAGGTGCCGCCAAAACGCCTGGGCCTCCCCATGGCGGACCGGGTCACCCCAGGAGGCCAGTTCGCGCCAGCGCCCGTCGGCGCCAAAGACGAGGTCTTCGATATCCTCGAAGGCGCCCTCCTGCGCGCCAGGCTCGATGCACTGATCGAGGGGTGAACGCAGGCAGCTGCGCGCGAAGTCGGCAAGCTTATGCTTGAGAATGGCAAATAGCCAGGTCTTCTCGCTCGCCCGGCCGTCCGGCGGGTGGGTGCTGCGCAGTGCCCCAAGCAGGGTCTCCTGAACGGCGTCCTCCGCCAAGGCCCGGTCACGCAGCTTCAGGAAGGCGTAGCGATAGAGGGCGTCGCCGTGCGCGGAAAGCCATCGTTCAACATCGGCATGGCGCGGGCCGGCTTCCCATTTCTCTCCCATCTTGCCAGTATAGGCGACCGATCGGAGGGTGACAGCGGCGCGTGTAAGGTTGCGCGAAGGCGTGCGACTGAAGGTCTGAATGGGGGGTGCGGGCCGCCGGCGATGGGATGGGCGGGACGGGATTGCCACACGGTAATTCAAGGGCGGGGTCTTCAAATCATGAGCGGGGGGCGGCTGCGGATGGACAGGGGGGGATGGTGGCGCGTGTCATGCGCCCTGACTGGACTGATGGTTTTTGGGGCGTTGCCGGTGGCGCGCGCGTCGTCGTTTGGCCCGTGGAGCCCGGCGCATATCCTGCATAATGCGCAGCGCGATCCCTACACCATCCGCGAGGGGAATGGGTCTCGCCAACTCTATGTTTTCGTGGACCCCAACTGTCCGTTTTGTCATCGGCTGTTTGAGCGCCTGCAGCCCTTGATCGGGCCCCACCATGTGACGGTGCACTGGATCGTGACCGGGTTTTTGCGCGCCACGAGCGCCGGCAAGGCCGCGGCCATCCTCGGGGCCCGGCGGCCGCTTGCCGCGCTCATGCAAAGCGAGCGGGGGTTTCGGCCCGGCCGGGGCGGGGGTGGGGGCGGCATCGGGCCGGTGGCCGTGCGCGGGCGTGCCGCGCGGGCCGTGGCGGTCAACACCCATCTGCTGGCCATGACCGGTTTCGAGCTTGTGCCCACGCTCGTCTATCGCAATACCGCGGGCCGGGCAGTCATGCATCAGGGGGTGCCGCTCAAGCCGCATGGCCTGCTCTGGACCCTGCGCGCCATCCAGTAGCGGCGCGGGGCCCCGATGCCCTCGACCCGGTTTTTCTGAAGAGGGCGGCGCTCGGCCGCACCCTCCGGCATCGCGCGCCATGGCGACTTGACATTATAGCTTGCTATAAGGTGTAGATTGGCGGCTGGAGGGAGGGTCAGGGGCGATGGTCACGATCGGGGTATTGGCGAGGCGCGCCGGGGTCGGTACCGGGACGTTGCGCTATTACGAGACGCTCGGCCTGATTAAGCCGGCCGGTCGCAGCGGCGGCGGGTATCGGATCTATCACGAGGGGGAGTTGCGCCGCCTGCGGTTCATCAGGCGCGCTCAGGAGCTGGGATTCTCGCTCGAGGAGGTGGCGACGCTTCTCGCGTTGAGCGAGACCGGCGGGGCCCGTGCGGCCGACGTCCGGCGCCTGACACGCGAGAAACTGTTGGATATCGATCGGCGCATTCGCGACCTCGAGCGGATGAAGGCGGGACTGGAGCGGCTGACCGGGCGGTGCAATGGTGAGGGTCCGGCCTCGGAGTGTCCCATCCTCGCGGCCCTCAATGCCGACGACAGGGATGAGGACGCGCCATGAGCCGTGAGACCGCATTTGCAGTGGCCGGCATGACCTGTGCCTCGTGCGCAGGGCGCGTGGAGCGCGCGCTCAAGGCCTTGCCGGGCATCGAGTCGGCCGCCGTAAACCTCGCGACCGAGCGCGCCACCGTTGTCTACGACCCGTCCTTAGTCACGGCTGCGGCCCTGGTCGAGGCCGTGGCCGCGTGTGGCTACGAGGCGGTCGTGCGCGAGATGGATGTGGCGATCGCCGGCATGACCTGCGCCTCGTGCGCAGGGCGCGTGGAGCGTGCGCTCAAGGCCTTGCCCGGGATGATCGAGGCCACGGTCAACCTTGCCACGGAACGCGCGCATATGCGCTATCTGGACGGGGCCCTGGACTTGGCCGCGGTGAGGAGCGCCATCGCGCAGGCCGGCTACCAGATGCTGGCCGGGTCCACGGAGGACGAGGAGCAGGATGCGCAGCGCCAGAGCGCGGCACGCCTGCGTCGCGAGGTCTTCTATGCCGGGTTTCTCACCGTACCGATCGTGCTCGTGTCGATGGGCCCGGTCTTCGTGCCGGGGTTTGCGCAGGTGTTGGCCAAGACGGCCCCCACGGGCGTGTGGTCATGGCTTGCCGCGGCGTTGACGGCCGCGGTGTTGTTTGGTCCCGGGCGGCGGTTCTTCCGGCCGGGCTGGATCGCCTACCGGCACCTGTCGCCGGACATGAATAGTCTCGTCATGACGGGTACCGGCGCGGCGTTTGCCTACAGCCTGCTGGTCCTTATCTGGCCGCAGGGCTTCCCGGTCACGGCGCGCCACCTGTATTTCGATTCCGCGGCGGTGATCGTCACCGTGATTCTGATCGGCAAGTATCTGGAGGAGGTAGCCAAGGGGCGGACCGGTGCGGCCATCAGAAAGCTCGTGGGCTTGCAGGCCAAGACCGCGCACCGCTTGCGTGGCGGCGAGGAAGAGGAGGTGGCGATCGCCGACCTCACGGGTGGCGAGGTGGTGCGCGTGCGGCCGGGTGAGCACCTGCCGGTAGACGGGGTCGTGCGCGCTGGCGAGAGCTATGTCGACGAATCGATGCTAAGCGGCGAGCCCATGCCGGTGGCCAAGCGCCCCGGCGACCGGGTGATCGGGGGCACGATCAATCAGTATGGGATTCTGGAGGTCGAGGCGACCGGGATTGGCGCCGAGACGGTGCTTGCCCAGATTATCCGGCTCGTGTCGCGCGCGCAGGGTTCGAAGCTACCCATTCAAGGGCTCGCCGACCGGGTGGTGCGGGTCTTTACCCCCCTGGTTCTGCTGGCTGCCGGTATGACCTTTGCGGGATGGTGGATCTGGGGGGGCGCGAGCGCGCTTAACAGCGCCCTCGTGAGCGCGGTGGCGATACTGGTCGTAGCCTGCCCATGCGCCATGGGACTTGCCACACCGGCTGCGGTGATGGTCGGGACCGGGCGCGCGGCGGAGCTTGGGCTTTTGTATCGCCGCGGCGAGGCGCTCGAGACCCTGAGCCGTGTCGATATGGTGATATTCGATAAGACAGGGACCTTGACCTGGGGGCGGCCGGCGGTTACCGATGTCGTGACACGGGATATGACGCGTGGCGAGCTGCTTGGCCTTGCGGCCGCCGCCGAGGCCGGAAGCGAACATCCGCTGGCGCTTGCAATCGTGCGTGCGGCGCGTCAGGAAGGGGTTGTGGGGGCGGCTGTCTCGGGGTTCGAGGTGCGGCCGGGATATGGAATCGCGGCCCATGTCGATGATAAGCCGTTGCTGGTGGGCACACGCCGGCTGCTCACAGAAGGCGGCGTTGCGATGGGCGCCCTTGAGGCGGCGGCCCAGGACCTCGAGGCCGCCGGCAAGACCGTGGTGTTCGTGGCCTTGGGCGATACCGCGCGCGGATTGATCGCAATGGCCGATGCCGTGCGCCCGCAGGCGCGCGCCACCGTGCGCGCCCTTAAGGGCCGCGGGCTGGCGCTGGCGATGATTTCCGGCGACGCCGCGCCGGCCGTGGCGCGGCTCGCGGGGGCCTTGGGCATCACGGATTATGAGGCGGAGGTCTTGCCGGGCGCGAAGGCGCAGGCGGTGCAGGCGTGGCAGGGCAAGGGGCACAAGGTGGCATTCGTGGGCGATGGGCTAAATGACGCCCCAGCCCTGGCGCAGGCGGATGTCGGGATTGCCATGGCAAGCGGGACCGATGTCGCGATGGAGGCCGCCGATGTCACGGTAAAAGGGGATCTCGGGGCGCTCGTCGCCGCGGTGGATCTATCACGGCGGACGTTGCGGACGATCCGCGGCAACCTCTTTTGGGCGTTCTTTTATAATGTGGCCCTGATCCCGCTTGCGGCCGGTGCGTTTTATCCCCTGCTTCATGTCCAGCTCAACCCGATGCTGGCGGGGCTTGCCATGGGATTTTCGAGCCTCTTTGTCCTGGCAAACAGCCTGCGCCTGCGCCATTTTCGGGCCGCGACGCTCGATGACGGCCCCGCCCAGGCGCCGTCTCTGCCGGGGCCCGGACTGCAGCACTCATAACTCTGCGCCCGGGACAGAACGCCTCGGGATGCTTACCAACAACCAGGAAAAGGAGACAGCCATGAGCACCACGACCTTACGTATTACCGGTATGACCTGCGGGCACTGCGTAGCAGCCGTCACCAAGGCCTTGCAGGGTGTCCCAGGCGTCGAGTCCGCGCAGGTGAACCTCGAGCGGGCCGAGGGGGTCATAAAGGGGAGCGCCCCGGCCGAACAGCTGATCAAGGCGGTGGAAGGGGCAGGGTATCACGCCAAGGTGGCGTGAATCGGCCATCGATCGGCGGCAACGGCCGGCCCGGTCCTGGCCTCGGGTCGAGGCGGATGTCTCGACCGGGGCGCGCGCCCCCCGGAAACGGGTACGCTTTTTGGGGGGCGGCGCCTGGGTCCGGTGCGCGCAGGAGCGGGTGGGCCTGAGTTCGATGCGATGTGTCATGGGTATCTTAAAGGAGGCATCATGGCTGACAACAAGGTACTGGATCTGGTCATAATTCTGATAACCGGACGAGAGAATCCGCAGAGGCTGCCGTCGGCATTCTTTCTGGCGGCGGCTGCCGCCGCTGCCGAACAGGATGTGCTCATATATTTCACCGGACCGGCCACCGAGCTCTTGAAAAAGGGTGTGGCCGAGACCCTGTTTCCGCTCGCGGGCGGCAAGAGTGTCGCGGGTTTCATGAAGCTTGCCGAGGATAACGGGGTGCGCATGATAGGCTGCGCGCAGTCGCTTGAGTTAAATCATATGACCGCCGCGGATCTATCCCGCGAGATGCCGCTTCTGACCCCAAGCGCGGCTTTGCCGTCACTCGGCACGGCACGGCGCGTTCTCACGTGGTAGGTGTGCCCCGCCTATCACGGGCTTAATCGACGAGGGCGTATCCCGGTGGTATCGCGCCGCGATACGCCGATCGTTGTCAGGCCATGGGCCCTGTGTTCTTACGGCCGGTTCGTGGTGGGGTCCGGCCCGCTGTTTACCCCGTGGTCGCCGCAGGCGCGGCGCTGTCTATGGCACCCTAGGCGGTGGCCTTTTTTGCATAAGGGTCCGGGATATTTGTTGTCCGCCCACCGTTGCGGCGGGCGTCCCTTGGCCATGGCGAGTATGCCGCATGCCGCAGGGCCTGGCGCGCCACAAGGGGCAGGGCGGATTAATACGCATGGATGTTACGAGGACGAGAAAGGGAGGAGGCGTGTGAGGATATTCAGCAGGCTCGAAAGGCGGTTCGGGCGCTATGCCGTCGCCAATTTGATGGCCTATATCATAGGGGTCCAGGGCCTCGTGTTCCTGATGGCGCGCACCCCGCAGGGCCCGCATATCCTGGCCAATCTCCGGTTCGATCCGGCCCTGATCGCGCGGGGCGAGGTCTGGCGGCTCGTAAGTTTTGTCGCGATCCCCCCCTCGTTTTCGATATGGGCGTTTTTCATCCTCTACCTCTACTACATATTCGGCGCCCGGCTCGAGGAGGAGTGGGGCGACTTCCGCTTCAACGTCTACTATCTGAGCGGAGTCGTCTTAAGCGTCATCGGGGCATTCCTGGCCGGCGCATCCGCAACGGCCACCTACCTCAATCTCTCGCTCTTTCTGGCGTTCGCGACCATAGACCCTGAGTTCAGCATACTGCTGTTTTTCGTAATACCCGTGAAGGTGAAGTACCTCGCATGGCTCGCATGGCTGGCGGTGGCGTTTGCGGTCCTGTTCGAGCCGCTCCCGATTAAGGTCATGGTGGGCGTATCGCTCCTCAATTATTTCGTGTTTTTTGGCGAGGACATCAGGCGCCGGGTGCGGGCCGGCATCGCCTTTGGCCCGCGCCGCAGTCGGTTTCGGGCGAGCATGCACGCAGGCACCGGGACCCCGATTCATCGCTGCACGGTATGTGGCGCCACCGAGCATGACGACCCGAAGCTCGAGTTTCGGTATTGCTCGAAGTGCGCCGGGCATCATGAGTACTGCCTGACGCATCTGGGGTCCCACGATCACATCCAGTGAGGCGCGAGGGTGCGCGATGGCGGCGTTCATGGACCGCTATGCCGGTAGGGCGCAAGTCGGGGTTTACGATTCGCGGGTGCCGGATGCGGACTGGGTATTGAGACCGCTTCGGTCCATCGCGCGCCCTCTGGTCCTGCGGCCCGGACGAATGCGTGCGGTGTCCCAGGTGATCCGCCGTGGAAAGACCGAAGGAACGAAGGCCGGTTACGGACGGATGCCATTCCGATAACCCTTGCGCGCGGGGCCGCTCGTGCATTCCCGCATTCCCGCATTCGATCCGATGCGTGCGCCAGATGGCGCGGCCCTGCGGCATGCCTCACCGCGTGCGCGTTATCGATAGTGATTGCGCGAGGTGCGCCCGTGCGCCAGGCGCGGCGACGGGAGCGAGAGGATATCGGCCGGGTGTGGCGCGCTCCCGTGAACAAAAAAGGCCGTCTGTGACCCAAATGTCGGCTATGACGGCGATATGGCTTAATCGTTATGGGTCATAATAAATAGACTGTTCGTTTTCGGGCGCCGTCATCCCCTTGGCACCCATTCTCAAGTGTTTGGAATTAATCTATCTCCCCATGGGCGATCATCCTTTCCCCGTTTTGCGCGCTGTATTACACTACAAGCGGAGCGGTCCCTTGGGGGGTGCTCATGGACGGGTATTTCCGCAATCGGGCAGACGCTGGCGCACGGCTCGCACGGGCGCTGCCGCGCAATCTGGCGCGAGAAGATGTGTTGGTTCTCGCGCTGCCCAGGGGCGGTGTACCCGTCGGATACGCCGTGGCGCAAGCGCTTGGCGCCGAGTTCGATGTGCTCCTCGTACGCAAGCTCGGCGTGCCTGACCAACCGGAACTGGCGATGGGCGCAATCGCATCGGGTGGGACGCTTTACATCAACGAGCCGGTACGCGCGGCTTATCACATACGCGACAAGGATTTCGAACGCGTGCTCGCCGAGGAACGCGCGGAGTTGCGCCGGCGCGAGAAATCCTACCGTGGCGACCGACCACCCGCCCGCCTCTTGGGACGTACGGTGGTCGTCGTGGACGACGGCATTGCCACGGGGGCATCGATGCGTACCGCCCTTCTGGCCCTGCGCAGCGGAAGACCTGGCCGCATCATTGTCGCCGTTCCGGTGGCGCCGGCGGATGCGCGCATGCGATTCTCTGATCTGGCCGACGATTTCATCAGTGTCTACTCTCCTCGGGATTTCTCCGCAGTCGGCCAGTTCTACGAGGATTTCGGACAGACGGAAGACGAGGAGGTACACAGACTTCTCGCGGAATCCGCGAAGGAGGCCATGCGATGAGCCATATGGCACTGACACCTTTTTCCGCAACAAAAAGTCTTGCGTTGCGCCTGCAAGAGGGGCAAGGGGACTACGATGCGCTGATGGCGATGGTACCGGGCAGGCGCTTTGTCCTGCTTGGCGAATCCACCCATGGGACGCGGGATTTCTATCGGATGCGGGCCGACATCACCCGCCGACTGATCGCCGAGGAGGGGTTCGATGGAGTCGCAGTTGAAGGGGACTGGCCCGACACATGGCGGGTGAACCGGTTCGTACAGGGCGAGACCACCGATGACGCCTATGCAGCACTGACCGATTTCGAGCGCTTTCCTTCGTGGATGTGGCGCAATGAGGAAATGTTCCAATTCATCGGCTGGCTACGTGCCTACAACGCCGATCGACCCGCGGCACGGCGGGTCGGAATATACGGGCTCGACCTCTATAGTCTTTATCGCAGCGCCGATGCCGTAATACGGTATCTAGAGGAGGTCGACCCTGTGCAGGCCGCAGTGGCGCGTGAACGCTATGCCGCCCTAGATCACGTCCGCGAGCCCCAGACTTACGGCTACCAAGTAGCCATTGGGCAGCGCCCGCCGGCGCACGACGAAGTGGTCGCGCAGCTTCTCCAGCTGCGCGCGCGGGCACAGGACTATATCGAGCATGACGACCTTGCCGCGGCGGATGCCCACTTTTTCGCGGAACGCAATGCGGCGGTGGTCGTGCAGGCAGAGCACTATTACCGGGCGATGTTCGGGCGGAGAACGAACACATGGAATCTGCGTGACGCCCATATGCGCGACACATTGTTGGCCTTGTCGGCCTATCGGCATCAGCGCAACGGCAGCGGGCGTATCGTCGTATGGGCCCATAATTCTCACATAGGGGATGCCCGTGCCACCGAGATGCACAGCCGTGGTGAATTCAATCTGGGTCAGATCCTGCGTCAGGAGTTGGGTGAGCAGGTGCTGCTCGTAGGCTTCACGACCTACGCCGGATATGTCAGTGCGGCCTCCGAGTGGGATGGCGAAGTCGAGCTAAAAAGGGTGAGGCCGGCCCTTCCCAATAGTTACGAACGGCTCTTTCATACCACAAGTCTCGACCGTTTCTTTCTTCCGCTCAAAGGCCCGCAGGCCGAGCAGCTGAAGGAACCGTTGCTGGAAAGGGCCATCGGCGTGATCTATTTGCCGGAAACCGAGCGCGCGAGCCATTATTTCGAGGCCTCTCTCGCCCACCAATTCGATGCGGTCTTTCATCTCGACGAAACCGAGGCCGTCGAGCCGCTCATACGGCCGGCCCGCTGGCGGTCCGCGCCCGACATGAGGCCCGCGAGCGTCCTATGACACACAAGACGACCGGGCGCGCCCCCCTTCGGCTCGTTCGCGACGTAACCATTTTGGCCGGCGATGTAGAGCTCGAAGGGATGCTGGCGATTCCTCATGGGGCGCGAGGTCTCGTGGCCTTCGCGCACGGCAGCGGCAGCTCGCGCTTTAGCGGCCGCAATCAGCGTGTCGCAGCCGCGCTCAATCAGGCGGGCCTTGCGACGCTTTTGTTCGACCTGCTGACCGCGCTTGAGCACGATCGCGATGAAAAGACCAGTGAGTATCGCTTCGACATCGGACTCCTTGCCGGACGCCTGACGGGAACCATCGATTGGCTCGCCGGCTACGGCGTCACCCAAACCCTGCGGTATGGGGTGTTCGGGGCCAGCACCGGGGCCGCCGCCGCCCTGATCAGCGCATCCGAACGGCCCCAGCTCATTCATGCCGTGGTCTCGCGGGGCGGCCGCCCCGATTTGGCCAACGACGCGCTGGATCAGGTGCAGGCACCGACCCTTTTTATCGTCGGCGGCGCCGACAGCGAAGTGCTCGAGCTCAATCGTTGGGCCGCTGCGCGCGTACACTGCCCCCACGAAATCGTCGTCATTCCCCGGGCGGGCCATCTTTTCGAGGCACCGGGGCAGCTGGAGGAGGTCTCGCGCGTGGCGAGTGCCTGGTTCAACCGCTATCTCGCCGCCGAGCCCTGAAAACCGGCCTTAAAAAAAGACATCCCGGACATCCATCAGCGCGCGCGGGGGCCGTTGCCGGACAGCCGGCTCAGTGGTGCTTGACGCCGCCGTCAGGGGGCACTCGATCCCGGATTCACCCCACTGGCGTGCCCGTTGGCCACGGTCCGGGCCACCGCGGCGCGCGCGTTTGCGCGAAAGCGGCGGCTTCACCATGGCGTCGATCGTCATGCAGGCGAATGTGGGTGGGTAGGAGGCCGATCACGAGGGGCCGCGCAAACGGGGCTATCAGGACGCCGTAATGGGCATAGAGTCAGACGAAGAGGATATCACCCGCGATAGCCGCCAGAATGCAGTTCGGTCAGTTGCGGCGTGCGCTCAAGGCACGCAGGGCCTTGCCCCCGCATCGAAGCCTGCCGGATGCATAGGAAAAGATTCAGGGGCGGGCAGGCTGAAGGCCCGCAAGGCGTAGGACCTGGGTTGTGTATGTGAGGTTCGGGAAATCCCTTCCTGGCATGAGGAGGGTTTCATCGAGCGCCCTGGCAGTCACGTCCTCGGCTGTTGCGCGGGCGCCGCAACCAAGCCCGCGTCTTTGGCCGGCCCGCGCCCATGGAAATCAGGCCCGCGGCGATGCAGGCAGCCGTTCTCGCAGAATCGTATCGAGAGAGTTGGTGGTGTTGACGAGGCGGTCTGCAATGTCCAGAAGCGGGCTTAAGCGCGGTGGCCCTAGGTCGCGCAAACCGACATAGAGGGGGCGCAGCGCGGTGATCGGTGGCGGTGCGTGCAGTGTCCGGACGCTATGCGCCAGTGTGTGCATGGCCCTATCACGTGCCAGGGTAAATCGATCGAGGGCAGCGGTATCGCCGGGAATGCCCGCCCACGATGAGGAAGCCGATTCTGCCAAGACGAACGCATGCAGGGCCAGGGCGGCCCTGGCCTCGCGCGCGAGCGCTGCGATCAATGCGAGCGCCATCTCGGGGGTAAGAGGGGGGTGGGCGGGTTCCCCGGCAAGGCGGGCGCAGGCGGCCTCGGCATCGCTGCGCGCGCGCCGGGCGGTGGCCTGCAGGGCGCGCAGGGCCGGCGCATCGCGCTGTGCCGGATCTGTCAGGGTACGCAAAAGCGCCGTCACATAAAGGCCATGAGTCTCTATGAGCCGCGCGAACTTCTCCTGCGCCGCCATGCCCTCCCATGTCGGCCAGACCAGATAGGCGCCTAACGCCATGATGGCCCCGATGCCGGTATTCAGGATCCGGGCCTCGGCCGTCGGCACCGCGGGTACCCCAAAGAGGGCCAGTATGATCACGATAAAGGCCGTGAGAAATAGGCTGAAGAAGAGATAGTTGGCATCAAATAGGGTGTAGGCGAGATAGATCAGCACGCTCGCGTCGAGGACAAGCAGGCCCAAAGTGTGGTGCGCAGCCGCAGCCGCCGCGACGCCCAGCGCGGCGCCGGCAATAGTGCCGAGCGCGCGATGAACGCCGCGCACAAGCGTCGAGTTGTAGTCGGGTTTGAGCACGAAAAATATTGTCAGGGCAATCCATCGGCTCTCATACAGGCCGGCCGCAAGCGCAAGAATCTCGGCGAGCGCGACTGTGACGGCGAGCCGAATGGCGTGGCGCCCCGTCTCGGTCTTTGTGGTGATGTTCGCGCGCAAAAGACCAAGGCCGGGCGCGAAGGCTGCTGGGACAGAGGCAGGCGATGCCGTCATGCGCGCGCCATCCGCAGGGCTTGGGGCGTTTAGGGTTTCGAGATGGGTGACAACGCGACCGACCGCGCGCAGTTGCCCAAGGAGGGCCTCGCCAGCCCAGCGCCAAGGCACGTCATGGGCAATCACAAGCGACGCGGCCGATTCATTTATGTCGCGCACGGCCTTGACCCGTCCCGAGGCGGGGCCTGACAGGGCGGATGCAATGAGCCCGAGCACGGCGGCGGCCTTTTGCATCAGCGAGCCGATGGCATGGGTGCGTTCTGGCAGGCCATCGGCGGCGTGCGCCTCGAGTGCTGCGAGCGAGGCACGAATCCGCTCTAGCTGTTCGAGCAGGTCGACGAGGTCCAGCCGCAGCGCCGAGGGTAGCAAGGGGTTGGGGTCTGCGAGGATACTGCCAGCGGGAAACGCAGTGGGTGGCGGTGGGCCGATGACACCTTCGGCCACGCGTGCGGCATAGGTGGCAAGACCCTGAAACGAGGCGGCCAGCATGGCCCGTTCGCGCGCGCCCGGGCGCAACGTCCAGGCAACAGCGACGAGTCCTGCCTGCAAGGCACCGCCGGCGAGCACGAGCCCCGCGTATAACCCGGCCTGCGCATAAGGGGCGGGCAAACCGACGGCAATCAACAACGCCATCGGCCACTGCAGGATCGCTACGCTGAAGCGTTGTCCGAGGGACTCGGAAAGGCCTGTGACATAGCCCCAGAGCGCGAGGATGGGCACAAGCATCCATGGGGCCCAGAAGGCGGCGGTTGCGCCGACGAAGGTGGAGATGGCCATGCCGGCGCTGGCCACTGCGACTGCGGCAAGCCGCGTGCGTGTCTCGCCCTGAAAAGAGGCGAACCCTGCAGGCAAGGCCCCGAGCGCGGCATAGGCGCCATACTCGAGATGACCGGTGAGCCAGCCCCCCGCGAGGGGCAAAGCGACGCCGAGCGCGACGCGGGCGGCCCGATAGGGTTCGACATCATCCCAGCGAAAAGGGCCAAGCCGTGCGAGCGCCCTCCAGGCAGGGGGCCTAGCCGCGGCTCCCATGACTCGCCGCCGTAGGGTGTGGGTGGCCCTTGGGTGCAGAACCGGAGGCCCTTGATGACGTGCCCGTCAGATGGGCGCTCGTGATCGGGGCCGATCGCTTGGTGGCGCGGGCCACCCGCAAGAAAGGCGCGCCCGGACCGGAGGATGCTCGGGCCCGCCTTGGTGTGGAAGGCCGGTTCAGGATGCCTAGGGGGCGATGGCGCATATGATGGATAATACTCCAAACCAGGGGCGGGCTGGCGTCGTCGCAGGCCTCCTTTGCAGAGACCCCTATCTTCTTCGTGGCGCGGGCAGCCAGGGGGCGCGATCTACGCGCACCGCGCGAACGCCCATGCATTGAATGGCGCGTTATCAACGATTACAGGCCGGCATGGCAATACGCAAGGAAGCCAGAGCGCGCCATTCCTGAAGCGCTGGGGCTTCGGAGGCGTTTCCAGGCGCGCTCACCCCCCTGCCAAGGACGCCTGCGATCGGGTTGAGAGTCGGTCGCCGCCTTGACCTGAAGACCGTAGGGTATTCTGGCGTATCAGGCGCGCACGGCAGCGCCCGCTGACCCGGGGCCCTAGTCGAATCGTTGCACGATATCCGCAAGCGGCTGGCGGCTCTTCGGGGGCTGGGGCTCTGTCCGGTAGCCGAAGGCGACCATGCAGCTTATCTGCATCTGCTCGGTATCGACCCCGCACTGTTCGCGCAAAATGGCAT
>JAKARI010000032.1 GCA_021819245.1 Pseudomonadota bacterium | reverse complement strand
GGCCGTACCAGTGGATGGGGATCGGGCCTATGTGAAATCCGACGGGATTGATATGCGGATAAGGGAGCATGCGCGTCCATTCAGAATCGCCCGAGAATGGCGAATGCCGCCGCGTGTGTCAAGGACCGCGCGGGCCGCAGACGCGTCGCGCGGGGCCTCGGGCCGTGTCAGCGGCCGTTATGGATAGCCCCCGCGGCCTTGATGGCCTCGGTCATGCGAAACGCCGTGCCCACGATCTTCGAGAGGTCGCCCATGTCGGCGGGCACGATCATGACGTTCGATTCTTTCGCGATTCCGCCCCACTGTTCAATGAACGATTCGGCCACGCGCATGGCCATGGCCTGCCGCGCGCTGTCGTCTTTCAGGCTGTCGCCGACGATCTTCAGGGACTCGGCCGTGGCCTTGGCCACCAAAAGGATCGCCTGGGCCTCGCCCTGCGCGCGCAGGATCTGGGCCTGCTGCGCGCCATCGGCGCGGTTGATGGCCTGCTGGCGTTCGCCCTCGGAGATATTGATGGCCTGCTGCTTGGCGCCTTCGGAGGTGGCGATGGTGGCGCGTTTCTCGCGTTCCGCGGTGATCTGCAGTTCCATGGCATGGATCACATCGGCAGGCGGGGTGATGTCGCGGATCTCATAACGCAGCACCTTAAGGCCCCAGGTGACGGCGGCGCGGTCGAGCTCCTGAACGACGGTCGCGTTCAGTTCGGCGCGTTGCGACAAGACCTCATCGAGGGCGCGCTTGCCGACGTCGGCGCGCAGGATGGTTTGCGCAAGCTGAATCGTCGACACCGTCGGATTGGTGGTGCCGTAGGCCGCGGCCTTGGGATCGGTGATCTGCAGATAGAGGATCCCGTCGATGGCGATCTGGGTGTTGTCTTTGGTGATACACACCTGTTTTTGCACGTCGATCGGGGTCTCGCGCAGGTCGAAGCGGAAAGCGACGCGATCGATCAGCGGGAAGATGATGTTGAGCCCGGGGCCTAGGACACCATGAAACCGCCCGAGCCGCTCGAGCACGTAGGCATGCTGCTGCGGGACCACGCGAATGCCCTTGACCACCACAAAGAGCGCGATGAGCGCCAGAATGACGAGAATGAAGATACCTGCTCCCATGCCGCCTCCTATCCCTTATCTATTTTTATGGTTTTCCCGCCGCCGCCCGCGTCGGGATCGGCGCAAGCAGGAGATCGTTGCCCTCGCGGCCGACGATCGCGAGCAGGTCGCCGGGCGACACGGCCGTGTCCTGGTATTCGTCGATCAGGCGGGCCTGCCACGAGGTATCCCGGTAGGCGACGCGCAGCCCCTCGGGCGATACTGACTCCACACGCACGATGCGGCCCGCATCCGGTTCGGCCAGCTGCCGCGATTCCGGGGTCGCGCGCGATAATCGCGCGCGGACCATGTGGGCTATGGGGAGGCCCCCTGCGGCGCCGAGGGCGACGGTGACCAGCGCCCAGCCGGTCGAGCCGCCGGCCCAGGCGACCACGCTCCCGGCGGCGAACGCCGCCGCCACCGCGATCAGATAGAAGGTCATGGATGACAGCTCGATGGCCAGTGCCCCGGCCGCCAAAACCGCCAATAGGATCGCCGTGCCCATGGTCGTCCCCGAAGTGGTGTTCCTAGCGTATGCGATCGACAGGCAGAGCGCCAGTATGGGGCCTAACGGCCATCGGGGCGACCCGGGGAAACGAGGCAGGACCCGCTGCCCGCTGGGGGTCAGGCAGGGCGCGGGCGGCGCATGCACCGCCGGATGGGGACGTTGGGGCTACCCGGCCACAGCGCGTCTTCCGAGGCCTTCGGCCAGATCCCGACGCGGATCGCGAACGGCGGGCGTGGGGGCGGGGTGCGCTGACGGGGTAGCGCGCGGCCTGCAAGGCCGCCGGCTGTCAGGGACCACGGCGACCGGGACAAGGGAGCGGCGCACCGGCCCCACAACACGGCCCCTGGCCGTTGCGCGCACAATGTGCCCACAAAGTAAACGATCATTAACCAGGCAAGGAGGATCCCATGGCCCTTTCCATTCATCCGATCAGTACCGGTCAGGTGCGCATCAAAAACGCGCAGCTCGTGCGCAGGTCAGGGGGGCCAGTGCGCGTGATGAGTGATCACGACTGGAGTGAATGGCTGCCCATCCACGTCTGGCTCATCGATCATCCCGAGGGGCTTATTCTGGTGGATACCGGCGAGACCATGCACGCGAGCGACCCGGGCCACTTTCCGCGATGGCATCCTTATTATCGGAGGGCCGCGGCCTTTGCCATCGATGCGGACCAGGAGGTGGGACCGGCGCTCGCGCGGCTCGGGGTGCGTGCCGGGGACATACGGACGGTCCTGCTCACCCATCTGCACACCGATCATGCCGGCGGTCTGGGCCATCTGCGAGACAGCACCGTGTGGGTGTCGGCGCCTGAGTGGCGGATCGCTCAGGGGTGGGGTGGGGTGCTGCGCGGCTATGGACCGCGCCACTTTCCGCCGGGGTTCGCGCCCCGTTTCTATGATTTCTCGGGTCCGCCGCTTGGGCCGTTTGCGCAGACCTGCGCCGTGACCAGGGCACGCGATGTCATAGTCGTCCCGACCCCCGGGCACACGCCGGGCCATGTCTCGGTGATCGTGCGCGCAGGCGGGCGGAGCTATTTTCTGGCGGGCGATGCAAGTTACACCGAGGCCGCGCTGTCTGCGCGCGCCGCTGACGGCGTGACCTTTACTCCGCGTGCCGCAAAGCAGACCCTGGATCGGATTGCCCTTTACGCGCGATACGAACCAACGGTCTATCTCCCTACGCATGACCTGCAATCGGTGATGCGCCTGCGAGATACCGTGATCCTTTCCATGGCACCCGGATAGCCGCACGGTCGCGGAACTGCCCCCATCGCCTCCGCCCGCGCCGTTTTCGCCCTTGCCCCGGATTGCGCGGTCTGTCTGATGCCGCGGCGCCTCCTCACGCCAGGGGCGTGCCGCAGCCCGCGGCCACACGCGGATGCTAAAAGGTTGGGCCGCAGGCCTGCGGCGGGGCGAATCGGGTGCCGGCCCGGGGGACGCGTCGTCACGCGGCCCCCGGTGCTTCAGGGCGCGGGCCGCCGTTCCAGAAATTCGATCTTATAACCATCCGGATCCTCGACGAAGGCGATCACGGTCGTCCCGTGCTTCATGGGCCCCGCCGGCCGTGTGACGCGCCCGCCCGCCTTGAGCACGCGCGCGCAGGCCGCGGCGGCGTCGTCGACCTCGATGGCGACATGGCCAAATGCCGTACCAAGCTCATAGTGCGCTGTGTCCCAGTTATAGGTGAGCTCGAGGACCGCGGTGTCGCGTTCCTCGCCGTAACCGACGAAGGCCAGGGTAAAGCGCCCGCCCGGGTAGTCGGTGCGCCGCAGGACATGCATGCCAAGCGCGTCTTCGTAAAAGCGTAATGATCGTTCCAGATCGACCACTCGCAACATGGTGTGCGCGATACGCATCGCTGATCCCTCCGGTATTGGGCCACGGCCCCGCCCGCGCCGGCCATCGCCGACGGACGGGTTGCGGGTGCCGCACGGCCGGGTGGCCCCCGGGTGGATGGGGTTGCCACAGGCGCATGACGGCTGCCAAGATGACGACGGACCGGAGCCTACCGGTCCGTCTGCGTGCGGACAAGGCGGGGCCGGTCATGGGTGTTGCCGTGAGGCGCGCCGCAGCCGCCGGGGTGTTGCATGGGGCCGTCATCATTACCTTGGCTCGCCATTTGATAGCATGCTAAGGTATTACGATCAGGGCGGCATGGGCCGTCTGGCTCGAAACGCAAGAGAGAACACCGTCAAAGATGGAATCGAGACCGGAAATGGATGTGGTGCTCGCCCAGCCGCGCGGATTCTGCGCCGGTGTCGTGCGCGCCATAGAGATTGTGGAACGGGCCTTGGAGGTATATGGCCCGCCCGTATATGTCCTTCACGAGATCGTACACAATCAGCATGTGGTTGAGGACCTCAAGGCGCGCGGGGCGGTGTTCGTGGAGCGGCTCGCCGAGGTCCCCGAGGGGGCCCCGACGATCTTTAGTGCCCATGGCGTGGCCACGGCCCTGGTCGATGAGGCCGCCGAGCGGCGCCTCGATGTGCTCGATGCCACCTGTCCTCTGGTCACCAAGGTGCATTATCAGGCACAGCGCTACAGCCTGCAGGGCTATGCGGTGGTGATCATCGGCCATCCCGGGCATCCCGAGGTGGAGGGGACCCAGGGCCGTATCCCGGGGCCCGTTTATGTCGTCTCCGATGTCGATGACGTCGCGCGTCTGGCGGTCTCCGAGGAGACGAGGCTTGCCTATGTGACTCAGACGACCTTGAGCGTAGACGATACCAAGGATGTCATAACGGCCTTGCGTGCGCGCTTTCCGCGCATCCAGGGACCGGATTTGAGCGGTATCTGTTATGCCACGCAAAACCGCCAGAACGCGGTGCGCAAGCTGGCCGGCAAGGTCGACGTGCTGCTCGTAGTCGGGGCGCGTAATAGCTCGAATTCGAATCGTCTGCGCGAGGTCGGTGAGCAGCCCGGGACGCGCGCTTATCTCGTGCAAGATGCAAGCGAGCTCGATCAGGCCTGGTTTCAGGGGCCGTTGCGGGTCGGAATCACCGCCGGCGCCTCGACCCCGGAGATCCTGGTGCGGGGCGTATTGAAGAAGCTCGAGGATTTTGGTGTGGTGCAGGTTACGGAGATGTCGGCAGAGCCCGAGACCACGACCTTTCGTCTTCCGGTCGCCTTATTGAAGAAGGCCCGGAGCTCCCTCTAACGGGGGCCATGGAGTAGGAGAGTATTATGCAAGTGCCCATAAGACAACAGTGGCGTATTGGACGTTACATCCTGGGACAGAAGCTGCGCGGCAACCGGCACTATCCCCTGGTGCTGATGCTTGAGCCCTTGTTTCGCTGCAACCTGGAGTGCGCGGGCTGCGGCAAGATCGAGTACCCGGACGAGATACTCGATAAGCGCCTAAGCGTCGCGGAGTGCCTGCAGGCGGTCGATGAGTGCGGCGCCCCGGTGGTGTCGATTCCGGGCGGCGAGCCGCTCATTCACAAGGACATGCCGGCGATCGTAAAGGGTATCGTGGCGCGCAAGAAGTTTGTGTATCTGTGCACAAATGCCTTGCTGTTGCCGCGCAAGATCGATGAGTATACGCCGTCGCCCTATCTGACTTTTTCCATACACCTGGATGGGTTACGCGAGCAGCACGACCGTTCCGTGTGCCGCGAGGGGGTCTTCGACAAGGCCGTGGAGGCCATCAAGCTCGCGCGCGATCGCGGTTTCCGGGTAACGGTAAACTGCACCTTGTTTCAGGATGAGGATCCGGAAAAGGTCGCGGACTTTTTTGATTTCGTGGCGGGCCTTGGCGTCGAGGGTGTGACGGTATCCCCCGGATACAGCTACGAGCGCGCCCCGCGCCAGGACGTGTTTTTGCGTCGCGCCCAGAGCAAGACGCTGTTTCGAAGGGTATTCACCCTCGGCCGCCAGCGGGGTTCCAAATGGCGCTTCAACCAGTCGAGCCTCTTTATCGACTTCCTGGCCGGCAATCAGACCTATCAGTGCACACCCTGGAGCAATCCCACGCGCAACGTGTTTGGCTGGCAAAAGCCGTGCTACCTCTTGAGTGACGAGGGATACGCGGCGAGTTTTGCCGAGCTGATCGAGACGACACCGTGGGATCGCTATGGCACCGGGCGCCACCCAAAATGCGATAACTGCATGGTCCATTGCGGGTACGAGGGTACGGCGGTCAATGATACCGTGGCGCACCCCCTGAAGGCCCTCAGGGTCTATCTTCAGGGGCCGCGGATCGACGGCCCGATGGCCCCTGACCCCGAGCCTGCCTATCAGGATCCGGGGGTGGCGGTGACCGTGCGCCGGGTCTCGCCCAAGAGCGCCGGCTAGGCCGCGCCTTCCGGAATGGTGTGGACGGATCTGGCGGCCGCGGCCGCCGGCGCGTGGCTCGCCCTGTTGCTGCTGCCCTGGCAGCCGTGGCGCACCCGCGAGCGGCTCGAGGCCGATCCGGGTGTGCTTGCGCAGGATGCCGGATCCACCGATGTCACCGTGCTCATGCCGGCGCGCAACGAGGCCGCGGTCATCGGGCGCTCGCTCGCCGGGCTTCGGTCCCAGGGTATGCCCCTGCGCGTGATCGTCATCGATGATGGGTCGACCGACGACACGGGGGCGGTGGCCGCGCGCGCGGGATTGGCGGATCTCACCATCCTGCAGGCACCGCCCCTGCCGTCCGGATGGACCGGGAAACTGTGGGCGCTGGAGCAGGGGCGGCAGGCGGTTACGACGCCCTATGTGCTTTTGCTGGATGCGGATATTGCGCTTGAGCCCGGCCTGGTCGCGACCCTGCGCGAGAAGGCGCGGCGTGAGCATCGGGCGCTCGTATCGCTCATGGCGGCCCCGGCCATGAGCGGATTCTGGGATCGCTGGTGGATGCCGGCGTTCATCTATTTCTTTAAGCTCCTCTACCCCTTCAGGCTTGCCAATCACCCGCAATCGGCCACCGCCGCGGCCGCGGGCGGCTGTCTTTTGGTGACCCGCGAGGCCTTGACGGCCATCGGTGGCTTCGGCGCCCTGCGCGGCGCCGTGATCGATGATTGCACGCTCGCCTCCCTCGTGAAAAGGCAGGGCCTGGGGGCGATCTGGATCGGGCTGACCCGGTCTGCCGTCATGCTGCGTGCCACCGGCCTGCGGGGCTTTTGGCGCATGGTGGCGCGCACCGCGTTTACCCAGCTGCGGTACTCCTATACCTTGCTCACCCTGTGCGCGGTGGTGATGGTGATCGTGTTCGTCGTCCCGTGGGTGGCCCTGGGCGCGGGCGGTGCGATGGGGCGGGCCCTGGGCCTTACGGCCTGGATCCTCATGGGGTTGAGCTACGCGCCTACGGCACGCTTCTACCGCCAGTCCCCGTTTGCAGTAGCCGCCTTGCCGCTGGCCGGCGTCGCCTTCCTTCTTATGACCTTCACCTCCGCCGTGTGGTATGCTCGCGGGCTGCGGTCCCGCTGGAAGGGCCGGGATTATCGGCGGGGACCGGTGTGACGGGCGAGACAGGCCCTGCGAAAACGGCGGAGGGGTGGCAACATGGCTGGGCAGGTGACGATGCGGCGGTGGGCGGGCGCAATGGCGGCGGCGTGGCTCCTAGGCCTCACGGCGCCCGCCTATGCCGCGCAGACGGGGCCGGCGGTGGCCGTGGTCCGTCAGTTTCAGGATACCCTGATCGCTGTCATGAAGGTCGGCAAGTCGCTTGGATTTGAGGGGCGCTATGGGAGGCTCATGCCGGTGGTGCGCCGCAGCCATAATGTGGCCTATATTGCCGAGCTTACCTTGGGGCCTTACTGGGGAAGGCTTACGGTCGCCCAACGGCAGGCGTTCGTGCATGCCTTTACGGAGCTGACCGTGGCCACCTACGCCGCACAGTTTCGGCGCTATTCCGGACAGGCCTTTCATCGCATCGCCTCGGAGAAGGTGGCGCAGGGCGATGTCCTGGTCGAGACCGATATCGCGACCCGGGGGCGCAAGGATGCGACTATCGACTATCTGTTGGCGCCGACCGGCGGTCATTGGCAGATCGTCAATATCGTCGCCAATGGCGTCAGTGATCTGGCCCTAAAACGCGCGCAATATACGGCCATCATTCACAGAAAGGGCTTCCCGGCCCTGTTGGCCGCCTTGCGCGGCAAGGTAGTGCAATTAAGTCACGGGACCGTCAAGGGCTAGGTATGGGCAGGGTCAGTGTGATGCGGTTTCATGGCGGATGACGCCCGATATCGCGCGAGACGGTTTGTCGGGCGGGTGGTCGGTCTTGGGTGGTTTTTGTTCCTGGGCGGATGCGCGACTTCGGGCGGACCGGACCCTCTCGCCGCCATGAATCGGCGTTTCTACGCCTTCAACAGTGCGACCGATCGGTTGATCATGAGCCCGGTGGCGCATGTGTACAAGGCCGCTGCGCCCAAGCCCCTGCGCGCCTCGCTCACCAACTTTTTCCATAACGTGGCCTATCCGAACGTCATCGTGAACGATTTCCTGCAAGGGCGGCTTGGGCAGGGCATGGATGATATCGGGCGTTTTGTCCTCAATAGTACGGTCGGAGTCTTTGGGCTCTTTGATGTCGCAACCCCGCTTGGGCTCAAGGCCCATGTCGAGGATGCCGGACTGACGCTCGGGCGCTGGGGCGTGGGTCGCGGCCCGTATCTGGTGTTGCCGTTCGTGGGGCCCGATACCCTGCGCAATACCCCGAGTCTGGTGATGGGGGTGTTTACGAACGTCCTCTATTATGTCGGTGCGCCGGCGCTCACCGTCCCGCTTACGGTGTTCGATGTCATAAATGCCCGCGCCAATGCCAGCGCCTCACTGCGGTATGTGCGGGAAAACGCGGTCGACAAGTATGTGTTTACGCGAGACGCCTATCTGCAGCACCGGGACTATCTGCAAGACGATGGCCACCTGCCCCTGAAGGCGGTTGAGCAACTGATGCTGCCGCCCGGGCCGCCCCCCGCGCCCTCCCACCCCGTGCCGCTCGCCCCTGTGGCGCCCCGGCCACGCGTGGCGGTGACGATCCCCGGCCGGCCGGTGGTTCCCATCCGGCCGCCGGTGCCGGCCGGATAGCGCCGAAGGAGGATTGATGAAGGCCTTGGTGACGGGCGCGTCGGGTTTTGTGGGTTCGGCGGTGGTGCGCGCCTTGTTGTCCGCGGGACACGATGTGCGCGTCGTCGTGCGCAAGAGCAGCACGCTTGCCAATATCGCCGATCTGCCGGTCGAGCGCGTCGAGGGGGATTTGCTCGCACCGGCCTCTCTGCACGGGATCATGGCCGGATGCGACGCGCTGTTTCACGTGGCGGCCGACTATCGTTTGTGGGTCCCGAACCCCGAGGCCATGTTCCGGGCCAATGTCGACGGCACACGCGCGCTCATGGAGGAGGCCCTGGCGGCCGGGGTGGGGCGCGTCGTTTACACCAGCAGTGTGGCAACGCTCGGGATTGTGCCGGGGGGTGTCGCCGATGAGCAGACGAAGGTCTCGTATGCCGACATGATAGGCCCCTACAAGCAGTCGAAATTCCGCGCCGAGGACGAGGTGTGGCGCCTCATCCGGGCGGGGCTGCCGGCGGTGATCGTCAATCCGTCGACGCCCGTGGGTCCGCGCGATATCAAGCCGACGCCGACCGGGCGCCTCGTGCGTGATGCGGCGCGCGGACGCATTCCGGCCTACGTCGATACGGGTCTTAATGTCGTGCATGTCGACGATGTGGCGCAGGGGCATCTGCTGGCCTGCCTCCATGGTCGGATAGGCGAGCGCTACATCCTCGGCGGGGACAACCTGACCCTGGCGGAGATCCTGACCCTGATCGCGCGCATTGCCGGCCGCCGGCCGCCGTCACTGCGCCTGTCGCGCCATTGGCTCTGGCCGGTGGCGGCCGTCTCGCAGGCCTATGCGCGCGTGCGCCCGTCGGCGGTGCCGCTCGTGACCTGGGATGAACTGCGCATGGCCGCAAAGCACATGTTTTTTGACTCCGCCAAGGCCCAGCGCGAGCTCGGCTATCGGCCGCGCCCGGCGGCAGATGCGTTGGCGGATGCCGTGGCCTGGTTTCTTGCGGCTGGGCACGCGGGCCAGACATGATCGCCGGATGGCTAGAGGCCGTGGCGCCGGCGGCCGCGGTCCTGGGAACGGCCGTCCTGATCGCGCAGGTCCTGGCCCTTGACGCGTGGCCCGCGCGGGAATCGCCCGCGGAACACCTGCCGCCGATCTCGCTTTTAAAGCCCCTCTATCGCGAGGGCCCGCGCCTCTATGAATGCCTGCGATCATTCTGCAGCCAGGATTACCCGGCCTATGAGATCGTGTTCGGCGTGCAGGATGCGCATGACCCGGCGATCGCGGTCGTCCGGCGCCTGCAGGCGGAGTTTCCCCAACGGATCCTCACACTCGTCATCGATGCCACGCGACGCGGGGGCAATGCCAAGGTCGACAATCTGACCAATATGATGACGGCGGCGCACCACGATATCCTGGTGCTGGCCGATGCCGATATCGCCGTGGGCCCCGACTATCTGCGGGCCCTGGCCGGCCCGGTTCAGGACCCGGCGGTCGGTATCGTGACCTGCCTTTATAAGGGGGTGCCGGGACCGGGCCTCTGGTCGCGCGTAGGCGCGCTCTTCATACAGGATTGGTTCGTGCCCCAGGTCCTGCTGGCCCATGCCCTGGGATCGCGGGACTTCGCATTTGGGGCCACGATCGCGCTGCGCCGCGCGGTATTGGCGGCCTGCGGCGGATTCGAGGCCCTGGGTTCGCAGCTTGCCGACGATTATGTGCTGGGGGCCCGGACCCGGGCTCTGGGATTGCGTACGGTGCTGTCGTCCTATCGCGTGGATACCATGGTCGACGAGGCGGGCCTGAGAGATCTTGCCGCCCATGAGCTGCGCTGGCTGCGTACCATCCGCGTCATAAACCCCTGGGGCTATGTCTTTTCGGGCGTGACCTTCGGGCTGCCGCTCGCCCTGGCCGCGGCCGTCGTGGCCCCCGAGGATTGGGTATGGGGTATGGCGTTTCTGGCCTTGATCATGCGGCTCGTGCTACATTCACGCGCTTGCAGGCGCCTTGAGGCGCCGCGGGACTTCGGGCTTGCCCCCCTGGCGGACGTCATGCTGTGCGGGTTGTGGGCCGTGGGGCTTGCAGGACGCACGGTCCGGTGGCGTGGCGCGACCTTGGCCGTGGGCAGTGATGGCAGCATCAAAGTGAATCGGGAGTAAATTCATGATGAAGACTCTTTTTCTGCATCCGCCGTCTTACGAGGGATTTGACGGGGGGGCAGGGTCACGATACCAGGCCAAGCGCGAGGTGCGGTCCTTCTGGTACCCCACATGGCTTGCCCAGCCCGCGGCCCTGGTGCCGGGCAGCAAACTGATCGATGCCCCGGCCGCGGGCTACAGCCTCGAGCAGGTCCTGCCCATGGCGCAGGGCTACGAGCTCGCGGTCTTGCATACGAGTTCGCCGTCGTTTGCCTATGATGTGCAGGTCGCCGAGGCCCTGAAAAAAGCCTACCCCGACATGAAGATCGGTCTCGTCGGCGCCAAGGTGGCGGTGGCCCCCGAGGAGTCTCTGACCGCCTCGCCCGCCATCGATTTCGTCGCCCGCGAGGACTTCGATTTCACGATCAAGGAGGTGGCCGAGGGCCGCCCCTATGCGGAGATCGACGGGCTGACGTTCCGCGATGAGAACGGGATGGTCGTGCATACCCCACATCGGCCGCCGATCGAGGATATGGATCAGCTGCCGTTCGTCACCGAGGTCTATAAGCGGGATCTGCGGGTCGAGGATTATTTCATCGGTTATCTGAAGCACCCCTACGTCTCTTTCTACACGGGGCGTGGGTGCAAGTCGCGCTGTACGTTCTGTCTCTGGCCGCAGACCGTCGGCGGCCATCGCTATCTGGTGCGCAGTGCCGAGCACGTCGTAGAAGAGGTCAAGCTCATTCAGCGGTATTTCCCGCAGGTGGCCGAGGTATTCTTCGACGACGACACGTTTACCGACAACGCCCCGCGTGCCGAGGAGATCGCGCGCCGGCTCGGCAAGCTCGGCGTGACATGGTCTTGCAACGCCAAGGCCAACGTGCGCTACGAGACGCTCAAGGTCATGCGCGACAACGGCCTGCGCCTGCTGCTCGTCGGTTTCGAGTCCGGCAATCAAAAGATCCTGAACAACGTCAAAAAGGGCGTGCGTATCGACATCGCGCGGCAGTTCGCCAAGGATTGCCACAAGCTCGGCATCACCGTGCATGGCACCTTCATCCTCGGGTTGCCGGGCGAGACCCGCGAGACCATCGAGGAGACGATACGGTTCGCCAAGGATATCAATCCCCACACCATTCAGGTGTCGCTTGCGGCCCCTTACCCGGGGACCTTTTTGTACAAGCAGGCCATAGAAAACGGCTGGCTCCAAGAGGAAAACAGCAAGCATCTGGTCAACGATCGCGGCGTGCAGATGAGCGCGTTGAGCTACCCGCATTTGAACCATACCGAGATCTATGACTCCGTGGAATCGTTTTATAAGCAGTTCTATTTCCGCTCGGGGAAGGTGGCGGAGATGCTGGGTGAGATGGTGAAAAGCCCGCAGATGATGGGTCGGCGCCTGCGCGAAGGGGTCGAGTTCCTGCGCTTTTTCAGGCAGCGCTAAATGGTGCGAACGGCCCGCCGGCTGATCGTCACGGCCGACGATTTCGGGCTCTCGCCTGCGGTAAACGAGGCCGTGGAGCGCGCTGCCCGTGACGGCATTTTGACCTGCGCAAGCCTCATGGTCGGCGAGCCGGCGGCGCGGGATGCGGTGGAGCGCGCGCGCCGCCTGCCCTCCTTGCGCGTGGGCCTGCATGTGGTGGTGGCGGACGGTCGCCCCGTGCTCGCGCCGGAACGCATCCCGGCCCTGTGCGACCGCCATGGGCGCCTCGATGGCCGGCTCGTGCGCGCGGGGGTGCGGTTTTTTTTCCGGCCGTCTGCGGCGCGTCAGTTGGAGGCCGAGATCGAGGCGCAGTTCGCGGCCTTTGCCCGCACCGGGTTGCCCTTGGACCACGTCAACGCCCATAAGCATATGCACCTCCATCCGACCGTCCTTGGCCTCATCTTAAAGATCGGCCGGCGTTATGGCATGCGTGCGGTGCGGCTACCCTACGAGCCGCCCTCGGCCGTGCAATCGGCGGCCGGGGCGTGGCGCTACGGGCGCACTCTGAGTGTAGTCGGGGTGTGGGCCGGGCTTATGCGCTGGCGGCTCGACCGCGCCGGTATCGTTCATAACGACAGGGTCCTTGGCCTCTTGCAGTCGGGGGGGCTTGACGAGGCCGCGGTCCTTGCGCTCCTGGGGCGGCTTTCGCCCGGTGTGACCGAGCTTTATTGTCATCCCGCCGTGGCCGACGAGGCGGCCGCGCGGGCCATGGGATACCGCAAGGCCGATGAGCTTGCCGCATTGATGAGTGCGGAGGTGGCCCATGCCCTGCGAGCCGGCGGTATTGTGCCGGTCGCGTTCGCCGATCTCGCGTAATGGATAAAGACACAGCATGGGCGAAAAGCGCCACTTAGGCACGCTGCACCACATTGATCGCTTGTACTACGGGGCCCTCATCGGGCTCGCCGATTTTGCGCGGCGCCGGGCCTTTTGGGTACTTGCGGTGGCGGTGTTGCTCACTGCCGCTTCGCTTGTCTATACGGTCACGCATTTTGCCATCAGCACGGACATGAGCAAGATGCTCTCCCAGGACCTGCCCTTCGAGCGCGCCCAGCAGCGTTTCAACAAGGCCTTTCCGGGCCTTGACAGGACCTTGCTCATCGTCGTGCATAGCGACTCGCAGTCGCTTGCGCGCCGCGATGCCATGCGCCTTGCGCACTGGTTGCGGCGTCATGGACGGGGCATCACCCAGGTGAACGAGCCCGACGGCGGCCGGTTCTTTACGCGCGAGGGATTGCTGTATCTATCGCGCAAGGACCTTTGGCGCCTGTCCGATCGCCTGTCCCAGGCGCAGCCGTTCATGGCGACACTCGCGGCCCATCCGACCCTCCCGCGTTTCGTGAATCTCTTGGACAAGGCCCTGGCGCATGCCAAGGCCCCCGGGGGGGCGTTGCCGGGTCTGGTGCGGGTGCTCGATGGAATGCGCGCGACCGTGGCGGGCCAGGGGCAGGGCCGGTATGTGATGATGCCCTGGGGGAGGCTCATGGGGATGAAGGCCCCGGGCGGGGGCACTGCCGATGATAGCTTCATCGTCGTCAAGCCCCATTACGACTACAAGGGGGGCGCGCCCGTGCGCACCGCGCTCGCCAGTGTGCAAGCCGGGGTCCGCGCCCTGAAGCTCGATAGCGCGCACGGGGTGACGGTCCGCATAACGGGATCGGCGGCGCTCGACAATGATCAGGTCCAGACGGTCTCCCAGAGCGCGGGCGTGGCCACCGGCCTGTCGCTCACCCTGGTGCTGGTCATGCTGGTCCTGGGCCTGCGCCGGGCGCGCTATGTCGCGATCATTCTGTTGACGCTGTTCATGGGGCTCACCTGGACTGCGGCCTTTGCGCTGATGGCGACCGGGCCCATGAACCTCATCTCGGTGGCCTTCGCGGTGCTCTTTGTCGGTCTGGGGGTCGATTTCGGCATCCAGTTTTGCATTCGCTATCAGGAGGAGGGGGCTGCCGCCGACAACGCCGAGGCGATTCGCGCAACCGCCCGGGGTGTGGGCGGGGCATTGAGCCTTGCGGCGGTGGCGGCGGCCATCAGCTTTTACTCGTTCGTGCCGACGAGCTATGCCGGGATCGTCGATCTCGGCATCATCTCCGGCACGGGCATGTTCTTTGCCCTCATCGCCAATCTGACCGTGACGCCCGCCCTGCTTACACTGTTTGTCAATGGCAACGCCCAGGGGCGACCGCGCGGCCACTTGCGCAGTCTTTTAGCGCATATCCCCGCGGCAAGCCACCCGCGCGCGATCATCGCCGGCGCCCTGGTGGTTGCCATCGGATTCCTTCCCTTGATCCGCGCCAGCCGCTTCGATTTCGACCCCATGCATCTTCAGGATCGCCACAGCGAGGCGGTATCGACCTTCGAGTCATTGCTCAAAAACAGCAGCGTCTCGCCGTACCCCATCGACATCCTTGAGCCCGATCTTGCCCATGCCCGGCGTCTGGCTGCGCGCCTCGCGCACCTTAAGACCGTAGGGCGGGTGCTGACCGCAGAGAGCTACATACCCGCCCATCAGAACGGCAAGCTTGCCGTGATCTCGCAAATGGCCCTGGTGGTGCCGCCGTTTTCGATCAATCCGCAGGCCGCGCATGCGCCGCAGGCGTCCGCCATCCGGGCCTCGCTCCGCCATCTACGCCATGACTTGAAGGCCTTCGCGGCGGCCGCCGTTCCCGCCCGCGAGGCCGCCGCCGCGCGCGCCCTGTATGGCGCCCTGGGCTCATATCTGGCGCGTTTTGGCCACGATTCGCACGCGCTAAAGATCCTGCAGCGGCGCGTCATCGGCACACTCCCCTGGCAACTGGCCGAGCTGCAGACGGCGCTCAATGCGCAACCGGTGAGCCTCAAGACGCTGCCGCCTTCCCTGCGCCAACAATTCATCAGTGCCGACGGGCGCGCGCGCGTCGAGGTGTTCTCCTCGCTCGATCTCAATCATAATCGCAATATCGTCCGGTTTGCGCGCGACGTGACGCGCCTTGCCCCGGATGCGGTCGGCCCCCCCATCCTGCTGGTGCAGGGCGGGCGCGCGGTGGTCGATGCCTTCCGGGAGGCGACGTTCCTGTCCTTTGTGCTGATCACGGCGGTGTTGCTGCTCGCCTTGCGAAGTGTGGCCGATGCCCTCACGATCCTGGTGCCGCTTTTGCTCGCCGCCATGGCCGCGGTGGCGGTGATGGAGGTATTCGGGATCTCGTTTAATCTCGCCAATATCATTGTGTTGCCGCTTCTTATCGGCTTGAGTGTGGCGTTTAGCATCTATCTTGTCGTGCGCTGGCGCCGTGGTGTCGGCACGGCGCTTTTGCTCGATACCAGCACCTCGGAGGCCGTAGTGTTCAGTGCGCTCACCACCATGAGCTCGTTTGGCAGCCTTGCGGTGTCCTCGAACCCGGGAATGGCAGTCCTCGGGGAGACGCTGTTCATTGCCATGGGCGCGGCGCTTGCCACCATCCTTTTGGTGTTGCCCGCGATCTTGAGTCTGCGCCAGGCCCGCCATGAGCCGCATGCCTGACGTCGGCCGCATGGCGGCGCACAGGCCCTGGACCGCCGGCGCGGTTGCGCTCATGGCGGCCTCCGGGCTTGCCCTGACGGTCTGGCTTCTGGAGCGCCTGGGGTGGGCGCACGTTATGGCGTTCCTGGCGCGTGCGGGCCTAGGGCTCGTGTGGCTCATCCCGTTACGCGTCGTGGTGGCGGCCACGGAGGTGCGCGGATGGGGGGCGCTGCTTAGAATCCGCCGGCGCATTTCCTGGCCATTGCTGGTGTGGCTTGGCATGGTACGCGATGCCGTCAATACCTTTCTGCCCGTGGCACGCGTGGGGGGGGAGCTCGTCGCCATCCGGCTCTTGCGCCTGCGCGGTGTCAACATCACCACCGCCTCGGCGAGCGTCATCGTCGAGACCAGCGTCACGCTGGCCTTGCAGATCGTCATCACCCTCTGCGGCATCATCGTGATGCTCCCTATGGCAGGTATCGGCGCATCGCTCCCGATGTTGCTCGCGAGCCTGACGGCGGCCGCCGCCGTGGTCGCGGTATTCGTGGCGATTCAGGTGCGCATCGGTCTTGCGGAATTCGCCAACCGCACACTCGGGCGGGTCCTGCGCGCCGTCGGGGGCCAGGGTCTGCCGTTCGTGCCGGGCCTCGATCGCAAGGTCATGAGCCTGTATCGGCATCGCGCGGTGCTGGCGCGTTGCGCATTCTGGCAGCTTGCGGGTTTTGCGGGGGGTATGGTGGAGATTGCGGTCATGGCCGCGCTCATGCATATTCCCCTGACACTCACGCAGCTCTTTATTTTCGAGGCCCTGATTCAGGCGATCCACAGCATGGCGTTCGTGGTTCCCGGGGCCCTTGGGGTTCAGGAGGGCGGATTTGTCGGGCTTGCGGTATTGCTTGGCATCGCGCCCGACGCGGCCCTCAGTCTTGCGCTGGGGCGCAGGTTGCGACAGATTGCCGTGGGGCTACCCGTACTCTTTTCATGGCAATGGCATGAGTGGCGCCAGCGGCGCCTTTCATCCGCGCAGGCGGCCCCGACCAGCGGCTAGGCGCGCCGTGTGAGTTCAAGAACGTTGCGCTTTATGGTAAGGTGCGGGGCCCGCGGCATACGAGCCCTGAACGCCGGGGGCGGCCGGCAGATCGACCAACCGATGGCGCATCAGGAAAAAGGGATATGTCCGTATCGGTAGCAGATGCGATGGTGGCAAGGGAAGGCGCGGATGATGAGCGCTTTCAGGATGCCATGCTGAAAGATGTGTCGCGAACCTTTGCGCTCACCATACCTGAGCTCCCGCGGGCCTTGCGCACGGTGGTCGGCAATGGCTACCTGCTCTGCCGCATCGTCGATACCATCGAAGACGATCCGGGATTGAGCAGCGCCCAGAAGCGGCGGTTCTGCACATTCTTCGCCCAAGTCGTTGCGCGTCGCGCCGATCCCGCGGAATTTGCCCGCGGCCTCGATGCGGTCCTGGCCCCCGGCGTGCCGGAGGCCGAGCGGCTGCTGGTGCGCGAGACGGCGCGCGTGATCGCGATCTCGGAGGGGTTCACCGCCGGACAGCGCAAGGCGCTCGAGGCCTGTGTCGCGATCATGGCCGACGGGATGGCGGAATTTCAGGAGCGCAAGGACCCGGCGGGCCTGCCGACGCTTGCGGACATGGACCGCTATTGCTACTACGTAGCCGGGGTCGTAGGTGAGATGCTCACGCGCCTCTTTTGTGAATATTCGCCCGCCATGCGCCGGCACGAGGAGCGCCTCATGACGCTTGCGGTCTCGTTTGGGCAGACCCTGCAAATGACAAACATCTTAAAAGATATATGGGAAGATCATCGGCGTGGGGCCTGCTGGCTGCCGCGCGACGTCTTTGCCCGCCACGGGTTTGCGCTAAGCGACCTCGAGAACGGGCCGCGCCATGCCGGGTTCGCGCAGGGCCTTGGCGAGCTCATCGATGTGGCGCGCAGCCATGCGCGTCTCGCGCTCGAGTACATATTGCTGATCCCGCGCGAGGAAGAGGGCCTGAGGAACTTTTGCCTGTGGGCCCTGGGCATGGCGATTCTCACGTTGCGCAAGATCGATTCCCGGCGGGATTTTGCGAGCGGTCAGGATGTCAAGATCACGCGCCGCAGCGTCAAGGCGACGGTCGCGGTGAGCCGTTTTTCCGCCGGTCATGACCGGCTTTTGCGCCTCTTGTTCGTATTTCTGGCGGGTATGCCGCGGCCTTTGCCGCGCGGCGCCTAACGAGAAGCGCCATTGCCTGAGGAAGCGCGCAGCATGAAGAATCAGGGCGGCCCGGCCAAGAGCCGGGATAACCGCGAGTCCCTGGCGCAGGGCGCCGAGCCGGCATTTCTTGATGCCGTCCTGGCGCAGGCGCGCGACCGTATCCTGGCCGAACAGGCGCCGGAGGGGTACTGGTGCTGGCCGCTCGAGGCCGATTGCACGATCCCCTCGGAATACATCCTCATGATGCATTTCATGGACGAGATCGATAGTGCGCTCGAGGTCAAGCTCGCGCGTTATATCCGCGCGCGGCAGACGCAAGAAGGGGGGTGGCCGCTTTACTATGACGGCCACTTCGACATGAGCGCCTCGGTGAAGGCCTATTATGCCCTAAAGATCGTCGGCGATGACGTCAACGCGCCCCACATGGCCAAGGCCCGCGCCCTCATCCTGAGCCATGGCGGGGCGGCCCGCGCCAACGTGTTTACGCGCATCGCGCTTGCGCAGTTTGGCCAGGTGCCGTGGCGCGCGATCCCGTTTATGCCGGTGGAGCTCGTCATGGCCCCACGGTGGTTTCCGATCACGCTCGCCAAGGTGTCCTACTGGTCCCGCACCGTCATGGTCCCGCTCTTGGCGCTTTGCAGCCTGAAGACCCGCGCACGCAATCCGCGCGGCATCGGGATATCCGAGCTCTTCGTGCGGCCACCCGACGAGGAGCGGAATTATTTTCCGGTCCGGTCGATCACGAATTATGTCCTTGGCAAGCTCGAGCGGGTGGGATTTCGCCTCGAGGGCATGATTCCGCGCCGCCTGCGGTCGCGCGCCCTGGACCGCGCCGAGGCGTGGATCGTAGAGCGCCTGAATGGGACAGGCGGGCTCGGGGCGATCTTTCCGGCGATGGTCAATGCCTATGAGTTTCTGGCCGTGCGCGGCTACGGCCCTGAGCACCCCTATCGGCGCGACGCCTTGATCGCCATTCAGAAACTCCTGCTGGTGGGGGAATACGAGGCCTATTGCCAGCCGTGCGTGTCGCCGATCTGGGATACCGGGCTTGTGTGTCTTGCGCTCATGGAGGTCGACCGCGAGGGCACCAAGGATGCGGTCGCGCGCGCCCTGTCCTGGATGCGCGATCGTCAGCTCCTCGATGCCCCCGGGGATTGGCGCGACAGTAAGCCCAATCTGCCCGGCGGCGGCTGGCCCTTCCAGTTCGAGAACGGCCATTACCCGGATCTGGATGACACGAGTGTCGTGGCATGGGCCATGGAAGAGGCGGGCGATCCCGCGTATGGAGAATCGATTCACCGCGCCGCGCAATGGGTCGCGGGCATGCAGTCGCGCAACGGCGGGTTTGCGTCATTTGATGCCG
>JAKARI010000009.1 GCA_021819245.1 Pseudomonadota bacterium | reverse complement strand
CCCCCCTGCGTTGCGTGCGCCGATGGCGGCGCCCTCCGGCTGCGCCCCGATGCGCGCGGTATGGATCGCGCGCCGCAACCCATCGGCTCGTGCGGGCGTGCGCCGGCGCCATGGGCGGCCTTGAGCACGCCGGCCTGCGGGTCCAGTCTCTGGCCGGCATCAGACGTCCTCATCCCTGCAGCACCCAGGTATCTTTGCTGCCGCCACCTTGCGATGAATTGACGACCAGGGATCCCTTGATGAGCGCCACGCGCGTCAAGGCCCCCGGCACCACATGGATGTCGCGACCATAGAGGACATAGGGCCTGAGATCCACATGGCGGCCCTCGAAATGGCCATCGACCACGATCGGCGCGCGCGACAATGCCAGGACCGGCTGCGCGATATACTGGCGCGGGTGCGCGAGGATCCTTTCACGAAACGCGGCACGCTCGGCTGCAGCTGCGCACGGGCCGATCATCATCCCATAGCCGCCGGAGCCATCAGTCGCCTTGACCACCATCTCCTTAAGCCGCGCCAGGACATGCCGCCTGTCTTCAGGCCTGCTGCACAAATAAGTCGGCACATTCGCAAGGATGGGGTCTTCCCCGAGATAATACCGAATGATCTGCGGGATATAGGCGTAGAGCGCCTTGTCATCCCCGATCCCCGTCCCGGGGGCGTTGGCGAGCGCCACATTGCCGGCCCGGTAGGCATCCATGAGCCCTGGCACCCCGAGCAGGGAGTCCGGCCGAAAGGTCAGGGGATCAAGAAAATCGTCGTCGATGCGCCGATAGATCACATCGACCCGCACCGGACCTCGAGTCGTGCGCATATAGACTAGGGCATTTTGCACGATGAGATCGCGGCCCTCGACCAGATCGACCCCCATCTGCCGGGCGAGAAACGCATGCTCGAAATAGGCCGAGTTATAGAGGCCCGGTGTCAACACAACCGCCCTCGCGCCCGCCCCGGACCAGGGCGCGAGATATTCCAGGACATCGAGCAGCCGGCCGGGGTAGTCCTCCACGGCACGCACGCGCGAGACGTCAAAGGCGCGCGGCAAGACGCGCTTTAGCACGCGCCGATTCTCGAGCATGTACGAAACGCCGGATGGGCAGCGGAGATTGTCTTCCAGAACGTAAAACTGGCCATCCCGATCGCGAATAATATCCGTGCCCGACACATGGTTCCAGATGCCACGCGGCACCTTAAGCCCCCTGCACGCGCTTCTATAGGTGGGCGCCGACAAAACGAGGTCCGCCGGTACGATGCGGTCTTTTATGACGCGCTGATCCCCATAGACGTCGCCAATGAAAAGATTGAGGGCATGGGCGCGCTGCTTTAAACCGCGCTCCAGGATTTGCCACTCCCGGGCCTCGATGACGCGTGGAACGATATCAAAGGGGATGATCCGTTCCGCGCCTTGCTCCCCGCCGGAGACTGCAAATGTCACCCCCATCCGATACATGGCCGCCTCGGCGGCCTGCTGATGCTTGGCGACATCCCCCGGCGCAAAGCTGCTCAGGCATTCAAACAGCAGGCGCGATCCGGGGCGCAGCTGTCCCGAGTCATCGAACGCCTCGTCGTAAAAAGACTCGACGCGGTAGTCCAGAGAAAGTGAGGCGGACGCCATGGTCATATGCCTGTTTGGGACCGGGCCGCCAGGCCCGTTTCCAGGGCCCGGTACGCGCCACCGGTCTTGATAGATCCACCATCGGCAATATCCATGCCATCGTCCCTTTGCGCCGCTGGCCCATTCCGGGCCGCATCGAAGGGCGCGCCCATCCGCCTGCGCCCCGGCGCGGGCGCCTGTCACCCCTGACAGGACCGGCCGCTCCCTGCACCGCTTTAGGGCCCGCGCACCGCCCATGGGCACACCATGCCCGCGCCCCGGCCCGCCCTGCGCGGTTCGCCCCTATTATTATTTAAGACCGTCACCCCTTACAGCTGCACTCGCCGCGTCCGCCCGCGCTGTCGTATGCTAGTGCCCTGGCGCTGGGGCATGGCCCTGGCGAGACGTGGCCGGCGGTTACGGGTGGCCCTTCGCGCTTGGGGCCCACGCCGCGCTAAAGGGCGTGTGAGAACGGCTGCAGGAGAGGCAATGACATATTGTCTGGCGATTCGAGTGGATAAGGGGCTTGTCTTTTGCGCAGACTCGCGCACCAACGCGGGCATCGACAACGTCAACAGCTACTCCAAGATGCATCGCTTCGCGCCAGGTCCGGGACGCCACTTCACGCTGCTGTCATCCGGAAATCTCGCTACCACGCAAGCGGTCGTCAAAAAGCTCCGTGACGACATAAAGCGCGCCGCGGCACCCAATCTCCAATCCGTGACAAGCCTCGAGGAGGCGGTAGACTATGTCGGCATGACCAGCGCCGCCGTTCAGCGCCAACAGGCCGAGCGTGACATCTCGACTACGGGTTTCGAGGCCACATTTATCTTTGGGGGGCAGATTGCGGAACACAAACCCGAGATCTTTCTCGTCTATCCGCAAGGCAACTATATCCATGAATCGCGCGAGCATCCGTTTCTGCAAGTCGGCGAGATCAAATACGGCAAGCCCATCCTCGACCGGGTGATCGTCCCGGCGCTTGATCTGGAGCGGGCGGCACGCTGCGCGCTCGTCTCCATGAACTCGACCGTGCGCAGCAATGCCACGGTGGGTCCACCGATCGATCTCCTGATCCAGCGGGCCAATGTGTTCGACGGGGGGCGATTTCTGCACCTTTCGGAAGACGATCCGTTTTTACAGGCCGTGAGCCGCCAATGGAGCGCCGGCCTCTTTCAGGCGCTTGAGGGCCTCCCACCCTTCGACTGGGAGGGGAGGGAGGAAACGCCGGCATCTACCGGCCACATATACCCGTTCCCCCCCACCCCCTAGGCCGATGCCCCCGCTCTTTGCCCTGCATCACGAGACCCGCTACCGCTATGACCGGGCGGTTCTCCTGGGCCCGCATACATTGCGCCTGTGCCCGGCCGGCCAAGGGTCGCAGGCCCTTACCGGCTACACGCTTGCGGTGAGCCCGACACCCGCCCATCTGCACTGGCATGAAGACGCCTTCGGTACCCGCGTCGCCCGCGTCGTGTTCGCCGAGCGCACCGCAGAGCTTTGCGTCACTATGCGCGCCACCATCGACTGGCATCCCGAAAACCCCCTCAACTTTCTGCTGGAGCCCGCGGTTGCCGATTGGCCCGCGCGCTACGACCCGCGGCTTACCGCCCTGCTCGCCCCGTTTCTGGACGTGGCCGCCCATAGCCCCCTGCTCAATGACTTTCTCGACGAGATCCGCAGCGGACCTGCGACTACGGTCGCGTTTCTTGCGCATGTGGCCACGCGCCTACGCGAGCGCGTGCGCTACACGACACGCACCGCCCCTGGGATTCAGTCCTGTGATCAGACGCTCACCTGCGGGAGCGGCTCATGCCGCGACAGCGCCTGGCTCTTGATTCAGGTATTGCGCGCCCTCGGGGTCCCGGCCCGCTTCGTCTCCGGTTACCTCATGGAATGGAACGGACACACCGACACAAACGGCGCGACCCTCGCCTTGCATGCCTGGGCCGAGGCCTTTCTGCCGGGCGCAGGCTGGGTCGGCCTCGACCCGACATCGGGACTCTTTGCCGCCGGCGGCCATCTGCCTCTTGCGCGCGCCCCCGATCCGGCATGGACCGCCCCGATAACCGGCACCGCCGAGGCCGATCCGATCGACTGGTCCTTCGTTCAGACCATGCAGCCCCTACCCTCTTGATGGCATGACAGGGTTGCTGCCGGTAGGCCCGCGCCCCGGGCCGTCCCCCACGCACCACCCGCCGGCATGGGCGCAAACCGCCTTAAGCGTAACGATTTCTCACCAAATAGGGCTTAGCAAAATCGGCCGTACCCTGTAGAGTGACGTCCCGGTGAAGACCTTTGTGATCAAGGCACATGCGCCTCTGCGATCCCGTTATCGTGGCGTGGCGGCACCCATGACCGGCGCAAGACGGCCCGATAACCATGGGCTGCGCCCAGGGCGCACAAAAATCCCTTCGCGCATAGCGCTTTGCGCGCTGGCACTGCTCTCGGGCTGCGCTGTGGGCCCTTCCTTCCATGTGCCGCGATCGGCCCTGCCGGCGCACTTTACAAGCGTCGCGCACAATGCCAGGCCACGGTGGCCCAGTAAGACCTGGTGGCGCGGTTTCCACTCGCCGCCCCTTAACCACTTTATCGCGCTCGCGGAACGCCATAACTTCAACATCCGCATAGCGGCCGCGGAGCTCGAGGCCGCCAATGCCGCAGTCGAGGTCGCCGGCGCCCCGCTCTTGCCAAGCGTAAGCGCCTCCGGCAGCGCCCAATGGCAACGCGTCGCAAACCCCGGGGCCACGACCACCGCTGGACGCACCCCAAGCCCGTTCTATGGCGCCTCCGTGCAGGCCTCATACCTCGTCGACCTGTGGGGCGAAAATCGCGACGCCTTACGCGCGGCCCTGGCAAACGCGGCTGCCGCCCGCTTCAATCGCGATACCGTGGCCTTGACCGAGGTCACAGCCGTCGCGACGACCTGGTTTCAGATCCTCGCCGACCGCGCCGCCCTCACCATCGGGTTGCGCAATCTGCGCGCCGCCCAGCGCCTGCTCAAACAGCTGCAGACCGAATTCGTGGCCGGCACGGTCGATGCCGTCACCGTGGCCCAGCAGGCCGCGCTCGTTGCCTCCGAGCGCGCGAATATCCCCGTGCTGCGCTCTGACCTCACGCAGGAGACCCAAGGGCTTGGCATCCTCGTTGGCGAGCCGCCAGAACAGCTTGCGATCCCCCCGGAACATATCAACGCCCTTTCCGTGCCACGCCTCATACCGGGGCTACCCTCGCGCCTCCTGCGCCGACGCCCTGATGTGGCCCAGGCCGAGGCGAACCTCATAGCGGCCAACGCCAATGTTCGAGCCGCCATTGCAAGCTTCTTCCCATCCATTACCCTCACCGGATCGGCCAATACGAGCAGCGCCGCGCTCGACACCCTGCTGTCCCCGGGATCCGTGCTGCTCAACGCCGCGACATCGATCACCCAACCGCTCTTCGAGGGGGGCCGGCTCATGGGCAATCTTGCGGTCTCGCGCGCCGTGTATCGCGAGGATGTCGCGGCCTATGAGCAGACCGTGGTCCTTGCCTTCACCAATACCGAGCAATCCCTCACCGCGCTCCACTATGCAACCATAGAAGAGCACCGCCAGGCACAGGCGGTAAAAGAGGCGCGGCGCGCGCTGGCGGCGGTACGGGCGCAACTTGCAGCCGGCATTGTCGACGTAAGCGCGGTGCTTACCGCCGAAGAGACGCTGCTCGGCGACGAGAATGCCTATACCGACGCGCAGCTTACGCGCCTCGACGCCGCCATCCACCTCTATCAAGCCTTGGGCGGGGGCTGGCGCCTGCGCCAGCCCCGGCACATCGTAGGAAGCTGATATGTCCCGTCGCAAACGCCTGACTCTGGCCCTTGCAATAGCCCTGGTCGTGCTGCTTGTGGTGCGGCTCGTGGAACATCCCAAAAAACACCGCATGGCCGCATCGCCCATTCCTGTGCGCGTCGCACGCGCCCGCTACGCCGATATCCCGATCACCCTACGCGCCCTCGGTCTTGTCCAGGCCTACCGCACCGTGACGATTGCACCGATGATCACAGGTCCCATGATTGCCGTGGACTTCCGCCAAGGCACTGTCGTGCGCCGTGGTGCCCTATTGGCGCGCATCGACCCACGTCCCTATCAGGCGGCCCTCGCCCAGGCGCTTGCCAAGCGCGCACAGGACCAGGCGCTACTCGCGGTCGCGCTCGATACCCTCAAGCGCTATCGTATGCTTATCGCGCACCACTACATATCCGCCGAGATCGTAGCCGAGCAAAAGGCCACCGTCGCCGAGGACCGCGCAATCGTGGCGCAAGACAATGCCCAGATAGAAAGCGCGCGCACGAACTTAAGCTACACACGCATCATAGCGCCCATCAGCGGACGCACCGGCATCCTCGCAGTCAATGCCGGCAATATCGTAAGCCCCAGCACGCCAGGGGGCATCGTTACTATCACCACGATCCAGCCGATCTATGTCCTGTTTAGCCTCCCGCAGCAAGACCTGTCCGACGTTCTGCATGCCCTGCACGCGCACACATTAAACGTGACGGCATTCGCGCACCACAGCGGGCGGCGGCTTGTGCTCGCAAAGGGCCGCTTGACGGTGCTCGACAATATCATCAATCAGTCGACCGGAACGCTGACCCTCAAGGCGCGCTTCAAAAACCCGTCTCTGGCCCTGTGGCCCGGCGCCTTCGTCAATGTCCGTTTGCAGGTTCGCACTGAGCGCCACGTCGTTGTCGTCCCCTCGGTGGCGGTGCGCCAAGGCCCCGAAGGGGCATTCGTGTATGTCGTGAGGCCGAGCGGACCCGCCCTTGCCAGCCCGCGCGTAAAGGCCCATAAACAAGGACTACAAGTGAGCGATGTCCCCGTGAGCCTTGGCTTTTCCGATCAGCGTCTGACCGTCATTCGCTCGGGCCTAGCCGCGGGGGCGCAGGTGGTGGTGGTCGGCGGCTCACGCCTGCACCCGGGGGCGCAGGTGCGTATCCTCCCGGCGCAAACGGGGAAATCGCGCACGGCGAGCCACGCGTGAACATCTCGCGCCCCTTTATCACGCGCCCAATCGCGACGACCCTGCTTGCGGTCGCGCTACTGCTGGGCGGTATCCTTGGCTATCGCTCGCTCCCGGTGGCAGCCCTGCCGTCCGTGGCGTTCCCGACGATCCTGGTGACCACGCGCCTGCCGGGCGCCAATGCTGACACCGTCTCGCGCCTCATCACCGCCCCGCTCCAGCATGAATTCGGGGACATCGCCGGGCTCTCGGCCATGAGTTCCGTGAGTTCCTACGGAACCAGCGCCATCACTCTGCGATTTTCCCTCCAGGAATCTTTGACCACAGCCGCGCAGGCTGTCCAGGCGGCCATCGATGCCGCTGCAGCGACTCTGCCACCGAACATCCCCTACCCACCCGTCTACTCGGAGATCAATCCCGCCGACAGCCCCATCATGGTGCTTGCCCTGACCTCGCGCACCACCCCTTTACCGGCGCTCGCCTCCATCGCTAACACACTGCTGACCCCGCGCTTAAGCGAGGTCTCGGGCGTCGGCCGGGTCCAGGTGCAGGGCGGCATGAAAAAGGCGATCCGCGTGCATATCAATCCCGTGCGGCTGGCAGCCTATGGCCTATCGCTCGAGGACGTGCGCACGGCCATAGCGGACGCCAATCAAAACGGACCAAAAGGGGGCTTCGAGGGCCGCCATCAGGCGTTTGCGGTAGGGGCCACTGATCAGCTCCAATCGATCCGCGCCTTTCGGCGCATCGTCATTGCCTCGGTCGGGGGCACACCGGTCACCATTGCGAATGTGGGCTCGGTCGCACCCGGGCTCGAGAACCCGTCGGTTGTCACCACATACAACCAGGTGCCTGCCGTGCTTATATCGATAGACCGGGAGCCGGGCGCCAACATTGTGCGTACCGTGGCGCGCGTCAAGGCCGCGCTCTCCGGCCTATCCAAAATCCTTCCTGCTGCCACCACCTTTTCGATCGTCGCCAACCGGACCACCACCATCAAGGCCTCGGTCGCGGATGTCGAGCTCACCTTGATGACTGCGATCGTGCTTGTTGTTCTGGTGATCTTCGTCTTCCTGCCGACATGGCGCGCGGCCCTGATACCAGCCGTGGCCCTGCCGCTATCCCTGATAGGAACCTTTGCGGCCATGCATGCCCTGGGCTTTAGCCTAGACAACCTCTCGCTCATGGCGCTCACGGTGGCCTCCGGGTTCGTGGTTGATGACGCCATCGTCATGATCGAGAATATCGTGCGATTCCTCGAGGCCGGTGCGCGGCCGCTTACGGCGGCCCTCGATGGTTCGCGCCAGATCGGCTTTACGATCGTATCCCTTACGATATCCCTCATCGCCGTCTTCATCCCGCTGCTGTTCATGCCGGGCCTCGTGGGCCGGCTGTTTCGCGAATTCTCGATGACGCTTTCGATAGCGGTAGCCGTATCGGCGGTAATCTCCCTGACCCTTACACCGATGATGTGCGCCCATCTGCTGCAGCCGACTACCGCACACCGGTCGGCCCTTGCCGCCATGATCGATCGCCTGTGGCATAGCCTGCGGGAGCACTACCGCGCAACATTAATTTCCGTGCTCCGTCACCGCACGGCCGTCTTGTGGGCGTTCGGTGCCACCCTAGCCGGCACGCTCGCTCTGTTTATAGTCATTCCCAAGGGCCTTCTGCCCACGCAAGACACGAGCGAAATCGCGGTGGCCACCCGCGCGCGGGCAAGCATCTCGCTACCGGCGTTCGCGGCCCTGCAGGCCCAAGCTATCGCGCGGATCCGGCGCAATCCCGCGGTAAGCGGTGTCACATCCTACATTGGGACGGGCCTTACCAACCCCACCCCCAATACCGGAGAGCTCACGGTCCTCCTTAAGCCGATCGGCACGCGGCCGGCCCTGCAAACGGTGGAGGCAGCGCTGCGGCGCGCCCTGCGCAGGGTTCCGGGACTCCGTGCGGACCTTCGCCCCGTACAGGACATCACGCTCTCCTCCCGCCCCTCGCCCACGACCTATCAATACACGCTCACCGACACCGACAACATGGCCTTGACGCAGTTTGCCGCATCTCTGGTCGGTGCCCTGCGGCACGATGCACAACTGCGCGATGTCACAAGCAGCGGCACCGCAACTGCCTCGGAAACCTATGTGCGGCTCCAGAGGACGCGGGCCGCGACGCTCGGCGTCACCATGCAGACCGTCGCCAATATCCTCTATGATGCCTATGGGCAGCGGCAGGTCTCTACCATCTACACGCAGAATGATCAATATCGCGTTGTATTGGGCGTCGCCCCCCACTTTCGCCAAAGCCCGGCGGCGCTCGGGTCCCTCTACATACCCGGCGCCGGCAATGCCGAGATCCCGCTCGGCGAGATCGCGCGCATAAGTACAAGGCGCGCGCCACTTGCCGTCGACCAGGAAAACCAGATCCCAGCGGTGACTATTGGCTTCAATCTTGCCCCGCATGTGGCGCTCCAATCGGCGGAACGCTCGATCACCCGCGCTGAACACGCCCTTCACGAACCGGCAACCATCACCGGCCATTATTCCGGGGCAGCGGCCCGCTTTCAGACATCTCTTGCGCGCGAACCCTGGCTGATTGCGGCCACCATTATCGTGATCTATATCGTACTTGGCATCCTCTATGAAAGCGCGATCCATCCCCTGACCATATTGTCGACCCTGCCGTCGGCCAGCATAGGCGCCCTTGCCGCGCTCTATTTTACCGGGACTGAATTTACGATCGTCGCCTTGGTGGGCATCGTCCTGCTCATGGGCATCGTCAAGAAAAACGGCATCATGATGGTGGACTTCGCGATTGAGGCGCAGCGCCAGGGGGCCTCGCCTGAAGATGCAATAATCGAAGCGTCCGTACTGCGTTTTCGGCCTATCATGATGACTACGCTCGCGGCGCTTCTGGGGGCGGTGCCGCTCGTCCTGGAAAGCGGCGCGGGCGCCGAACTGCGCATTCCCTTGGGTATCACCATAATCGGTGGCCTATTGATCAGCCAGATTCTTACGCTCTTTACGACGCCTGTGATCTACCTCACCCTGGATCGCCTGCGTAGGCCCGGGATTCTGGACACGGCGCCTGCGCTTAATGACTCATAAATGAACATATCCGCACCCTTCATCAAGCGCCCGATCGGCACCACGCTCATCGCCATCGGCATCCTGGTCGCCGGAATCTTCACCGATCGCCTGCTGCCAGTGGCCGCGGTGCCCAATATCCCGATGCCGGCGTTCGTGGTCTTGGCGCAAGAGCCCGGCGCAAACCCCCAGACCATGGCGAGCACCGTGGCCGCGCCCCTCGAACGGCAACTGGGAAAGATCCCCGGCCTCTACCAGATCATGTCGTTCAATTCGGTCGGCGCCTCCAACGTCGTCTTGCTCTTCTCGCACATCGGGGCCGCGGCCCGGGATGCCGCCGCCATTCAAGCAGGCATCAATGCCGCCTTACCCAACTTGCCGGCAAACCTGCCGAGCCGTCCCTACTATAAAGAATTCAATCCGGCCTCGCGTCCGATCCTCACGATGGCGCTCACCTCGCGCACGCTCCGCCCCGGGGCGGTCTATGATGCGGCCGACACCATCCTCGCGGAACGCCTGGCGCAGGTCTCAGGGGTCGCGCTCGTGCAGATCAACGGTGCGCAGTCCCCGGCGGTGCGCGTCAATGTTCATCCAGCGGCATTAGCCCGCGCAGGGCTCACGGCAACGGATGTCTACACCGCGATACGCGCGGCCAATGTCCTAAGCCCGCTTGGCGATTTTCGCGGGAACAAACACGACTCGGTCATCGTCGCCAACGGCCAACTGCATACCGCCCGCCAATACCGGCGCATCGTATTGGAGGCGCACGGCGCGGCCATCGTGCGTCTGGGGGATGTTGCAACCGTAGTCTCCGGCGTCACCGACACCGAACTTGCCGCATGGGACGGCTCGCGGCCGGCGGTGCTCATAACCATTACCAAGACCCCCGATGCCAATGTCATCGCGACCGTCGACGCCATCAAAAAACGCCTTCCCGAAATCCGCCGCGCCCTGCCGGCCGATATCCACCTGCATATCCTGACCGACAGGACTACGACCATACGCGCGAGCGTTCATGACATCGAGATCACATTGCTTATAACCGTGGTGCTCGTCCTGGTCGTTGTGTGGGCCTTCATGAGGCGCGGGGCACCGACGATCGCAGCTGGCGTGACCGTGCCCCTATCGATCGCCGGAACACTGGCAGCCATGTGGGCGCTTGGCTTTTCCCTGGACAACTTCTCGCTCATGGCGCTGACCATATCGGTGGGTTTTGTGGTAGACGACGCCATCGTCATGATAGAGAACATCATGACCTACCACGAGGCGGGGCTGTCTCCCCTGGAGGCCGCGCTGCGTGGCTCGCGCCAGATTGGGTTTACCGTGGTATCCATTACTTTATCACTGATTGCAGTCTTCATTCCCCTGACACTCATGCCCGGTATCGTAGGCGAACTTTTTCATGAGTTTGCCATGACGTTGACGCTCGCCATCGCCATATCGGCATTCATCTCGCTGACCGTCACCCCCATGATATGCGCCCACTTTCTGCGCCCGGACCCGGCGCCCCCCGCGCCGCGCTCTCTATCCGCGCACTTTGCGCGATGGTATGCCCATATCGCCGCCGCCTATGAACGCTCGCTGGACTGGTCCCTGCGCCACAGGCGGCTCATGCTGGCCGTAACCGCGGCCACGATCGTCGCGACAATCGCGCTCTATATCCGCGTGCCCAAAGGCTTTTTGCCCGAGGAGGACACCGGTCTTGTGATCGGCAATACTATTGCCGGGCCTGACATTTCGTTTGCGCGCATGGAAACCCTGCAGCGCCGGGTGGTTGCGGTCCTGCTCAAAGATCGTGATGTGGCGACTGTCAGTTCCAGTATAGGGGTGGCCAATGGCTTTACGGCGGCCAACAATGGCAAGCTCTTCATTGGGCTTACGCCGCGTTCCGACCGGAAGCTGTCGGCGCGTGCGATCCTGGCCCAGCTGCGGCCCAAGCTTGCGCGTATCGCCGGTATCCAGACCTATCTTTTTGTGGCACAGGACATATTCGTGGGCGGCCAGTCCACCAATGGCCAATATGACTTTACGATACTGGACCCCTCCCTCCAGTCCCTGGCCACCGTGACACACGAGATCGATCGGCGCATCGCCAAACTCCCGGGGATTCGCTCCGCCTCATCGGACCAGGATAAGCCGGAGCCCCAAATCACGATAGCCATAGACCGCAAGCGCGCGGCACGCCTGGGGGTAACCGTCGCCGCCATTGATGACGCCTTGAACAACGCCTACGCGCAACGCCAGATCTCGCGTATCTATAACGCCGAGAACCAATACCAGGTGGTCCTGAAGGTCCCGCACGCCCTAGGCGAATCTCCGGAGCAGCTCAATCACATCTACGTGGCGGGCAGCGCGGGACCGGTCCTGCTCACGGCGGTCGCGCACTTCGTACGCACCTCGGTGCCGTTGTCGGTGCGCCACTACGACGGGCTCCCGGAGGCGACCATAAGCTTCAATCTGGCCCGCGGGGCAGTGCTCGGCACCGTCATCCACGAGATTCAAAAAACGATTGCCGGCATGCCCCTGCCATCCGGGGTCCGTGCGCGCTTCGGAGGCAATGCCCGCTTCTTTTTGCGGTCGATTGAAGCCGAACCCCTGCTGATTCTCGCGGCGCTGGCCGCGATCTACATCGTTCTCGGGGTACTCTATGAGAGCCTTTCCCAGCCTCTTACGATACTTTCGACTCTGCCATCGGCGGGCGTGGGCGCCCTGCTTGCGCTCATATTTACCGGGCTGCCGCTAACGGTCATCGCCATAATCGGCATCTTTCTGCTCATGGGTATCGTCAAGAAAAACGGCATCATGCTGGTCGACTTCGCCCTCGAGGCCGAACGCACTTTGGGACTAAGCCCCGAACAGGCGATACGCACAGCCTGCCTCAAACGCTTTCGGCCAATTCTCATGACGACCCTGGCCGCACTTTTGGGGGCGGTACCGCTTGCGCTGGCCTTTGGCACTGGCCACCATCTGCGCCAGCCGATCGGTATCACCGTCATCGGCGGGCTTATCGTCTCGCAGGCCCTGACGCTGTACACAACGCCCATCATCTACCTCGCCCTGGGGCGCTGGTCACGTCGCCGCGCGTTGGTGTCCGCCCGGCCAGGAACCATGCCCTTATAATACGCAGCACGCAGGCTGCCTTCCGTGAAATCGGCGCACCCGTTCTTACCTATACCATTACCCGGCCCGACCGGCGGACAACGCTGCACACGATGATGTCACAGACACCAGGCACATGGCCACGTCCTATGAGGCCCGTAAGCGCGAAGCAGCCTATCACGCGCACGGGCACGGCATGAATCGTAAGGGCATCTCCCCCACTCCGGATCGCTCCGGGCCGGGCACCGGCATATGCACCGGCGCAATGCCGCTTTAAAAATGTTCGTGCTACACTTCGCGAAGTCAACCGGTCGTTGAATACTCGCCTGCCCGTTTGGCGCCATGAGAAACATGTGGGGAGGACACCACGGGGACGCTAGGTCGATCCCATACATACCCCTACATAAGGGAGCGGTGGTCTGTGATGACACATGTATCGCCGGGCGCCACGACGCCTTAAAACGGAGCCTGGTTCCTGCGTACATATGCCTACCAAACACCACGACCTGCCAGTCTCTCCTATCTTCACCTTGCTGTTATCGCAGGCGATATTCGGTGCATGGGGTGTTGTCGCCCACCAGGTCCGGCTTGCGGCGCTTGCGCTTATCTTCGTCATGGCGGCATCCGGATACCTGTTTGCCCGTGCCTTTTTGACCGGCCACCGCCTTTCCGTACCCGCACGTTCCCTATGGGTTGGCTTAAATCTGTTCCTGGATATCTTTCTTCTTATCTACGCGTATCGCCGCGCACCCCTTGCACTTGTCATCACAATTCACTATCTGGGACCCATGATCGTCCAGTTTGTGGCGCCATTTGCATTGGGGGAACGCCCTCGGCGACTCCAGGTCGTCTTGGCGGGCTTTGGATTTATCGGTGGCGCCTTAGTTGCGGGACCGCGATGGAATGGCCATGATGCCGCCGGCCTGCTTGCGGCCCTAGGAAGCGCCCTCACCCTCGCCGGGAATATCATCCTACAAAAACGGCGGATGCTCCACACCGACAATCCGATGGCGGCTGTATCGGAATATAATATCGTTCTCGCCATCGTTGCCGGTTGCGCGATGCTATTATCAGGGCAAATACTCGCCCCCTTTACGCACGGGCTTCGTGTTCTACTCTATGCGGCCCTTGCTGGCATACTCGTTCAAGGTATCGCCATGTTTCTTTTCAACTATTCATTGACTGCCATGCGTGGGGCCGTTGTTGCCATCGTAAGCTCGACAGAAATCATATTCGCAAGCTTATTTGGATTTTTTCTCTACGGGCAAACTCTCACGCCTATACAAATCGTCGGGATAGCCGTGGTAGCATCCGTAGTCGTGGCACTCAAGTTCGCAGAGGCTCCATAGGGCAGCGCGAGGCGTGTGGTCAAAAAAGACCATGAAAGAATCCGAAACCGAAAACCCAAAGACCGATCAAGTTGCGGTGGTCCTCGCGGAATACCGGGCGCTACGCGTGGAGCTCATGTACTTCATAGATCAGCAGAGAAAAATGCAGCAACTTATACTGACAGTGGCGATCGGCCAGGCGAGCGCCCTGTTGGCGTCGAACGTACACTTTGCTGCCAGGGCGTTTGGGTTGGCCATACTCTTCCTTGCCCCGATTGCCATCATGACGCTTATGACCTTGCAGCTCGAGGCAACAGCAAGAATCATATTGATTGCCGATTACATCCATAAGGGTATAAAACGCCAGCTTGCCGACATTTTGGACAATGCCCGATTTTTTGAGTGGGAAGAGCACAAGGCGCGCACATCGCGCGTGGCGCGATGGCTGCTAAAGTTCCTCGATGCAACCAAGTGGGCCGTTTTCCTATACGGCCTCGTAGCGTCATTCGTGATTGGTGGGTGGATTCTGATCGCTGCCGATCACGCACGCGTCACCAACGCTGACAAAGGGTTTCTCGCCGCAGCCTTCCTTTGCGACCTCATTTTGGCCTTTATGACCTTTCGCATCGCCTCGGCATTTAATGAGGTCGATGGGGAATCCCTGCAGAAAGATCCGGACAAGAAACCACGCTCGTGATTGGCGATACCAACGCCCAGAAACGGTGCGTCCAGGCCGGGGATTTCTCGTCTTTTGCGCGCCCGGGCGCGACGATCAGCCCAAGAACGTTGCGACAGCGCGGATAAAGGGCCTCTGAGCCTAGATTGCAAGGACCGGCAGCATTCGGCAAAAAGAGTTCTCACGGGCCAGCGCGCTCCATGGACACCAGAGTACCCTAAGCCAGAAGATGTGCGATGTGGGCGCGCAACGCGCCTAGGCAGCCGGCCCGAAGCGGCTCTGGCCAGGCACAAACGTGTCGGTGAGTAGATACTCAAAGGCCTCGCCTGACCACCCTGGCCGCACTTTTGGGGGCGGTACCGCTTGCGCGGGCCCTTGGCACTGGCCACCATCTGCGCCAGCCGATCGGTATCACCGTCATCGGCGGGCTTATCGTCTCGCAGGCCCTGACGCTGTACACAACGCCCATCATCTCTCTCACCCTGGGGCGCTGGTCGCATCATCGCGCCAAACCATCCGCGGTGGCAGACCAGTCGCTCTCTTCATGACATGCGACAAGCAACTCCGCCTCAGGCCCACCTTTGACCCATGCCCCAAGGCCATTTTCGCGCCGCTAGCCTCACCCTGGGGCTTCGTCAGGCATGATAATCCGGCCCCGGCAATGAATAACCGCCTTGGTACCTCTGACCTCGGGATCCTGTCATGCCGCGTCGAGCCGATCGAGATGCGAGGGGGGTACAGGGGATTTCCGGATTGACCCCATCCCTAGGCATCCATAACATGCCGGCTGAGCATGATGAGGGCGCGCACCCGTATCCCTTCGGCTCGCACACTTGTGATAGAATATGCTAGGGGAACGTCAATGAGCGCGAACATGCTTGACACCCATACGTTAATCAAGCGTCTGACCCAAGCCGGCGTCCCCGAGGCGCAGGCCGAGGCGCACATGTCAGTATTCCTGGACATGTCAGAACGCGGGTTCGCAACCAAGGGTGATATCGAGAAACTCCATAAACGTATGGATGGCCTCAGCGATGAGCTGCGCGAGGTCAAGATAGATATCAAAACCCTCAAGGGTGATGTGGCCGAGCTCAAGGGTGATGTAGTGACGCTCAAAGGTGAGGTCTTTGACGTTAAGACCGGCCTGACGGCGATGAATGTGACCCTATCCGGCATGGAGATGCGCCTCATGTTTCGGCTCGGGGGTTTGATGGTGACGCTCATGACATTGGGTATCGCCATCTTAAAATTCACGCCTGGACAATAACTGCCCTGATCGGGGTGATGCGGACCAGCCCACCCGATGAATGCCGCACTCGGCGCAAACCGGGGTTGATCCTTCCCCGAATCCGCGGACACTCAGTTAAGCCACATGCCGCTGCTCGAAGGCCTCGGGAGAGAGGTACTTGAGGCCGGAGTGCGGACGCTGGCGATTATAAGTGATTTCCATGTATTCGAACACAGGGTTTCCGGCGTCTTGCCGTGTCGTGAAGCGTTCTCCACGGATGGCCTCGACCTTGAGGCTGTGGTTCCCGCTCTCCATGGCGGCGTTGTCGGTGCCGTCGCCTTTCTTGACTCTGCTCGCAATGAGACCGTGGGCCTTCAGGAGACGGCGATAGTCATGCGCACAGTATTGGGAACCGCGATCGGAGCGGAGGATGACACCCCGAGGGCGCTTGCGCCGCCACAAGGCCATACGCAGGGCATCGCAGGTGAGCTTCACCGTCATCCGCTCCGACATGGCCCAGCCGATGACCCTGCGGGCATAGAGATCAAGCACTACGGCGAGATACAGCCAGCCCTCGTCGGTGGCGATATACGTGATATCCGAAACCCACTTCTCGTTGGGGCGCTTGGCGCTGAAGTCCTGATTCAAGAGGTTAGGGGCCACCGGCAGATTGTGCCGGAATGGGTCGTCGCCTTGAATTTGCGGGCGGCCTTGGGCCCCAGGGCCTTTTGACGCATCAGGCGGGCTGCGCGGTTCTTCCCGACCCGCTGTCCTTTGGCCCTAAGGGCCCAGGTCATCCGCGGGAAGCCGCTGCCCCTTGTGGTCGTCATAGATGCGCTCGATGGCCTTCAGAAGGCCCTCATCGGCTTGTGCGCGGGGCGGGGCGGGACGGTCCCGCCCATCGTAGTAGCCGCTGCGAGAAACGGTGAGCAGGCGGCACATGAGGGAGACCGCGTGGTCTGCTTCGTGGCGTCGGATCCAGGCGTACTTCACTTCGAGTGTCTCGCCGCGAAGTACGCCGAGGCTTTTTTTAAGAAGGCGTTCTCCTCTTCCAAGCGCGCCATATCCCCTTTTCAGGCGGGCAAGCTCCGCGTCCTTCAGCCGCTCCTTCTCGGTGACCGCCCCCTCGATCTGGCGCTTGCGCCGCCAGGCGTATATCTGGGTCTTTGCAATCCCGAGGTCCCGGGCTACCAGGGCCACGCCATCTTGCTCGGCGCGCTTTAGGGCTTGGTCCTTGAATTCGTCACTGGTACGCTTGCGGGTCATCTTCCCGATTGGTTTCTTGGCTTTCATTCGTTCACCTTAAGGTCAAGAGTGTATTCTCTTTAACCGGGTGTCCGGGAAACTGGGGGAGGATCATAGGCCAGTAGACTTTCGATATGGGCCCGCAAGGCATTCTGGGCCGCAGGCCCAAAGTGGCTGCGACCAAGTACGAACGTATCCGTAAAAAGGGACTCAAAGGTCTGCCCCTTAAGCCCGACGACCCCTATAAATCGGCTTTCATACGAATAGTCATCGGGGTTTGGAATCAGCTCCGGCCATCCCGAGTCGCCGCATGCCAATGCCGGTCCGACGAACAAGGCGCCTGGCAGGTTCTTTAAACGCAGCGCGCACGTCCCGCGGGTGCGGCCCGGCAGTGCCAAGAAATCGATGGTCCGCGTCAACTTGTGCTCTGCGCCAATGCGCAGATCGGCGTCATCGACCCCCTCCTCCTGCGCGGAAACGAGTACGCGTAGACCCACTTCCCGCCACGCCTTAAGGTCGCACACCCCGAGGCGGCTTGGCAGAAACAGGAAGCGCGGCTCGGCATGGCGCCGAAGATCCTCGTAGGTGTCACGGCTAAACCGCGGGGCATTTATAAGCACACCGCCGGCTGCGCGATCCACCAAGTAATAGACCGCAGGCGGACCACTATCGACGAGCCACACCTCTCGGCCCGGCCACGTAAGTAACTGGTCCATCAGCGCCTGAGCAATGGCGCAAGCTCGGTCAGCGCCATCTCGTAGACCTTGCGCTTGAAGTCCACAATCGCGTCAATGGGGCTCCAGTAATCCACCCACCGCCAGGCATCAAACTCCGGGGATGCCGATGCGTCGAGCCTCACATCGGCGTCGCAGCCGGTCAACCGCAAGAGAAACCAGACCTGCTTTTGCCCGCGAAACCGGTGCCGCCCGCCGGACCGTTGGTAGGCGCGCGGCAGATCGTAGCGCAGCCACCCCTGAGTGCGCCCGCAGATCTGGACCTGCCGGCTCTCAAGCCCGACCTCCTCGTAAAGCTCGCGAAACAAGGCATCCTCGGCGGTCTCCTCGCGCTGGATACCACCCTGAGGAAATTGCCAGCCATCGCAGCGGCAGCGGCGCGCCCAGAACACCTGATCCTCGGCATTGGCAAGAACAATACCGACGTTGGGGCGATATCCGTCGTGATCTATCATATACAACAAGGTGTTAGCTAGTTAGAATAGCGTCATTCTCACAGAATCCGCCGGCTTCGGCAATGTTAGGGGGGGATTTGGCGGTCGCACTGTTTGACTTGGACAACACCCTGCTCGCTGGTGACAGCGACTACGCCTGGGGGCAGTTCCTGATCACGGTCGGGGCCGTCGACCGCGCGCGCTACGAGCATGCCAATGGCCGGTTCTATGATGCCTACAAGGCCGGTACGCTCGACATCGGCGAATTTCTGGCCTTCGCCCTCGAGCCTTTGCGCCGGATCCCACAATCGCAACTGCTGGCTTGGCGCGCGCGCTTCGTCGAGGAATGCGTGCGGCCGATGATCAAGCCATGGGCCGCTCCGCTGCTTGAGAGCTACCGCGCCCAGGGGGTGACGCTTGCCCTTGTCACCGCGACCAACGATTTTGTGACCGCGCCCATCGCCGAACTCTTCGGCATCCCGCATCTCGTGGCCACGGTCGCCGAGCGGCGCAACGGCCACTTTACCGGCCGTTGCGGGGGTGTCCCGTGTTTTCGCGAAGGCAAGGTCACGCGCGTGCGGTCGTGGATGGCCGATCACGGGCTGGCATGGGCTGACAGCGTTTTTTATAGCGATTCACACAACGATCTGCCCCTACTCGAGGCGGTATCGCGCGCAGTTGCCGTCGACCCGGACCCGACGCTGCTTGCGATCGCCGAGCAGCGCGGCTGGGAGATCCTGCGCTCCGAACCCCCACCGCAGGCACTGTTCGCATGAATGCCGCGGCCAGTCATGACCCAAGACCGACGGGCCTGCAGGGCTCTTTTTAGCCAAATACACCAAACAAGCGGGCGCCCGCCATCAGCAAGGCCACCGCCAGCCAAAATAGCAGGACACGCCACAACAAGGCCACGGCACGGCGGATATCGGCGGCATTGACGACATAGCCGCGCGCGGTCGGCAACCCCGGCATGTCCTCGTCCTCGGGCTCCTCACACGCGCTCATGTGCATGGCACCAAACCCCGAGGCGAGGAGTGGGCCGCTATTGATGTCAGACCACATGCCGGCCTGCCGACGCCAACAGTGCAGGGCATCCTCGAAGCTACCCATGATGCCGTAGCTTAGCGCCGTAATACGCGCCGGCACCCATCCCAATAGGTCATTGAGGCGCGCTGCGGCCCATCCAAATTCCGCAAACTGGGCGCTGCGATGACCCCATAGGCGATCGAGCACAGCGGCCAGCCGCTCTAGGACCACCGCCACCGGGCCAAACAGAATGAACCAGAAAAGGGGTGCCATGACCGCGTTATTGGCATACTTCAAAACCGCCTCGACAGTCGCCTGGGCAATGAAGGGTTCGGTCACATCCCCCGTGGTCTTGCCCGTCATCGCCTCGAGATGGGTCGCGGCCATGAGCACATCGCCGGCATCCAAAGACTCCGAGATTGCCACCGCCTGGCGTGTGAGACGATACAGGTCGAGGCATAGGTAAAGGACCAGGATGTCGAAGATATAGACCAGGGAATAACTGATATGACTCAAGACATAGCGGATGAGCGCCACGGCCAGTATGACCGGCCCCATTACGACCAGCACCGCCGCCAGGCCCTGTCCTCGTGTCCCGGCATTAAACCGCTGCTCCACATTGCGCGCCCAATCCTCATACCATACAAACGGCGGGATGCGGCCGCGATCCGGAAACAGGCGATCAAGCGCGATCGCAAAAAGAATGATGATCAGCGTAATCGCCATCACCGTAGACCTCCCCTTCCGACATCCCTCGCGGACCTCTGAAAACGCAGCGCGCCACGGTACCGGCTCCAATCGAAATATGGCCCGGGATCCGTCTTGCGCCCCGGGGCAATCTCCGAGTGCGCATAGAGTCGGTCGGGGCCGAGCGCAGGATAACGCCCCATCAGCGCCTCGGATACCAGTTGCAAGGACCGATACTGGGCGTCTTCAAAGGGGCTGTGATCAGTGCCCTCGAGCTCTATACCAACGGAAAAATCATTGACCCGTTCGCGCCCCTCGCATCGCGATACGCCGGCATGCCACGCCCGATCCTTAAACGACACAAATTGCACGATCTCGCCATCGCGGCGAATAAAGACGTGCGCCGATACCCGAAGGCCGCGAAGATCAGGATAACGCCCCGCGCCGGTATCCAGGGTATTCATGAAAAGCTGCTCCACATCCTCACCACCATAGCATCCTTCGGGGAGACTGATCGCATGCACGATCACGACCTCTACGGCCATGCCCTGGGGACGGGCATCGTAATTTGGTGAGCGCTCATGGCGTACCCCCTCAAGCCATCCCCGCCCATCGATCACACCGACCATCGAGCCACCCCCTTGTCCGGCCCCGATTGTACCGCCTTGCTGCGCACGCGTTAAATCCCGCCCCACCGCGGATCGTTCAAGGGTCCTCGCGGCGCCTGCCGGTATAGGCCCCGGCCCGTATCATATCCTCGAGAACCATGAGAAACGCCTCGCCGGGGCGGCTCAGCGGGCCCTGATAAATGACCGAGAGGGCCTGTACGATGCGTGGTGTAACCGGCCGGGTGCACAGATCCGCAGGCATGGCGGACAAGGCGGATACGAAGCCCACGCCCAGCCCGCAGCGAACCGCCTCCCGCACCGCGGCACCGGCGCTGAACTCGTAGCGGATCTCGGGTTCGAGCCCCACCTGCCGAAACGCGACTTCGACACGCTCCCGGGTGCCGGAGCCCGGCTCTCGCCATACCACCGATACCCCGTCAAGCTCGCCAATCGCCACGGGTTCGTCTGCTGGCCTTTGCGCCAAGGGGTGGTCAGCGTTCAAGAGGATATGGATATCGGTCTCGATCAGGGTCTTGCCTGTGATGCCGGGGACCGATTCGGGGACCACCGCATCCTCGACAAACGCGAGATCCGCGACGTCAATACGCCGGCGTGCCTCCTCGGAGTTTCCGGACTGTAATCGGACTGTAATCATCGGATAGCGCTTCTGAAAGATCGCCATCGCCCGCAAAAGCAGAATCTCGGCATTGGTCTGGCTCGCGACCAGCAGCAGGCTCCCCTGCATAAGACCCTGAACATCGGTTCGCAGGGTCTCGGCATCGGCGAGCGCCCCCTCGATCTGGGATGCAATGCGCAGCAACCGCTTTCCCAAGGCCGTCGGCGTCACGCCGCGCCCGTGGCGACGATAGAGCGGTTCACCTAGCCACTCTTGAAGACGCCGTAGCTGATTCGAGACCGCAGGCTGCGTAAGACCGAGACTCTCGGCGGCGGCATTGATGCTCCCCATGCGCGCAACGACCGTCCAGGTCATAAGCAATTGAGGGTCGGGCCTTGCCATGACACATTACTCATAATCGGCCATAGGGGCCGCATGGGGACTGTACACCGCAGCTTGGCATCCCGCTATCTTGACAATCCCACCCGCCTCAATCCCGCCCAAACTCTCCAGAAACGCCGCTTCGCCATCGCGCATTCCTCGTTTTCCGCGGTTTTCGGGCGGGGGCCGCTTACCTCAGGACACCCCTGGACGTGCGGGCCTAAACCGCAGGGGCCCAGTCGTCCGTCTGGCCTTTCGCGGCCTGCCGTTTTACGATAGCGCCCCGGCAGACCGCCAGGCCTGCCCAGGGGGGCCGTGGCCCATATACGATAACGAACAGCGATCCGCACGGCAGGGCCGCGCACGAGCGGGCGGTTTGGCCGAGGAGCAGCGTGGAACCGTTTTTTTTAGGGCTCATCGTCGGCATCATCACGTCCGCGCCCATCGGACCGGTCGGTCTGCTGGCCATCCAAAGGACCTTGGCGCACGGACGCCTCGCGGGGATATTGAGCGGTGCGGGGGCGGCTGCCGCCGACGCATTCTATGCCGGGCTTGCGGGCTTAAGCTTGAGCGTGGTGGCGAACTTCCTCGCCAGCGCGCGCTTTTGGATTCACCTCGGCGCCGGCATTCTCTGCCTCTGGTTTGGCGCGCGCGCATTCTTCTTTCAGCCGCGGCGGCGGACCCCGGCACACCGCTATGGAGGACCTGGGGTCGTCTGGACCTTTGTATCATCGTACCTGCTAACGCTCGCAAACCCCCTCACCATCTTGTTTTTTATCGTGGTCTTCACCACCCTACAGCTCGATCACTCAAGCCTGCCACGCCTATTGTCTCTGGTCGCCGGGATATTTACGGGCTGTCTTCTGTGGTGGATCGCCTTGAGTCTTGTCACCGCGCGTCTGCACACGCAACTGGAATCGCGTACCCTCATCCTCATAAACCGCCTCTCTGCAATCTTCATCATCATCCTCGGAATCGTGGCCCTGGTGAGTGCTGGCCATCTCCTGCACGCGCCGCACATCCCGGCGCTCGCGCGACACCATCGGCACTGATCGCAGATCACCTTGGCTGGGCACCCATCCCCGACCCGAGAGTCCGCCCCGCCGCCGGGCCTGCCATGTCAGTGCTCGCCTTCCCAGAAATGCCAAAATACGCCACAATCGGGCCACGGAACGCCGCCCCCCGTTTGCTCGGGCTCAAGGGTCCAGGCGACCCGATAAGGCAGGGACTATAATTAAAACGAACCGAGCCATGAACCAAGGGCACCCGCCGGAGGGTGGGCACTGGGTGTCCCCTAGGGGGGCGGATCGCGAACCCGCCTTACGCGTGGTGCTGCGTGCCGAACAGCTGCGGCTTTTCAGTCGCCGTTATGGCTGGCAGGTGCTGGCCAATCTCGCGGTGGCCACGGCCTGTCTGCTGTTGTTTGCGCGCCCCGTAGGGACCCTCGAAAAGACCCTGTGGTTGACGGGTCTTATGGTAAACGGCGTGCTGCGGTTTTATCCGGTCATGCTTACGCGCCCCAACCAGGGGCTCGATGCCCGGGCCCGCCATACCCGCCTGGTGGCCCACCTCCTGATCGATGGGCTTTTATGGGCCCTCTTGATCCTCGCGGTCCCCTACCCCCACGGGGGGATCAATCCTCCCTTTCTGGTGGCCGTCGTGACCGGGCTTGCCACCGGCCCGATCCCGTTTCTGGGGGTCCTGCCGGGCGCCTACGAGGCCTTCGCCATCCCCCCGGTGCTGGCCCTGGCGTGGCGCGAGTACGCCGGCCATGACAACCTCCTCGGCATCGCCATGGCCGTGGCCATACTGGTACTCCAGGGAATCGCCACCAAGATTGCGCACCTCAATGGGGCCGCGGTGCGGGAACGCATTCTGCGGGATTACCGCCTGCAAGGCCTCTTGCGGCGCTCCCGTCGCCGCGAGGCCGCCGTCCACACCCTGCTCGAGGCCTCGCCCGACCTGATCGGTCTGCTTGACGCCGAGGGTCGCTGGCAGCTCGCCAACCAGGCCACCCTGGAGGCGTTTAGAATCGACCGCGAACACCTGATCCATGTCCCGCCCGAGCGTCTCCTGGCCCGATTTGCCGATTCCGCGACCCGCGAAAGCCTGAAGGATTTCATGCAAAGCCCTCACGGCAGCCCGCGCGATGAGATCCTGCTGCGCGGTATGGATACCACGCCACGCGTCCTGGACCTCGTGCGCTGCTCCCTGCCCGGCGCGGTCGGCGGCGGCTCCCTGCTGATCGGCCGCGATATCACGGCGCGCAAGCGGGAGATCCTGGCCCGCCAGCTGCGCGACCGCCTGACCGATGCCGCGCTGCGCGGCGCAAATCCAGAAAAGGCCTTGAGCGCAATCCTAGACAGCATTGCCGACCACCTGGATCTCCTCTGGATTGCGATGGCGCGCGTCAACAAGAGGGGGGCGCCGCTTAGCGTGGCCCAAGGGGGGCGCCTGCAACTCGATTCCGCCAATGCCCTCGCCCTTGCGCTTGCGCCCGCGGATCCCCCACACCGTATCGTCTACCCGCTTACCCACAATGGCCGCCATTATGGCGTCATCGCCTATCGTCCCCTCGTTCCGGAGGCGCTATCGGACAACGCCAAGGAGTGGCTGGCGCGCGTGTCCTGGGATATCGGGTCGGTATGCGAGCTCGATGCCGCCCAGACAAGGTTGCGGGCGCTTGCCCATTATGATGAACTCACAGGGCTCCCCAATCGCGCGTTTTTCCTGCGCCTACTAACCGAGATCATCGAGGGGGCGACCCATCTTGACGCCCTGCAGGCTGTGCTGTTCCTCGACCTCGACCGCTTCAAGGACATCAACGATGCGCTCGGCCATGCCGCGGGCGACCGGTTGCTTCTGGAGGTCACCGCGCGCCTGCGTCAGGCCGCGCGCACTGGCGATGTCATAGCACGATTAAGTGGCGACGAGTTCGCCGTCATCCTGCGGGATGCAGCGTGTGTGTCCGATATCGAAAACGTGATGGTGCGGCTCCTTACCGCGATGCGCGCCCCGGTCCGTATCGGCACAGACCAGGTCTCGACCCAGGCGAGCATCGGCCTTACGATCTATCCATTTGACGACAGCGAGCCCCACACGCTTTTACGCCACGCCGATCTCGCCATGTATACGGCCAAGCGCCAAGGTCGCGACCGCTGGTCGCTGTATGAGCCCTCACTCGATCGAGCCACACGCGACCGCCAATCGCTCCAGAAGCGTCTGCGCAAGGCGCTCGCGGAAGACCAATTCGTGCTCCATTACCAGCCGCAGATCGAACTTGCCAGCGGACGCGTCGCAGGGGTTGAGGCCTTGCTGCGCTGGCGCGATCCCGAGGAACAGCCGCAGTCCCCGGATGTGTTCGTTCCGATCGCCGAGGAATCGGGGCTTATCGTGCCGCTCGGCGAGTGGGTCCTTCAGGAGGCGTGCCGACAACAAAAACGCTGGATGGATGAGGGGCTTACGCTGAAGATCGCAGTCAACCTGTCGCCCAGCCAGTTCCAGGATCCCGAGATCCATCATCGCGTGTGCGAGGTGCTGCGCACCTGCGGGACCGCGACCCACCATATCGCCCTCGAGATCACCGAACGCGCCGCGTTTGCCGATCCGGCGCACGCCCGCCGAACCCTGGACGCGTGGCGCGAGCGGGGATTGCAGTTTGCGATCGACGATTTTGGCACGGGACAGGCCTCGCTTAGCTATCTGACTGATCTGCCCACCGCGCTTATCAAGATCGATCGCGGCTTTATCGCCCCGCTGCCCGACGACCCCCAGCACCGCACCATCGTCGAGGGTGTTATCCATATGGCCCATGAACTGGGCCGTCCGGTGCTGGCCGAGGGCGTGGAGACCGCGGCCCAATGGCAATGGCTAAAGGCCCACAACTGCGACCTCGCGCAAGGCTACGCGATTGCCCGCCCAATGCCCGCTGCGGCCGTGCCCGAGTGGCTTGGCGCATGGCTGCAGAGCCAATGCTTGAGTCCCGAGCAGGGCATCTTCGTCCCGGCGGCGCGCACAGCCGCGGCACTCTCCTAACCCAATCCCCGGGGGCCGGCGACAAACCGCCCCAACCCCGCTATCCTTACTCGTATTCATGATGGTCACAGGACCCCCCTCAAGACGATCACGCGACGCGCTCAAGCGTGCGCGCTTGCGGGCTGCGCGCCGGGCGGCCCTGATCCTGCTGGCAGCGGCAGGCCTGCTCTACGCCGGGGCGCAATATTTCCGGCCAGGGCATCCGTGGCTTGGATTCGTGGCGGCGTTTAGTGGGGCGGCTATGATTGGCGCGCTCGCCGACTGGTTTGCGGTCGTGGCGCTGTTCCGTCATCCCTTGGGCCTACCCCTGCCCCACACGGCCATCGTCACCGCCAACAAAGAGCGCATTGCCGACAGCCTTGGGGAGTTCATCCAGTCGCAGTTCCTCTCGGCAGACCAGGTGCGCGCCGGCATTCACGCGTTTAAGCCCGGCCGGCGTATCGCCAAGTGGTGCCTGCGCGAGGAGAATCTCGCGCGCATTCAGGCCTATGTCGCCCCTCTGGCACGCCACCTGCTCTCGGCAATCGATCAAAAACAGGCGCGCGACTTTCTCGCCGGCGCGCTGACGTCCGGATTCGAGACCCTGGATACGGGCCTTATCGCCGGACATATCCTGGACGCGCTTTCCGAAAACCGGCGCCACCAGTGGCTGCTCGATGAGGCGCTCGCGCAACTCTATCAATTTCTGCAGCACGACGACGTGCGTCAGGAGCTGGTCTACGCCATAGCGCGCCACATGGAATTCGTGCCATCGACCCTCAATCTTGACGAACGCGTCGGCCGCGCGATCCTCCAGAGGCTCTATGACGCCCTGCAGACGCTCTTACAGGCCGTCCATGACGATCACGATCATGCGCTGCGCCGGCGTTTTGACGAGGCCGTGGCGGACATCAGCGACAGGCTCAAAACGGACCGTACGTTTCGCGCACGCATTCAGACCATGCAGGCCGATCTGGTCTTAAGCCCGGGAATGGAGGCCGTATTCACCACCCTCTGGAACGGGCTTCAGGAATGGCTGCAAGGGCAACTCGAAGATCGGGACGGCCGATTCAAGGCGGCCGACGCGCTTGCCGTGGCCCTGCGTGATCTGGCGGCCTCCCTGGCCGATCGTCCCGCCCTGCACGCCTGGATAGATGCCGAGATCGCATCCTCTATACCGCAGATCATCGCACGCTACCGGCGCGCGGTGGGACTTTTCATAGCGGCGCAGGCCAAGGCCTGGGATGATGCCTTCCTGGTCGACCAGATCGAACTGAATATCGGGCGCGACCTCCAATTTATCCGCATCAACGGCACCCTGGTGGGCGGGGTCGTGGGCCTTATCCTGTACATGCTTACTGGCCACATAGGCTGATCGCCAGCCCGTATGCGCGGCCCGCCGCAGAGATTCCGGCCCGCACTTGGGGCGTGGCGTCTGGCGCGCTATCATGAAGGGGCTCATGAGGTTTTTCAGCGGCCGGTCGGGAACAACGGGTGCAAAACAGACTCAAAGCCGTGAGCAGGGCGTGTCGCGCCCTGAATCGGGGATTCAAAGAAGCAGGCCCTAGAACTGTGAGCAGAGGATGGCCAGTCGCCATATCGGCGATGCGCGGCCTTTTTGGCTTCATCTATAAAAGGAGATCGACATGGGTCACTTGAAAGACCGATCGCACCGGCGTCGGTGGGGAACGGCTGCGCTGGCGGCGGGACTTGCGGCAGGCACCGCTTGGCAGGCGGCCACTGCACAGCCGCTGGTCGGCCTTCCGGACTTCACGCCGATCATTCAGCATTACGGGGCTGCGGTCGTCAATATCAGCAGTACCAGCACGAAGACGGTCCATGGCGCGCTGCCGACCGACCCGGTGCCGCCGAATTCACCCTTTTACCCATTCTTCCGGCGGTTCTTCTCGGGGCCCAACGCCGCCCCCTCGCAGACCGAGAAGGTGGAATCGCTCGGATCGGGCTTTATCATCAGCCACTCCGGCTACATCGTGACCGCCGCCCATGTCGTACGCGGCGCCAATCATATCGTTGTCGGACTCTCCAATCACCACGTCTACAAGGCCAAGCTCGTGGGCCTGTCCGTGCGCTATGACACGGCCTTACTGAAGATCAAGGGTCATGACCTGCCCACCGTGCCCCTCGGCGACTCAGGCCAGCTGCAGGTCGGTCAGTGGCTGCTGGCCGTAGGCGCGCCCTTTGGCTTCTATAACACGGTCACTCAGGGCGTCGTGAGCGCCATCAATCGCCCGCTCTCCGATGACGAATACATCCCCTTCATTCAAAGCGACGTTCCGATCAATCCCGGTAACTCCGGCGGCCCGCTCTTTAACATGGAAGGGCAGGTGGTCGGTATCAATGACCAGATCTACACAAGCAACGGCGGTTATATGGGGCTTTCGTTTTCGATCCCCATCAATACCGCCATGCGTGCCGTTCATGCCTTCGAGCACCACAGAGCGATTCGATTCGGCTGGCTTGGAGTCGACGTCCAGGGGGTGAGCAGCGAGATGGCGCGCGCCATGCGTCTCAAGGAACCGGTGGGCGCGCTCATTGCGAGCCTTGCGCATAATGGCCCCGCGTCCCGTGCCGGCCTAAAGCCCGGAGACGTCATCATGACCTACGACAACAAGCCGGTGTACAGCGTGGGCCAATTGCCGCCGCTTGTCGGCAACACGCCCCCCGGGGAGCGCGTCCCGGTAGGCATCATGCGCAATGGTCATCCGCTCACCATTGACGTCCGAATCGGCACGCTCCCGAAGAACCTGCGCCATTCGGGCGATCACAATGTCACGCTCTCACGCATGCACATGGAGGTGGGTCCGCTCACCCATGAGGCGCTCAGCGATATGGACATCCATCATGGCGTGGTGGTCCTGACCGTTGAACCCGGTCCGGCCGAGGATGCCGGAATCGCGCCGGGCATGGTGATTCAGGAAATGAACGGCGTGGCCATTACCTCGCCCGGCCAACTCGCCCACCTCGTGGCTGGCCTGCCGGCCCATACGCCGATCCCGGTGCTCGTGCGCCGCGGTAAGGAAAGCGCCTATGTGGTCGTGACCCTGCCGTAAGCCCAAGGGCCGTGGGGCGTCCCTTGCGGGGGCGCCCACGGCCGCTTGTCCGGGGCGCCTAGAGCAATACGCGCTCTATGCCCCCGGCCCTGGCCGCCAAGGCAAAACGCTGTTGCCAGCCCGCCCCCAGGCGCTTATTGGCGATCTCGACTACGATATAATCGGCATCAAGTCCGGTATCCTCGCGGTAGCGACTAAGGCCCTGCAGGCAGGCCGGACACGAGGTCAGTATCTTCACGCCCGCGGCACCCGCGTCAGGATCCGCGTCATGAATGACCCGCAACCCCTTCGTTAACTCTTCGCTCTTGCGAAATCGGACCTGGGTCGCGATATCCGGCCGCGCCACCGCAAATGTCCCGGCCTCCCCGCAACAGCGGTCCGAAAGCGTGACCGGACTGCCGACCAGAGCGCTTGCCACGGTCACCGGGTTGTGGGTCTTCATCGGCGTATGGCACGGGTCGTGATACAGGTATCGCACCCCCTGCACGCCCTCCAATGACACCGATTTCTCCATCAGGTATTCGTGAATATCGAGCAGCCGGCAACCCGGAAAGATCTGTTCGAACTCATACTTCAGAAGCTGATCCATGCACGTCCCGCACGAGACGATGACGGTCTTTATATCGAGATAGTTCAGGGTGTTCGCCACCCTATGAAACAAGACCCGGTTATCGGTCGTGATCTGGCGGCCGCGGGTATCGTCCCCCGCCGCCGTCTGAGGGTACCCGCAACACAGGTAACCCGGCGGCAACACGACCTGCGCCCCAACATCGTAGAGCATCGCAAGCGTCGCCAATCCCACCTGGCTAAAGAGCCGCTCCGATCCACACCCCGGAAAATAGAACACCGCGTCGGAATCCTCGCTCACCTTGGCGGGATCGCGCACGATAGGCACGGTCTTGGCATCCTCTATGGCAAGCAGCGCGCGCATGGTCTGGCGCGGCACATCACTTGGCAGCGGTTTTTTTAGGAAATGAATGACCTGCGACGCCACAGGCGTCTTGCCGGTGGTGGCCTGCGGGCGCGCGGGCGCGCCGATCGCGGCGAGCTTCACCACCACCTCGTGGCCCAGCCTCTGGGCCGCGAAGCCCCACTGGATCAGCCCCTTGCGCAGTGCGCGAATGGTACCGGGATCGGTCGCGTTCAAAAATGCCATCGACGCGCGCGTGCCGATGGCCATATGCTTGTGGCCGCGTGCGCGCAGAATCTCGCGCATGCGGATCGACACGTCTCCGAAATCGATATCGACCGGACAGGGATTGAGGCACTTATGACATACCGTGCAATGATCGGCGATGTCGCTCATGCCATCGAAATGATGGACGGAAATCCCGCGCCTGGTCTGTTCCTCATAAAGAAACGCCTCGATGATAAGCCCGGTCCCGAGGATCTTGTTGCGCGGTGAGTAGAGAAGGTTGGCGCGCGGCACATGAGTCGTACACACCGGTTTGCATTTGCCGCAGCGCAGGCAATTGCGTATGGCGTCATTCAAGGCGCCGAGCTCGCTACGCTCGAGAATGAGCGCCTCCTGCGAGACGAGCCGCAGGGATGGCGTATACGCGCGATCCAGCCCGGATCCTGGCATGAGCTTGCCCCGATTGAAATGCCCATCCGGGTCGACGCGCTGTTTGTAGGCGGCAAACGCCTCGACTGCCGCAGGTTCCAGATAGCGCATCTTTGTGATACCGATGCCATGCTCTCCTGATATCACCCCACCTAGCTTTATTGCCAGATGCATGACGCGCTCAACGATACGATCCGCCTCGCGCATCATCTCGTAATCGTTCGAATTCACGGGGATGTTGGTATGGACATTGCCGTCCCCGGCATGCATGTGCAGCGCCACGAAAAGCCGCTTCGTCAGGACCTCGGCATGAATCGCCTCGAGCCGATGGCGCACGGGGGCAAGTTCCTGTCCCCCAAAAATGTCCTTGAGAATCCTTCCTACCTCGTGCCGGTATGAGATACGCGCATCGCGCCGAAGCAGGAGCGCGATAAGGGGCTCGCCAGCGCGTGCGCGCGTGGCCTCGTCGGCACCAAGCAGCGAACCGCAGGCATCGGCCGGCGCATCAAGCGCGGCAAGGATCCCGGCCCAGCGCTTTGCCACCTTGCGCAGATGCGTCATCGCAGTCTCGGTCTTGGCGGCAAGAATGGCGGTACTTTCCACGCTCGCCTCGTAGTCGGGGCTGAGCGCCTGCGCGGGTCCATCCTCGGCAAGATAGGCGATGACCGCGTCCACGGCCGTAATCTTGTTGGCAAGCGACTGCTCGATATTGATGCGCTCGATCCCCTCGCTATAATCGGCGAGCCGCTCGATGGGAATCACCACATCCTCGTTGATCTTAAAGGCATTGGTGTGCGCAGCGATGGCCGCGGTCTTGGCCCGGTCGGCCCAGAAGCGCCGTCTGGCCTCGGCGGTCACCGCGACATGACCCTCCCCGCCGCGCCCGTTGGCGATGCGCACGATCGCCGCCGCCGCCTCCCCTACGCGCTGATCCAGATCGCCCGCTATATCGCACAGCAACACCATCTTTGGGCGCTCGCGCCGCGGGGCCTTGGTGCTGTAGCGAATCGCGCGCAGATAGCGCTCATCTAAATGCTCAAGGCCTGCGAGCATGATGCCCGATACACGGGCCGGGTAGGCCTTGATGGCGGTGATCGCCGACACCGCCTCGCGCAGATCGGACCCGAAAAACTCAAGACACACGGTGCGTATGTATCGGGGCTTGGCATGCAGAATGAAAACCGCGGAAGTGATGATTCCGTCGCAGCCCTCCTTTTGAATGCCCGGCAGGCCCGAGAGGAACTTATCGGTCACATCTTTGCCCAGGCCTTCCTTGCGCAACGTATGTCCCGGGATGCGCAACACCTCAGGGGGTCCTGCCACCGTGCGTCCGTCGGCGCGTGTGCGGCTTACGCGAAATACCACCTCCTCTTGTTCGTGGATCTTGCCGAGATTGTGGTGCTCGCGCTCTACCGTCAGCCACTCGCCGCGCGCGGTCACCATGCGCCAGGACACCAGATTATCGAGCGTCGTGCCCCATAAAACCGCCTTTTTGCCCCCCGCGTTCATGGCGACATTGCCGCCTATGGTCGCGGCATCCTGCGAGGTTGGGTCGACGGCAAACGCCAGGCCGGCAGCCTCCGCGGCCTCGCTTACGCGCATGGTCACGGTACCGGCACCGGCGCGTATCGTGGGCGTCTCTGCGTCCACCCCTGGCAGCCTCTGCCAGACGACATCGCCTAGGGAGTCGAGCTTTTCGGTGTTGATAATGGCGGTATCGGCAAAAAGCGGCACCGCGCCGCCCGTATAGCCGGTCCCGCCCCCCCGCGGAATGATGGTAAGCCCAAGCTCCATGCACCCCTGAACCACCCCCATCACCTCGTCTTCGGTATCCGGGGTAATCACCACAAACGGCAGCTCGACCCGCCAGTCGGTGGCATCCGTGACGTGCGCGGCGCGCGCAAGGCCACTAAAATCGATGTTGTCGCGGTGCGTGACGCGCGACAGCACGCGTAGGGCCTTCTTGCGCTGCACTCGCTCTCTGGGAAAACCCTCCTCGAAGGTATGGACCGCGGCACGCGCCGCCGATGCCAGCGCCAACGCCTCGGCGTTACCCTGCGCGCGCGCGACGATCTGATCTAAGCGGTGATGTAGGGCCGACACCAGCGACGCCAGACGGGCCTCATGGCGCAAGAGATCATCTTGAATGAAGGGATTGCGGCTCACGACCCACATGTCGCCCAATACCTCAAACAGCATGCGCGCCGAACGCCCGGTGACGCGCGCCGAGCGCAGCGTATTGAGCGTCTCCCACATCTGCGGTCCCAAAAACCGCATGACGATCTCGCGATCGGAAAACGATGTGTAGTTGTACGGGATCTCCCGAATCCGGGCGCTGGGTGATGGGCTCATCTGGCGATTAAAGAGGGCATGGTGGCACCATTACGGAAAGGGATTTTAGCATGAACCGGCCCTTATCGTCCGGCTGGCTATCAACCGGTGGTCTTGCGACCGCCTGGGCACAGGCAATGCTGCTGGCGCAGGACCGTCATGACCTGTCTCACCCCGCCTAGAACATCCGCGCCCTCGGTGCACACGCGGATATCGGGCGCAAGCGGCTTTTCGTAAGGATCATCGACACCCGTAAACAGGTCCACCTCACCGGCCAGGGCGCGCGCGTAATACCCCTTGGGATCGCGCGCCACGCAGGCTGAAAACGGTGTATCCATGTGGATCTCGAAAAATACGCCCCCTGCGTCCTCGACGAGCGAGCGCGCCTGCGACCTCGCATCGCGGTACGGCGACACCGCCGCTATGATGGCAATGCCGCCATGGCGCACGATGAGACTCGCCGCGTAGCCGATACGGCAGACATTGTCGTAGCGGTCCTTGCGCGTAAATCCCACCCCCTGCGACAAGAACTGCCGCACGATGTCCCCGTCGAGTATCGTCACGATGCGCCGGTCGCTGGCATCGAGCTCGCCGGCCACGGCGCGACTGAGCGTGCTCTTGCCGCTGCCCGGCAGGCCCGTAAACCACAGCGCCAATCCGGTCCGGCCACCGGCGTCCGCCGTCCGCTCTCCTGCCGATCGCATCCCCACCCCAGACCCCCCCCTTGCATCGCCTGTTGATAGCCCTGCCGTGCGCGCCTGATGGCCGGCCGCGTACCGACGCACACAGACAATACCACAGCCCGTCGGGACCTCGCCCTCTTGACCTTTGCGAAGACCACATGGTGTTTCTCAACCCGCCATGAACCCGCCGGGGCGGTGTTGGGCCGGACGGGTCCTGACGTATGGCCCCATCGCCCCAACTCCAGCTAGCCTGCCCCACAACAGGGCACAGAGGCAAGGGCTGCCGCCCCCCATGCCCCTACGAGGGCATGTGCCGCGGTCGCCCTCGGCAGGCCCTCTGTCGGCATCGTTTTTGCTTCGCACCGGTCATCTCATCAGATAGGACGACCAATCATGACCGGGCCTCGCACAGGCTGGACCCTCGATGAGTGGCGGCGGGGCTATCGTCATGGCGCGCTCAGCCCCACGGCCCTCGGCGACTATATGGCAACGCTTCCCGCACCGGATCCGGCGTGGATCACCATCGCTGACGACAGGCACCTTACTGCCCAGATTGACGCGCTTGACGATGCCGCCTCGGCCGCGGGAGGCCCCAAAGCGCTGCCGCTCTATGGAATCCCCTTTGCCGTCAAGGACAATATCGATGTGGCGGGATGGCCCACCACCGCCGCTTGCCCCGAGTTCCGTTATATCGCCCAGGAGACCGCGCCCGTCGTGGCGCGCCTACAGCGGGCCGGGGCGATTGTCATCGGCAAGACCAATATGGACCAGTTCGCCACGGGATTGAGCGGTACCCGGTCACCCTATGGGGCGGTACCCAATGCCTTCGATCCGACATATATATCCGGGGGGTCGAGCTCCGGGTCGGCCTCGGTCGTGGCGCGCGGCCTCGTACCCTTTGCCCTCGGCACCGACACCGCCGGTTCCGGACGCGTGCCGGCCGGATTCAACAATATCATCGGATTAAAGCCCACCCGCGGATGGTGGTCGACACGCGGCATCGTGCCAGCCTGCCGCACGCTCGACTGTGTCTCGGTCTTTGCCCTGACCGTCTCCGATGCCGCGCGCATCGCCGCGATCGTGGCCGGCCCCGACCCCGAAGACCCGTATTCCCGACAGGACCCTCTGCATGCGCCGGCACGTCCCGGCCATCCCCCGATGCTCGCAGTCCCCGATACCCTTGAGTTTTTCGGGGACCTGCAGGCGGCCACCGCGTTCGCCGCCACGACCGAGGCCCTAAAAACCCTTGGCGCCCGGATCCAGCCCGTGGATTTCGCCCCGTTTCGCGCGCTCGCTGATCTCCTCTACCAAGGCCCCTGGGTGGCAGAACGCGCAGCGCCGCTTGCACCGTTTCTCGAGCGCCAGCCCGCGGCACTCCATCCGGCCGTGCGCGCGGTCTTGGCCGGTGTTTCCCGCTTCTCGGCCCGCGACGCGTTCGCCGCCGAACATGAGCGCTCGCGTTTAAGTCGCCTCATAGCCCGAGCCCTGCATGGCTTCGACGCCCTGCTGGTCCCGACCGCGCCCACGATCCATACCATAGCCGACATGATGCGTGACCCGGTGAGACTCAACACGCAACTCGGCTACTATACGAACTTCGTGAATCTGGCCGACTTGTGCGCCCTTGCGGTCCCTGGGGTGGCGCGCCAAGACGGACTGCCGGCCGGCGTGACCTTCATCGGCCCGGCATGGCACGATCAGATGCTCGCGGCCCTCGCGCAGACCCTGGAGCGCCATCTCGACACGCCGCTTGGTGCCATCAGGCGCAGGCTGCCCCACCATAACCACCCGCCGCTCCCGGCCTTAAGCCCCCACGTAGCGCTCGCCGTGGTCGGGGCGCATATGCAGGGCCTCCCTCTAAACGGCGCCCTGACCTCACGCAATGCGGTATTTCGCGAGCGAACGCGTACCGCGCCTTGCTATCGGCTTTACGCGCTTCCTGGCACGCCCCCAAAGCCATGTCTGGTGCGCGACGCCCACGGCGCATCTATCGAAGTCGAAATATGGGACATACCTCTTGGCCACTTCGGAGCGCTGGTGGCGGAGGTGCCGGCGCCCCTGGCCATAGGCACTGTCATCCTCGCCGACCGGCGATCCGTCAAGGGCTTCCTCGCCGAAGGATTTGCGGTGCAGGCGCTCGCCGATATCACCGCATGGGGCGGCTGGCGCGCCTATCTCGAGGAACAGGCGGCGGACCCATGAACCGCCGCCGCTACTGGGCCTGTGTATAACCATGCAGACCGAGCGGCCCGATCGCCATGCCGCTCGACCCGCATGGCCGCGCGCTCTCAGGCACCCCTGACGCAGCCCCTACATACAAACCGTTATGGGAGAATAGCGCACGTTCAAAGGGATAGACCGCATGCGCCAGATCGCCTTAGCCACCGGCGCCTTCGAGATCCACAGGAAGCCCACCCGTCGCGAGACGTTCCTCTCGTATAGGGAGAGAGGGCGCCCTGGCAGGATCTGTGCGCGGTGATCGCGCCCTTATCCCAAGGGCGAGAACGGCCGGCCGCAGTGGGCCGGGAGCGCATGCTGCGTATTTATTTCCTCCAGCCGTGGTTCAATCTCCCCGATCCGGGGGCGCAAGAGGCCCTGGACGAATCGGTCTCCCTGTGTCGGTGTGTCGGCATCGGTCTGGGGCCGGGGCCGGATGAGACGACGATACTCATGAGGGGTTAGATCAGATGTGCCCTAGAACACGATCTGGCCGCCGATACCGCCACCGAGACCCGCGCTCCCGTTGCTCAAGCCCTTATCGAGATAGACCTGGAACCCGCTGCCGGCGGCCGTCACATTGTAGTTCCACGCCACTATCGTGTCCGACGGGCCCGCGTAACCGGCCTGCTCCGATTGCGCCCCGGCATACATGGCCGTCACGACAGTGCGCCTCGAAATCCCAATGCTGACACCGGCATCATAAGTCGCGATATTCCGCAGGCCTGCCCCGGGGGGACTGCCCACGAAACGATAACCGACATGCGCAAACGGAAAGACGTTCGGGCCGATCGTGGTCCGGACACCGAGCCCGAGTTCATAGTCGTTGCGTCCGGTGCCAAGCCCCTCGCCTGCCCGCGCGGTCGCCCACTTCACTTTGACATAGGGGACCACAGCCGGGCTGACGCCGCGCTCGGGAATCGCGGTGACATGGGCGGCGAGCCAGATATCGCCAAGGCCGCTTACATCCGTCGTCTGGCCGCTTTGCGCATGCACGGCGACGACGGTATTTGTGAGCCGCTCGCCGACCGGCAGGTTCGTGACCGAAACATAGGGCACGGTAAGCCTCAGGCGCAGACCTGACGCCTGATATTGCAGGTAGGTTGGGTCATAGAAGATCCCTACCGTATTCGCCGTCCCGTAATGGCCCTGATAGTACGCTGGCACATTGCCGAGCGTCCAGGGATGCGCCGCCCACGCCGACTGGCACATGAGCATCGCCCAAAACAGCCCTCCCCGCACTGCCCGCATCACCCCTCCCTTCCTGTAGGTCCGATCCGCCTGTTGGCAGCTCGCTCCCATTCCCCGTGTCCGGCCTATCGGCGGCGGCCGCGCCTGCCAAGAGCCCAATAGACGAAGCCGCCCGCCACGACGACGAGCGCCAGTTCCTTGCCAAGACGCATGAGGTCGACTGTGCGCGCCACTGGAAACACGGGTGGCGGCGGCGACCACAGAAATCCGTACGAGAGCGGCGCGTGCATCCGAAACCCCTCGAAATTCGTCCATACGTTATTCCACGGCGGATACACACACATCCCGGCGACCACGGCGACGACGAGCGCAAGCCACGCCTTGCGGGCCGAATCCGCTCGCGCCGGCGTTCGCGACCGCCGGGCGGAAGGTCTACGCGAAGGGGGCTTTTTAGAAGACCTTCGTGCCGTCATGGCCACCCCGGGCGATGCGCCAGCACGGGGTGCGCCGCCGCGGACATGGGAACCCTCGCGCGCTGCGCGATGCCCGCGGGGCCATGCAGGGCACGGCGCGCCTTGACCGCAAGGCGCCTGGCGTCAGGCCAGGCGGCCTCCCAGCCGGCGGCGGCCCGGCCCCCCATGCGGCGATGGCGCCGGGCAGCGGTACCGGTGGGGATGCGTGGCCACACACGGGCTGCGCCCCGGCCGCATGGGCCATCCCTGTGCCGCGATTGGCAGATCGGCGATCCGTGTCTTCTGTCGTAGGTCGGATGGGGTCCGGCCACCGGTTGGAGCGCGCGTGGTTGCATGGCGCCATTCTAGCGAAAAGGCCTGCCGCCTGTCCCGCCCGAAACCATCGGCCCCGTGACATCAACCGGACCCGATGCACCGACATGCGCAAGGCCCCGGCGACCGGCCGCGCCGCGGGCCTGGGGACCTCGCCGTTTTCCCCTGATGGGATCCCGTATCTGTATGATCCGACAGGTCCCCGGCGGACCGTTTTGGGGTATTTCTCACGTATCCGCCGACAGGAGATCACGATGGCCGACATCGCACCCTTTCAAGAGGGCGGGCTTACGGTCCGCACCCTCGAGACCTGCGAAGACCGCAATCAGGCCTACGAACTCCGCCACGAGGTCTATTGCAAGACCCTGCGCTGGGTTGCGCCGCGCGCCGACGGCCGGGAATACGACCGCTACGACGAGGACGCGACCACCCTAGGCGTATTCGCCGCCAACGGGGTCCTCGCGGGCCTCGTCCGTCTCATCCCGCCCGGGCACCCGTTCATGCTCGATGACGAGTTTCGCGCGCTGCTTTCGCCGGGCCATCTCCTTCCCAAGGGCCCCGAGTATGCCGAGGTGACGCGCCTTACGACACGCCCGGGCGTTATCAAAACACCCCGCCCCTTGCTGGTCTCGGACCTCTTGTACAAGGCGGTTTATCGCTGGGCCTGCGTCCACGGGGTGCGGTTTCTCTATCTCGTCGTCGAGGCGCGCTATCTCCGCCATCTGCGCCGGCGCGGGCTGCCCTGCGTCCCCATCGGCCCCGCGCGGCGCCTGGGGGCGGGCCCCGCATGCCTTGCCGCGCGACTCGACCGCGAGGACTTCGAGCAGCAGGCCGTAAGCTGCCCTACGCGATTTCGCGAGTGGCTTAAGGCGGATGCGCCAACAGCCCGAGCAGTGCCGCCTTGGCGATCGCCTGAGCGCGATTGCGCGCCTCCAGCTTGTGCATCGCGTTGCCCATATGAAACATGACCGTGCGCTCGCGAATACCGGTGATCCGGCCGATCTCCCAGGTCGTCTTGCCCAGGCTCGCCCAATACAGCATCTCCTGTTCGCGCGCCGTCAGACCCTTGCCGCCATCGTGCGCCCCGGCGCCCGGTTCGGACAATCGCAGCAAGAGATCGTGCAGACCGGGCGCCAGACACTCGATGACCGTGCGATGGCGCGCGACCTGCCCCAGCCCATGACCCCAGAACGACACCACGCTGCCGCATCCGTCCGCGCCGATCTGCCCCACGGTCAGGCCTTCGCACAGGCCGAACGCCGTGCAGGCCTCGATAAAGGAATATTCCGCAGCCGAGCGCGCACCTCGAAAGGCCTGCGACCAGATCTGGACGTACTCCCCGGACCGATAGGCGCGGAGCACCGGGTCCACCCGGTCGTAGCGCCGTTCACGGTACAAGTCCAGCCACTCGGGCGGGTAGCCGAAATTGAGGAGCTGACGAATATCGCGGATCCCGCCATCGGCGTCCCAGCGCGCCCGCACGCATACCACCCCGCGTACCGGCAGTAAGCCGCATAGCGACTGAAACACCCCCGTCGCCGCCTCCCTGCTGCCGGCGCTCGCCGTACGATGGGCGATCTCGGCGACATTCAACAGATCCGGCTTCGACAGACGCGCCAGTCTTTTGTGCATACCGGAAACCCCGACAGATCGACACGCCCCCATAAGCGGACGATCGTTTTACCTTATCATCGGGTATACCCCTGCACAATACGGGGAATTCCCCGTATTTTTAAATTTGGACCAGATCCAATCCCAAGCCCGGCCTCGCGCCCTCGTCCCTTCCGGTTCCCTAGAAATCCGGCTTTAAGACGATCCGATAGCGCGCCTTGCCCGACTGCAGATGGGCCAGTGCATCGTTTACGCGACTCATCGGAAAGTGTTCGACGACCGGCGCGACCTTGTGGCGCTCGGAAAAATCGAGCATGCGCGCAATCGTGCTGATGCGCCCTAAGGGCGATCCGGATACCGACTTCTGCCCGCTTATGAGGCTAAACGCGCCGATATTGAGAGGCGCAAGGACCGCCCCCACGAAATGCAGGCGCCCGCGTGGCGCCAGGGTCGTCATATAGCGCGCCCAATCGAGCGGCGCGCTGGTCGCAACCAGCAGGAGGTCAAGGGTGCCGGCAAGCCCTGCCAAGGCGCGATCATCTCCGCTCGCCACGACCCGATGCGCCCCCAGGGACTGGAGATCCGCGGCCTTGCCGGCCTGCGAGGTAAAGGCCGTCACGTGACAGCCCCAAGCGCGCAGGTATTGTAAGGCCAGATGGCCCAGGCCGCCGATGCCCACGACCCCGACGCGATCGGTGGGGCTTACGCCCCATTCCATGAGCGGACTAAATACCGTTATACCGCCGCAAAAAAGCGGCCCGCTCGAGGCCGACGGCAAGGCCGCCGGCAGGCGCACCGCCCAGGCGAAGTGGCAGCGCACGCGTTGGGCAAAACCGCCGTGACGGCCGACGATCGTCGCCTCGGCCCGGGCGCACAGATGGTGGTCTCCGGCCAGGCACTGTGCACAATGCATGCAGCTGCGCGCAAACCACCCCAGGCCGACACGGTCGCCATCGGCAAGCCCGCGGACCTCGGCACCCCGCGCCACGATACGGCCGACCACCTCGTGACCCGGCACCAACGGATAGGTGGATAGACCCCACTCGTTTGTCCACATCGACAAATCTGAATGACACAGGCCGCAATATTCGACCTGAATCTCGACCTCATCGGCCTTGAGCGCCCCCGGATCGTAAGAAAAGCGCTCAAAAGGCCTGGCGGGCCCCGGTGCGGCCCAGGCTTGAATCGGTTGTGTCATCGCGATGCGCGGGGAGCCCCGGCCTCATGCCGGGGTAGGATGGCCCGGCGGCGCATGCCGCCCCGATCCCCGCTCCTCCTCTCTCGTTGCGCATGTTATCTTCATGATGCCATCTCCCAGACCGCGGGTCCGCCGGCCCCCCACCACGAACCGGCCATCGGCGCCGTGCCAGGGCCCACCCCCACAACAGACGGGGCCTTTGGCGTCACACACCACGCCATCCCGGGGCCTGGTCGGATCACCATAACCATTTTGCGCTGGGCCCGCAAGAATCTTCCGATCGGTCGACCGTCCCTTGCCCGCACGAAATTTGCTACACTGACCGCACACTCCCGTAAAGGTTTTCCGTCACCATGCCTGCCCCTCCGCCCGCTCGCGCCCCGCGCGTGCATCGCCCGAAACGGACCCGCGCGACCCTGCGTAGCCTTGTGCTCGCGGGTGCCATCCTGGCGCCGCTCGTCGCGGCAAGCCCCAGCGCCTCCGCCGGTATCCGGCACGATGCGCGCCATGTCGGCCACGCCTTGGGCACGGCCGCCCGCAAGGTCGGGCGCGAGGCCAAAAAGGCGGGACTCGCCATCGGACATGCCGCCAAGGCGGGCGGCCTTGCCTTCTGGCATGCCGTCAAGGGCCGTCATTGAAGGGAGGCTGGGGCACCGAGGGGGCCCACCAAGGCCCTCGCCTCACCCCCGCCGTCACGGGTCGGGGCCTTCAGGATACCGTCGCCAGGGCGTGCGAGCGGGCAAAGGCTCGGGGCACAGTATCCCTCGCTCCCATGGGGCCCGACGCCGCCCGCTTCAAGGGCCGTCCGGACTCGAACGGGTGTCAGGGCGCAAACGACAGGGTGACGCACAACCCCCAGTCCATGTCCGCGGCATCGGCCCACGACAAGGTCGTCGCGCGCCGCTCGCTGAGCCCCTGCAAAAGCGGCAGGCTGCGCGCCGCGGAATTGCCCACGCGCAGGGCCTCGAGCGCGGCATCCGTCATGCCGGCGAAGACGACCGCCTGATCGCACCGCGTCCACTGCCACGATAGCGACGCGCACGGTCCGGCGGGCCGGTCCGCGGTCAGGGCCAGGGCCACGGCAAAGGGCGCGCTGATCCGGCGGGCCGCGGCGAACGCGGCGGGCGCCGGGAAGTCATAGGCCATGAGCAGGCACCGCCGGCCAGGGGCCACCGTGGTCAAGGCCTCGAGCAGGCCGGCCGCGAAGCTCGCATCATAGGCAGACAGGCTCGTGGTCGACGCCTGCGAGGCGGTGGCGATCCCCCAGTAGCCCCCGGCGGCATTATGCACGGAGTTATGAAAGAGCGTCGGCGACAATGCGATCTCGGACCTCGCCAGCGCCTGACAATTCTTGTCGGCGATCTCGAGATCGCCGCTGGCGGAGGCCAATACCGTCACCACCCCGGCCGGATCCCAGCCGGCATCGCGCAGGGCCTGCCATCCGACATCCAGGGCATAGCGGGCCGAGGTCGGACAGCGCCGCGCCTCATTGGCGGAGAGCCCCTCGACGACAGGCGGGCGCACCCCCTCATCCCGGTAGGGCCGTTCACCTAATAGGACGGCGCGCGCGGCCCGCGCATCCGGCAACCCCGGCCCCAATACACCCCATCCGGCGATATACGTCGTCATGCGTCCCACGCGAGCGCAAGGCAACAGTTGCTGCCGCCAAAGCCAAACGTGTTGACCAGGGCGCGACGGATACTGCCGGATTCACCGGAGAGCAGCAGGCGTGACCGGAACCGTGGATCCGGCACGCGGGTATTGGCCGTCCCCGGCAGAAGGTTTTCCTCCATGGCCAAGGCCGCAAACACCACGCCGCATATCCCGGCCGCCCCCAGCGTGTGACCGATGGCACCCTTGGTGGAGCTTGCCGGAACCGCGGCAAGCCCGACGGTGGTCAGCGCGAGATCCTCAGCGGCATCATTGTGCGCCGTTCCGGTCCCATGCAGGTGCACATAGTCGACCGTCTCCGGTCGCCAGCCGGCGCCCGCGAGCGCGCCTGCAAGCGCCATGACGGCGCCGCGCGCCTCGGGGTGCGGGGCCGTCATATGATAGGCGTCGGCACTTTCCCCGGCGGCCGCGAGCCGCAAGGGCGCGTCTTTGCCAAACAGATCGGCCGGCCCCAGCAGCGCGAAACCCGCCGCTTCGCCGATGCCGATGCCATCGCGATCGGCGCCAAACGGCCTGGGGTCCCCCCGCGCCAAGAGGTTTAAGGCATGAAACCCGTAGAGCGTGGTATCGCACAGGCTGTCTACGCCGCCTACGACCACCGCCCGGCACACCCCGGATGCGATCAACCGCGCGGCGGTGGCGAAGGCCTTGGCGCTCGACGAGCACGCGGTCGATACCACCAGCGCCGGGCCCCGCACGCCGAGTAAGCGGCGCGTGAAATCGCCGCAGGAAAAGACATTATGGGTCTCGCGGTAGGGAAAATCGGCAGGCAGTACGCTGTGTTCCGCAAACCGGGGCGAGCGGTAGGCGGCCTCGGTGGCGGCGATCCCTGAGGTGCTCGTGCCGATCACCACGCCGATGCCTTCGGCCCCCAGGGTGCGCACGGCGGCCGCCACCGCCGACGCGAATCCATCCGCCTCGAGGGCATACTGCACCAATCGATTATTGCGGCAATCGTACCGCGCAAGCGCGCCGGGCAGGCCCACACCCTCGAGACCCGCGACACGGCCTACCGCGCACCCGGTCCCATCCGCAAGAATATGCCGGGACAAGACCGACCGTCCGCTCAAAAGCCCCGCGCGATTGGCCGAAAGCCCCCGGCCGAAGGCGGTGGTCAGCGTGTACCGGGTCATGGCAAGACGGCTATCCATGCGGCCCCCCCGCAACCGGTGGGGTGCGACGCGCCGACCACGCCGCGGTAAAAATGAGCGCCAGCAGCGCCCCTGCGCTTACCGTCACCCCCACCGAGCGCAGCATCGCCACCGGCGCCGATGCCAAGACCCCGAACCCGGTTATGGTGGCCGCAGCGCACACCCAGGGCGCAAGCCCCCGGCGCTCGGGCACCAGGCCGTTGTCCCCCAGAAACAAGGCGTAACCCATGCATAGGCCCGCGATAAGCAACAAGGCGACAAGGTTCAAAAGGGTCAGGCCCGGGCCTGTCGCCACCAAAAGCGCGCAGGCGGTCACGATCGCCGCCGCCATCGGCAGCACCAGGCGCGCGGCCTCGCGCAGGGATCGCAGACCGATGGCAATGACCACCGCCATGAGCGCGCCGGCGATGAGCGCATGGCGCAATAGCGCCGCGCGATAGCGCGCCAAAAGACGCCCCACGGCCCGCTTGACGACGACATAATGAACGCCCGCGACCTTGCTTGCGGCAATCGCCTGGGCCACACGACGCGCCTTGCGCACATCCGTTACCTGCACGAACGCCACCCCGCGGCCATGGACACGCATGAGCAGATCATCGACCCGCGCGCGGACCGCTGCGGGCACATCCGCAGGTACGAGCAGGGGGGCATGCCGGGCCCGCGCCACGGCCGTGATGAAGGCCCGAAACGCCCGGCGGCGAAACGGCAGGCCCGCAGCCGCCGCACGCAGCCTTCGGCGCAGGACCGAAGACCTCGGCAAGGCCTGCAGGCGCCGCCTCTGCACGGCCCGGCTCGGCAGGTATTGGGCCGCCATCTGATAGCCCCCGAGCGCGCCTGCGTGGCGCAATCCCGCCAGCACCGGTTGCAGGGCCGCGCTCCGTGAGAGCGCCTGCTCGCGGTCTGCCGCCACAACGACCACGAGCGACGACAGCCCCGGCACGCCGAATGCGTGACTCAACCGCCCGGTCTTGCGCATCAGGGCATGCGACGCCGGACTCAAGGCCGACAGGTGATTGTCCCACACCCGCGGACCGCGCGCCCAGAGCATGCCGCCGGCGGCCAGCGCCACGACCACGACGCCTGCGCGCATGCGGCGCAGCCCCGCGGAAAACCGTGCCGCGCGCGCATCCCAGGCGCCAAGATCAGCGGTCGGCTGCCATGCCGGCATCATAAACGGCAGGATGTAGCGCGCCGCGGCGGCTGCCGCCACAAGCCCGATGGCGGCAAACACGCCAAGCTGCACAAGACCGGCGAGGTGCGAGCCCATCATGGTGGAAAATCCCATTACCATGGCCGCCATCGCAAGCCCCAAGGCGCGCCCCACGCGGCGCGCCGCGCGCGAGACATGCTCTCCGGGGCGGACATGCAAAAGCACATAGGTGGGATAGTCCATCGCCACGCCGATCAGCATGGTTCCAAAACCCAGGGTGGTGATTGCAAGCCGTCCGAACACAAGACCGGTGATGGCAGTGGCACACAGAGCCCCGGTCACGAGCGGTACCAGGCTTGCCGCAAGCGGCGGCACGGAGCGATAGACGAACCCCAAGATCCCGGTCACCAGCACAAGATCGATGATCGTAAGGACCTTGGCGCTGTCTGCCACTTTGTCGTTTGCCGCCACGGTGATCGCGCCGGTACCACCGATGGTGAGCGCAAGCGCCGTGCCGCGCGCCGCGTGCGCAAACCCGGTGCGGATCCTCTCCAAGGCCCTACGCTGCGGGCCGACCGCGAACCCGGATGCGCGCGTCTTTAGGAGCAACAGCGCCGAGCGGCCATGGCGTGAGACCCATACGCCGTGGCGTACACGCGGACCGCGCACGCGCTCCCAGGGCCGGGCGGCGGCCATGAACGCGCCCGTGGGATCGGCCAGCATCCTGCCTGCGCTTAAACCCGCCGGGGACTCAAGAATGGCGAGATCGCGGCGCAAATCATGGCGCAAGGCCCGGACCGTCCACGACGTCCGCGGCGCCAATTGGTAGCGATGCGCAAACACAAAGGCCGCAAGGCCCTGCGCCATTCCCTGCCCGCCGTTGGCCACGAGGGAAAACTCCCCGGTATCACGGCCCAGTTCGCGGGCGAGCACCCGTGAAACGTGCGCGCGCTCCGAGCCGGTCCCGCCGCGAATCGCAAGCAAAAGGATGTGCGCGGCCTCCCCTGTGTGCAGCCCCTGCACGAGCGCCCGCTGTACGGTGCTGCCCGACCGCGGTAGAAACGCCGTCAGGCTTTCGCCAAAACGCCCGGTGCCGGCAATCACCGCCGCCAATATCGCCATGGCCCCAAGCCACGTCACGCTCACCGTGAGCGCCGAGATTTTTGTGTTCACGGAAGGATGCGCATATCCGAGCGGTCGCCGTTCGGGGCCCGCGTAACGATCCGCGCAAAGCGCGCCCCATGCCCGCTGATCGCGACGCTCGCCAGGGCCTTTCTGAGGACCGTAAGCCGCGGGCGCAGCACCAACCGCCAGGCCTTGCGATCCCCCTGCAATCGGGTCGTGAAATCATGATTAAGCAAGGCGTAGTTTCCGCTCAAAAGGCCCTCGAAGCCGGACACCAGGGCGATCACGCCCGGGAAACGGCTGACCGGGACCCCGCGGCGCGTGCGGTTGACATACAGACGGTCCCCGACGATACGATAAATCGCCTGGCGCGGCGCGCTTTGCGTCATGACAAGGGTATCTGGCTTGACGTACTCAAGGGTCCCGCGGGTACGCACCGGGTACTTAAGGCTTGCGAGGTGATTGACCTCGGTAAAGTGCACCTTACGATGGACCGCGTGCGCCACGGTCTTGAGCAACACCGCAACCGTCCAGGGGCGGCCGGTGGCGGACGCACTCCCTGCCATCAGGGTCGCGACCAGGGCGAGGGTGAGACGCACGAGCGTCCGGGGTTTGCCAGAAGTCATAGAAATTGAACCAGTTGTCAGGGGCCAGGCGGCAGTATTTTTCCAGGATCTGCGCATAGCGCTCCCCGAGCTGCCGCATCCATTCCGCACGCGCAGGCGCGTCCGGGGCCGGGCCGCACAGGGGTTCGAAGACCAGTTCGTAGCGGCATATCCCCTCCACCGGACCGCGATAGAGCGCGGTAAAGAAGAATACCGGGGCGCGCAGCGCGGCTGCAAGCCGCACGGGTCCCATCGGGAATCGCGCCGTAGCCCCCAGAAACTCCGCCGGGTAGGTCGCCTCGCCCTCGACCGTGCGATCGCCCATGAGGCCTATGAGCCCCCCATCTCCGAGAAACTCGCGTACCCCAAGCAGCGCGGCCGGGCCATCCAAACGCACCACCGACTCCCGCGTCTCGGGGCGCAACGCCGTCACGATCTCGTTTAGCGTGCGCGACACCCCGGTGTGCATGATCACGCGGACCTTCAATCCCGGCCGTAGGAAGGCCGCGGCGCGGGCCGCCTCAAAACTGCCCAGATGCGCCCCGAGCAGGATCGCGCCCTGCCCGCGATCCAGGCATGAGGTCACCGCCTCGAAGCCGCGAATCTCATAATGCGGGGCATCGCGATGCCGAGCCAACAGGTAGGCGCGGTCAAGAATGGTGCGCGCAAACGTCAGGAAATGCCGAAACAACCGGGCAAGCGTGGGCCGGCGACCGTCCAGCGCCTGATAGTAATGACGCAGCCCGGCGCGGCCCTCGCGGCTCGCGCAGAAAAAATACGCGGTCACGGGCATAAGCCAGACGCGCGCGGTACGCCGCCCAAGGCGCAGCGCCAGGGTCCGCGCCGTGCGCAGGCTCCAATGGCTACCGCGTTCCCGTTTCTCAAACCACGCCTGGGCCATTGCCGTCCTTAAGCGACCTTGTCCCGAGGGGCCACAGCCTACCGCCCGGTCTCGGTCCGGCGGGCGCCGATCGCCCCCGCGAGCGCCCGCAGCGACGCGAAGATGACGGCGTTGTCCGGGTCATCGGACCGCAATTGAATACCGTAGTGCTGGGAGATCGCGAGCGCGATCTCCAGCATGTCGATCGAATCGAGCCCCAGTCCCTCGCGAAAGAGCGGCGCCTCGGGATCGATGGCGCCCGCCTCCACCGTCAGGTTGAGGCTGCTCACCAAAAGCTGTGCGATTTCACGCTCAAACTCTGTTTGCCCGCTATTCACTCCGTCCGTCCTCTCGATACCCGCGCTCCATACCCCTGGGTGCCGACATAGTCACCTCCGCCCTCACGATCCCGCGCCGGACCGGATAAACACCCACACGACCGCCACGCCAAAGAGCAGGGTATTCGACGCCTTGAGCAAGGGGCTTCCCGCAAATGTCGCGCCCCAGTAGTTACGGTAACGCCCGAAAATCGCAAAGTCGAACGGGCCGGCTTGCGTGGTCACGGCCGCCGTGAGCCGCAGGCCGGCATACCCCCCGGAGGCCGCATAGGCCGGCCGTCCCGCGGTCGCATAGGCCGGCTGCACCCCAAAAAAATAGGCATTGACCCCGCGGCTGCGAAAAACGGGCCCAAAGCTTACCACAAAGGGCCAGGCGCGCCCGCGCGGGGTGCGCGACTCCAGAAAGGCCGATGCGCTGCTGCCGATCGGCGCAAGGCGCAGCCCCGGACCCATGGCCCAGCGGTATCGTGTACGGGCACCCAGCCACAGGCGCCATCCACGCGGGCGCCAGGGGAGGCGAACCATGACATCGGGCCCCAGGGCAAACGTCGGATCGAGGCCTGGCATGCCGATGCGCGCATCCGGCGTACCGGCCGCCGCCGGCGGCGAACCATTGGCCCCAAGACCGACGCTCAGGGGCGAATGGCGGGACCATTGGGCACGCAGATGGTCATGGTGCAGGTGCCATCTGGGGGATTCGTACTCCCAATAGGGATAAGGGTAGGCAAACAGATGCTCGCTGTCGGACCCGGGATAGGCGGGCGCCAAGAAAAGCGCGAACCCAAGCCCGCCACGGTAGTGTGCGGCCCGCGCCGCGCCCGATCCGAGCGCAAGCGTCCAAAAGACCAGGGCGCCAAGACGCAATGCGCCCCATGACGGACCGCGCCGAGACGCAAACATCCCCCTCATCCCGCACGACCGCCGGTCGTGCGATGTGCCGACTGGCATCCGTGATCGATCATTCATGCCCCGCGCCCATATCACCGTCAGCCATCACCGCCTCGATCTCCAGGGCGAGCTCCGGTCGACAGATATCCCCGCCCAGGATCAGCGTGGGCGCGCCCGCCCACGGCTGCGGCCAAGATGGCAGCGGGCCCTCGTGGCCGCGCACGTACACCTTCATGGCCAGGACCTGCGGACCATCGCCCAGTCCGGCGCTCGCCACCAGCGCATCGAGATTGGCGAGGGTCTCGCGCGCCTGTGCCTTCAGATCCCCGGGGGCCCGGCTCTCGTGGCCGACGATCGCCGCCGTACCTGAGATCCAGAGCCACGTGCGCCCCACATCCGCCACCTTCATGGCGCGCACGAAATCCGGTGGCCGCGGCCCGTAGATCTCGGGATAGCGGTAGGCGCACACCTGCCGCGGATTCTCGATGGCGATGCCGGGCCGGCGGTGCGCGAGCACATGCAGCGTGAGCGCGCCGGTGGGCGTGCCGATACAGGTCGCCGCAGGACGGACACCACCGCGCGCGAGATAGCCCTCCAAGGCCTGGTGGCGGCCGCGGTTGAACTGCCGGTAACGCTCGAGGCCCTCATCCGGGGCATGGATATCCGGAAAATATTGCCACGCGCGGATGAGATACCGATAACCCTCGTCTTCGGCACGCCGCAGGATGCGCCCATAGGCATCGACGGCGGCGCGCTCGATACCTCCACTGGCCGCCTCCACCTCGACTGTCGCAAACAGCCATTCGCCATCGTGCGCATAATGCACGCCGTCGCGCACCGCCGATACCACGGTACCCCCTGTGATCACCTCATCCATCGGCGGACCCACAGGCCTAAGGGGCACGGCCACATGGGGGGCGTGTCCCCGCCACGCGGTCTGCGGGCCATAGCCTACCACTCCCAGGATATCTGACCGATGCTCGAGCTCGGCACGCCGCGCAGCCGGGTAATAAAAGATTCGCATAGGATCAAAAGGTCCGGGTCAAACCGTCCGGGCGCGACCCGTCTTGCGCGATCACCGCCACGGCCGCTGTCGCCCCTGGGCCCCATGTTTCTTGCCGGTTCGCGCAAATCGGTGTAGCGTCGGCCCTATGTCCACATCCTATCCGCCCGGGTCTCATCCCGAAAGTGCCCCTCTGACGCGTCTCGGAGATATCGGCGGCCTCATCGGCAAAAAACGGCGGTAACCCGACTTGCGGTCATCTCTCACACTTTCCCCCTTGCGGCCCACAGGCCCTGATCGCCCACGGACACGCGCATTATCACCGATGCCGCCCTGCCCTGTCTTGTGTTCGCGTAAGGCCGGATAATGCCGCGTCTCGACGCCCGGCATGTGTTTGTGGGTATTAGTGCCCTAGACGGCCTGCTGGCCGCGGGTGCCGCCGCCCACACCCTCGCCGCCGCCCCGGTGGTAGGCGCCGTGGTCGCCACTCAGGCCGCCCTGACGGCCTCCTGTCTGTGCCCACGCTGCCCATGGCTTGGATCGGTCATCACCCGCGTCACCACCACCCGATCTGAGGTCGCGCTCACCTTCGATGACGGGCCGGATGAGACCCTGACCCCCCGCGTCCTGGCGCTGCTCGCCGCGCATGATGCCAAGGCAAGCTTCTTTTGCATCGGCACCCGCGCACGCGCCGCGCCGACGCTCATACGCGCCGTCGCCCGCGCCGGCCATAGCATCGAAAACCACAGCTGGCACCACAGCCTGCGCTTTGCGCTGTTCGGATCGCGCCGGATGGCGCGCGAGATCGATGATACCCAACACCTGCTTGCCGACTTAAGCGGCCGGCCCCCAAGCTGCTTTCGCGCGCCGGCCGGGTTTCGCAACCCCTGGCTCGCCCCGCTGCTTGCCGAACGCTCACTGCGGTACGCTGCCTGGTCGCGCCGCGGATTCGATACCGTGGATCCATCGCCTGCGCGCGTCGCACGGCGCCTCGCGCCCGGCCTTGTGCCTGGCGCCGTCTTATTGTTGCACGATGGCCACAACGCCCGCGACCCCATGGGGCGGCCGGTCCTGGAGACGGTCCTGCCAAGGCTCCTTAAGGAGCTGCAAGGGCGCGGGCTGCGTGCGGTGGATCTCCCTACGCTGCTGGCCGATCCCGATGCGCCGCACCCCTCTTCTCACGAGGCCGCCGCGCGCCCCGCCACCCCCACTCCCCGGGTCTTCAGATAATCCTCGTAGCCGCCGCCAAAGAGCGTCACCTGCCCGCCATCGAGCTCCAGGATCTCGGTCGCAAGGGACGACACGAACTCGCGGTCATGGCTGGCAAAGATCAAGGTGCCGGGATAGTGGACGAGCGCGAGGTTCAATGCCTCGATCGACTCCATGTCGAGATGATTGGTGGGCTCATCTAATATCAAGACGTTGGGGGCAAGCAGCATGAGCTTTCCGAAGATCATGCGGGCGCGCTCGCCGCCCGACAGCACACGCACTGACTTCTCGCTTTCTTCGCGCGAGAATAACAGGCGCCCGAGCACCGCACGAATCCCCTGTTCATCATGGGTTGCCTGCGCCCACTGGCCCATCCACTCGAGAAGGGTCTGGTCCTTGACGAAGGCCTCGCCGTGATCCTGCGCGCAATATCCGATGCGCGCGCCCTCGGCCCACTGGATCTCACCTGCGCGCGGCGTCAGTTCCCCCGCCAGCGTTCGCAAAAGCGTGGTCTTACCGGCCCCGTTGGCGCCGATGATGCCGATGCGCGCACCCGCCCCGACGTACAGGTCGAGGCCCTGCCACAAGAGCCGGTCATAGCCCTGCGCCATGGCGCGCAGCTCGACGGCCTGCCGATAAAGCCTCTTGCCCATGTCGAACCGGATATAGGGGCTCACCCGGCTCGATGGCTTGATCTCATCTAACTCGATCTTCTCTATCTGGCGTGCGCGCGATGTGGCCTGGCGGGCCTTGGAGGCATTGGCCGAAAATCGGCTCACAAAGGCCTGCAGCTCGGCGATCTGGGCCTTCTTGCGCGCATTGTCAGCGAGCCGCCGTTCGCGCACGGCAGTGGCGGCCGTCATGTATTCGTCGTAATTGCCGGGAAAGATGCGCACCTCCCCGTAGTCTAAGTCAGCGATATGGGTGCAGACCTGATTCAAGAAATGGCGGTCGTGAGAGATGATCACCATGGTGCTGCGGCGCGCGACCAGCAGGTCCTCGAGCCAGCGGATCGTGTGGATATCCAGATGGTTGGTCGGTTCATCGAGCAGCAGGATATCGGGATCCGGAAACAGGGCCTGCGCCAGCAACACGCGCAACTTAAAGCCCGGCGCCACGGCGCCCATGGGCCCAGTATGCTGCGCCACCGGCACCCCAAGCCCGGTCAGAAGCCCTGCGGCGCGCGACTCCGCGCTGTAGCCGTCGCGGGCGGCGAACTCCGCCTCCAATTCGGCGACGCGCATCCCATCGTCCTCGCTCAACGAGGGCAGGCCGTAGAGCCGTTCGCGTTCGGACTTAAGGCGATAGAGCTCGGCGTCGCCCATGATAACGGTATCGAGAACGGTATGCGATTCGAACGCGAACTGATCCTGACGGAGCGTGCCGATGCGCTTGTCGGCCTCCCACGCGACCGCGCCCGACGTCGGCACAAGATCACGACCGAGGATCTTAAGAAACGTGGACTTGCCACAACCGTTGGCGCCGATAAGCCCGTACCGGTGTCCCGCGCCAAACTTGACGGTCACATTCTCGAAAAGCGGCGCGGCCCCAAACTGCATGGTGAGTTCTGTGGTGGATAACACGAAAGTCCTACGAGAAATCGCGGTGTGCGGAAATGAAAAGGGCTTTCAGTGTACACGCGCACCATGCCCCACGTCACCCCCTATGCCCTATTCTCACTCATCCGGCGCCGAAGGTCCGGCGAGCTCCGGCGCCGACAGCGGGCGGGGTTCTTCCGGCAGGGCATCAAGCACCGGGATCTCGTCTTCGTCGGCGGCCCGCAGATCCCGGAAACGCCGCGCCTGGGGCAAGACCCGCGCCTCGAGGGTGCCGACCGTCTTGTTGTAGGCCTGCACGGCGGCGGCAAGCTTGGCCCCGGTGTCCGACCAGCCGCGGCCAAGGAGCGCCACGCGCTTATAGAGTTCCCGGCCAAGCGCCGCGATCTCCTCGGCATTGCGCGCGATCGCGTCTTGCTGCCAGCCGTAGGACACGGCGCGCAAAAGCGCAATCAGGGTGGTGGGACTAGCCGGGATCACCTTCTGATCAACGCCGGTCTCGATCAGGGCCGGGTCTTCGCGCAAGGCGGCGCTGAAAAAGACCTCGCCCGGCACGAACATGACGACAAACTCGGGGGCCCGCGGAAACTGTTCCCAATAGGATTTCTTGGCGAGCTGATTGAGATGCGTGCGCAGCTGTGCGGCGTGACGCTTAAGAGACGCGGCGCGCACCGCCTCGTCTTCGGCCTCGACGGCGCTCAGATAGGCGTCAACCGGGGTCTTGGCATCGACCACCACATGCCGTCCGCCGGGCAATTTCACCACCAGATCGGGACGCAGGACACGCCCCTCGTCGCCGGTCGTGTGCACCTGCTCTATGAAGTCGCAATGATCGAGCATGCCGGCCATCTCCACGACACGCTTGAGCTGCAATTCGCCCCACCGACCGCGCGCCGCCGGCTCGCGTAACGCCTTCACGAGGTTTGCGGTCTCACGATGGAGTCTCGGGAGGTGACCCTCGATCAAGGCCTTGACCTGATCGGTAAGCGACTGGTAGGCGCTCTCGCGCTTGATCTCGAGCTGCGCCAAGAGCGCGTCGACGCGATTGAGGCGCTCCACCACCGGTCCCACGAGATGCGCAATCGCCTGCTCGCGGGCCTTAAGATCGGCGCTCGCGCCCTGCGTGAGCGCGCCCAGTCGCTCCTGGGCAAGACTCAAAAACAGCTGATTGTTGTGCTGCAGGGCCTCCTGTGACAGACCCTTGAACACCTCTCCGGCGGCGTTTTGCGCGTCGCGCAGCGCCTCAAGGCGCGCGCCATGGACCTGTTCCTCGTAACGGGCGCGCTCAGTCTGCTTCACATGCTCGATCTGGAGTGCCGCCAGCGCCGCGCGCGTGCGCTCGAGCTCGCCGTCGCGCGCGCGCGATGCCTCCTCGAGGTCGTGGAGGGTGCGGGCGAGGCGCGCCGCGCGGGCCCGCTCCCGGCCCCACAACCACGCGCCCACGGCGCCGCCTGCGACAACACCCAGAATTCCGGCAGCCACCGTGCTCATGGCGTCCATGGGCATGCCGCCTTCCGGCCCCGCGCGTCCCAGGCCGTCATGCCCGCCTCTCGCCCGCCTCGATCGCGCGGGCCGGCTGCGCCTCCCATTCGCTGACGAGGGGCTGAAGCTGTGCCAGCACCCCGCCGAGCCGCCGGCCCCGCTCGGTCAGGCGGTACGTGACCTGCGGGGGGACGCTCGGCACCACCTCGCGGTCCACGAACCCCGCGCCCGCGAGCCGCCGCAGCCGCTCGGTCAGGAGCCGGCTCGAGATCCCGGGAATGGCGCGCTTTAAGACCCCGAAGCGCAGCGCACCCCGCGTCTGAAGCGTCCAGAGGACGTGCGTCGTCCACGGCCCCGCCAGGAGCTTGAGGACGGCATCGACCGGACATGATGAGGGTGTGTCCATAGTTACTTTTAAATACCTACTTCACAAAGATAACTAAGTACGGTTATATACCCGCCATCATAACGCGTTTTTCACAAGGAGGGTCATATGAGCCGCATTCTGGTCTTGTACTACAGCACCTGGGGACACGTCGAGCACATGGCCTCAGCCGTCGCCGAAGGGGCACGCGCCGTCGCCCACACCACCGTCGACATCAAGCGCGTGCCGGAGCTCTTGCCGGCCGAGACCCTGGCGGCCATGCACGCCAAGACCAATCAGGCCGCGCCCATCGCCGAGCCCGGCGATCTCGAGCACTATGACGCCATCGTGTTCGGGACACCCACGCGCTTTGGCAGCATGTGCGCACAAATGCGCCAATTTCTCGACCGCACGGGTCCTTTGTGGAGCGCCGGCAAGCTGATCGGCAAGATCGGGAGCGTGTTTGTCAGCACCGGCACGCAGCACGGCGGCCAGGAAACGACGATTACCTCCTTTCATACCACCCTGCTTCATCATGGCATGATCATTGTGGGTGTCCCGTTCTCCTGCACTGGCCTGACGCGCACAGATGAGGTGACAGGCGGCAGCCCCTATGGCGCCGGCACCCTTGCCGGCGGCGATGGCAGCCGCCAGCCCAGCGCCAATGAACTCGCCATCGCGCGCTTTCAGGGCGAGCATGTCGCGCGGCTGGCCGCGCGCCTCACGACAGGCGCGTGATACCGCGCCGCCGCGCATCCCCGCATCCCTAGCGGATAGGGCGGGCACACGCCCCGATCGGCACCCGCCGGATTGCGCGCGGTCGCGGGTCATCGGTAAGAACCGCTCGTGCCGGGGCGACACACCGTCGCCCCGGCCTTGCCGGATAGGGCCGGATGCAGGGGTTCGTGCGCAATGGCTTCCCGGACCCCGGTCGGCGCAGGCCGCGATACCGGCCCCATGCCGCCGCTATCGACACATCGCGGCCCCGCAATCATACGGCGCTCCTTTATCACGCGACGCATGGCGCGTTTCCTCATGCCTGCCAAAAATTATTTTTACATATTTCATTCGGACCACGATGCGTCAATACCCATCGGGCACGCGCCGCCTCTTATGCGGCCGGTATCTTTGCCCACCGGCTCCTGACAAGCGCGCCACGGTTTGGTAACATTCCTCCACATGTCAGCTGTCACCGTACGCCGCTCCATCGGCCGTATCCTCATTCTCGCCATAGCGGTCCTGACCTTCGTGCCGCTCGCGTTGCGGCCGCTCTTTAATCTCAACGAGGGCCTCTATGCCGAGGCCGCGCGTGAAATGCTGGCGCACAACCCGCTCATACCGCGCCTCGATGGCATGCCCTACCTTGAGAAACCGCCGGTCTTCTACTGGCTCATCATGCTGTCATACAAGGTCTTTGGCGTAGGCAAATTCGCAGCGCGCCTGCCCTCGGCGCTCGCGGCCCTCGGGACCCTGCTTGTCATGATGCGCTTTGCCAAGACCAGGCTTCGCGAGCCGATATGGCCGGTGGCGATCTTGTTTACGTCGGTCGGCTTTTACATGATGTCGCAATTGGCGATGTTCGACATGACGTTCACGTTTTTTCATACCATCACGCTGCTTGCGTTCTATGCCTACATCGAGCGCCCCGAAGACCCGTGGCGCCTCATACTTGCGGCTGCGGCAAGCGCGTTTGCCTGCCTGACCAAGGGCCTCCTCGGTATTGCCCTGCCTGGACTTATCGTCATCATCTTCCTGGCTATCGAACGCCAGACGATCCGCTGGCGGCCGTTTCTGGCCGCGTGGGGGGTCTTTTTTGTGATTGCCCTGCCCTGGCACATCTGGATGGCGATCCATGTCCCGGGATTTTTCGATCGCTACATCATTCAGGAACAATTTGGACGCTATCTCGGGACCCTAAAGCCGATGGACTATAGGCGGCCGCCGATCTACTACAATTTCGAGCATTTGCTGCTCGGTATATTCCCATGGACACCCTTTCTGCTCGCGGCCCTCGCAAAAAGGCGCCCTTACGATCGCCTGGACCGCTTCCTGCTCCTATGGGCCGGCGCCTACCTCGTCTTCTTCACGTTTTCGACGACCACATCGGCTTACTATATGCTGCCGGCGCTGCCGGCGCTCGCGCTGTTCCTGGGCCGCGCCCTGCCGGACCTCGCGGGGCAAACCCCGAGATGGCTTTTGGCGTCGTTTGCCCTCCTGTGCGCCGTCGCAGGGCTCGCGGCATTCGACATCCCGCACGCCGCCATGCGCCCCTATATCGCGGCCGGGGCGCTCGCCTATCTCGGCTTTTTTGTCACCGCTCTGCGCTCGCGCGCCCCGCGCATACTGATCCACGCGGCCCTGGGATCGCTTGCGGCCTTCGTCGCCCTTTATCTGTCCTTTCTGTTCGCGCACCCCAATCATTACGCCTCCAAAGACCTGGCGAGGGCCCTGGCGCCTCATCTCACGCCCCATACCTACGTCTTCGTCGCGCACCACTATGAGGACCTCTCCTCCCTGGACTTCTATCTCCATCGGCCGATCTACGTCCTTGACCCGCGCCAGGGGGATCTCTATTACGGCATACGCCATTACCCCAAGGCACATCGCCTGATCACAGGCAAGGCCCTGATGCGCCTGATACGATACCATCGAGTCGTTATCGTCGGATCCGTCAGGCATGAGGCCCGATGGGGACGCTACCGGCACTTTCATGTCATCGCGAGCAACGGCCGCGACATGGCCCTGGAAAATGCCGCCCCAGGCGGACCTGCCCGCTGCCCCGGTAATGCACGCACGCCTCGGTAAGTCCATCCGCCCCGGGCATTCGGCCACCCGTGCCATCCTCGCCCCTTCGCCACCGTCCACGAAACCCAAGGGCCTGTCCGCGACCTAGCGATCGCGGCCGGCCGCCCGCGGTCTCCGGCCCTTCGCGCCAACCCCGCGTTATCAGGGTCAGACGAGGCTGGACGCATCCGGACGCCACCTGCGGTGGCCCGGGCCTTCATGCCATTAACAGACATCCGCCCACGGACCTGATATGCCTATCCATCGCGTCGCGCATCGTCCGGCCCTTGCGCCCAACGCCCATGCGCACGGCCCGCCCGCCCCATTCTGCGGGCCTTTCCTGTGCCATCCGACTTTTCCGACCGGCTCCGGACATTCCTTACGGCAATCGGACACCGCCGCACGCGGCGTATCGCGCATGGAATGTCGGCGCGCCGTGTGCCATAATGATTTGACGATTTTCGATATCGCCTTATGCTTTATTGAGTCCATGATCATGAGATTAAAGGCATCTCCCGATGCGAAAACCGCACGATGAGGCATGGGTTGTTGAGGTCTCGGAATGCCCGGGTGTTTCAGGCCGCACCCTGATCCCGGGTCTTGCGTCAAGCGGTCACGCCCTCGCGACCGGGGTATGCCCGCCCCAACCCTCGACCGCCGGGGTGGTAATGAAGTGGCGATTGGGGCAAAGCCCATGGAAAACAGTATCGGAAGGCCCTGACATATCTTTATGACCCCTCGGATGGGCGGAGCCGATTCCCGTATCCACATCATGATCATGATCATGCTTGCGGTTTTGACGGTTGCCGCCAGCGCCTCTACCTACCTCGTGATGCGTCGCGAGGCGGAGTCGATCCTTACAGCAAACCTGAATGTCGAACTGCAAGCGCGTGCGCGCGATTTTCGCCAAGAGATCCGGCGCGAGGTCCTGCAAAGCGTCACGGTGGCGACGCGCCCGTTCGTCGCGCTCAATCTCAAGGCCCTCGAGGGGCGGCACGGAGTGCGTCTGGCGCGGACCCGATTGCGCAAAATCGCGCGCTCGTTCCTGCCGATGGGGTTCTCGGCGGTGGCGTTCGTCAATCGCAACGGCCGGGCAGTGGTGCGTGCCGGGTCGATGATAGCGCCGGACGTTGCCGTCGGTATCAAGGCCAGGGAAGAGACGCTCATCACCTGGCAGCGCCACCCGCAGCTCCAGGTGCTGACCCCGGTCGATGACCACGGGCGGCGCCTGGGCTATGTGGCCACCCAGGAGCCGCTGTCATTCCTGGACCGCATCGTCCCGGTCGTCAAGGCCCTGGGACGCACCGCCGACCTTGCGGTCTGCGCCCCCTTGGGCGCGACCCGGATGCGCTGCCTCCCGGACACCCTCCACCCGCGCACGGATATCGGGATGGTCTCGCAATGGCGAAAACACCGGCCGTTGCCCATGCACTTCGCCCTGGCAGGACAGACCGGCGTCATCTCCACGGCGGACTATAGGGGGCACCGGGTCGTTGCGGCCTATGCCCCAGTAGGCGACACCGGACTTGGCATGGTGCTAAAGATCCGGCGATCGGAGCTTTTTGCCAGGACCACCGCACGCCTTTGGCGCGTCGGCTGGCTTTTGCTCGCCCTGCTCCTGGCCGGCATGCTGCTGACGCGCTGGCTGATCCTGCCGCTATTGCGCCGACGCACAGAGGCCGAGGAGGCAACGCGCACGGCCAATGCGAGGCTTGGCGCAAGCGAATCCCGCCTGCGGGCGCTCCTGACGCATGTGGCAGACGGCGTGGTCGTGATCAATGAAAGCGGCATCGTTGAGATATTTAATGATGCGGCCGAAAAGATTTTCGGGTATGAGGCCCGCGAAATGGTCGGCACGAACGTCAATCGCCTCATGCCGGAGCCCTATCGCAGCGAGCACGACGGGTATCTCAAACGCTATCAAAAGACCCGTCAGGCATCGATCCTGGGCACATCCCGCGAGCTTGTCGGCGTGCGCCGTAACGGCGAATCGTTCCCCCTTGTCATCAAGGTGAGCGAGATCCCCGTCGAGGCCTCGTCTCTCTTTATTGCCGTGATCCGGGACATCACAGAGGAGAAGGAGACCGCCCGGCGGATTCAGGAGCTCGCGACCCACGACGCCTTGACGGGGCTGCCCAACCGCCTGCTTTTGGCGGACCGGCTCGATCAGGCAATCGTCCAGGGCCGCCGCACCCAGACGCGCGTGGCACTGCTCTTTCTGGATCTAGACGGATTTAAAACCATCAACGATTCCCTCGGTCATGCCATCGGGGACCTGATGCTAAAGGCCGTGGCGCAAAGGCTGGTGGCAAGCCTGCGGGCCACGGATACCGTAGCGCGCCAGGGGGGAGATGAGTTCGTCGTCATCCTCCCGGGCCTGGCCAGCATCGCCACAGCCGATAAGGTCACGCAAAAGCTCCTGGCGCGCCTTGCCGCGCCCTATGACATCGAAGGCCGCATGCTCTATGTCGGCGCAAGCGTCGGTATCACGATCTACCCGGACGATGGCGAGGATCGCGACACGCTCATGAAAAACTGCGACATCGCCATGTACCGGGCCAAGGATGCAGGCGGCAACGTCCGACTGTTTTTCCGGCCTGACATGAACCGGGAGGTGGCGGCGAGGCAGTCGCTTGGCACGGACCTGCATCAGGCCCTGAAGCGAGACGAGTTCCGGCTCCATTATCAGCCGGTCGTCGATTTCGCGTCCGAGACCATCGTGGGCCTCGAGGCCTTGGTGCGCTGGCAGCATCCCGTTCATGGCCTGCTTGCGCCCTCCCACTTTATAGGCCTGGCGGAAGAAACGGGGCTTATCGTGCCAATAGGAAACTGGGTACTCGCCGCCGCCTGCGCACAATGGCGGATGTGGTCGGATGCCGGCCTAAACGCCCCGCCGATTGCAGTCAATCTCTCCGCCCGCCAGTTTCGCGAGGCCGAGCTTGCGGCAACGGTTACCCGGACTCTGGATGAATACGGCGTCGATCCGTCCGCCCTTGTCCTGGAGATCACCGAGAGCATGGTCATCGGGAATTTCGATACCGCCATAGCGGCACTGGACGCACTGCGCGCCACGGGAGTCCAGATCGCGCTCGATGATTTTGGCACGGGATACTCAAGCTTGAGTTATCTAAAACGCCTGCCTATCAATACCATGAAAATCGACCAGTCATTCGTGCGGGATATCGCGAGCGACGCCAACGATGCCGCGGTCGTAACGGCGATCGTCGCCTTGGGGCACAGCCTCCATATGACAATCACCGCCGAGGGCGTAGAGACTAAGGAGCAGCATCATTTTCTGCGCGACCACGGCTGTGACCGGTACCAGGGGTATCTGTTCAGCCGGCCCCTGCCGCCCGATGAGACGGCCGCGCGGCTTAAAGACGTGTGACGGCTGGGCGCCAGGGCCGCGCTTTATGAACGCGGCCCGCAAGGACCCGTTATGGGCCCGCAACAGCCGCGCCCTCGTCACGGGTTTGCGGGCACGCCTCCGACGTCCGAGGTTGAATCTGCTTGCAACGGCGCGGCGCTATGCTACGCTACGCCATGAGTACGAAGGCGGGCGGTGCTATCAGGGGATGGGCCGCGATTCGAACCACGATGCGGCCGGGCCAGAAAATAACCCCGTAATCGCTTCGGGGTCAAGGCGCCCGGTAGGACGGCTGCAGACTGTGTGAAATAGACAATCCTGGCCAAAGGGGGTGTCCTGTGCGCCCATCCGCCCGAGTTCCATCGCGCATCACCATCGCCGGCAGCGGCTTTGCATCGCTCTTCTTTCTTATCTACCTCCTCGAGGACCCGCCCTTTCTTCCACTCCCGGGACCCGTGCGGCGCATCCGTTCATGCCTCGACATCACCCTCATAGGGCCACACGAATTCGTGTATTTCCCCGCGATACCGGAATTTCTGATCGGCGCACGCACGCCCCGGGACATCGTGGTCGATATCCGGCCCTTCTTGCGCCGCCGCGGGATCCGTTTCCTGGAAGACCGGATCGCCAACATCACAGATGGCGGGCGCACGGTGGTGACGGCTCAAAATATCTCCTATGCCAATGATGCCCTGTTTCTCGGGACCGGACCTACATTTCGCAAAGACGCGATCCCGGGGACGCGTGAGTTCACCTACTCGCCCTGCTATGGCCCCGACGATATGGTGCGTTTCGCGACCCACCTAGATAGCCTGACCGAAGGCGTCATCTACATAGGCTTTGCCATCAACAAGGATGATGATTTCGTGGCCGGACGCACCGGTCCGCTCTACGAATGCGCCTGCCTGCTGGATTTCGCCTTGCGCCGACGTGGCGTGCGGCAGAACTTCGAGATCCACTTCTTCTCGCCCCATCGCGCAGTCGGTGAAAAAGGCGCGTTGACAGACCGGCTCGTGGAGCGCGGCATCATCATGGATGACGGCTACGGGCCCGCGACCTTTGTCGCCGGCGGCATGACCGATCATGATGGGCATTTCCGGCGGGCCGACGCCATCCTCTACTCGCCCCCCATGACCGGACCCCTCTATGCGAGCACGGCCGCGCTCCCGCGCACGCCCGGTGGCCACATTGCCGTCGACCGCTATGGCCAGGTCCCGGGCCTTACCCGGGTGCTGGCCGCCGGCGACTGCGCAGGCCACGAGGCCTCGCCGCCATGGGTCCCTCATCAGGCCCATATGGCAAAGCTGCGGGCTAAGGCTGCCGCCGCCAACCTGCGCCAGATCCTGGGCGGTGCGTCCCCTTCCCATCGCTACCGCCACGAGCTTTCGTGCATTTTAGATATGGCCGATGACGCCCTTTGGATGCACCGCTCCGAAGACGGGCGGCCGCCGTTTCATAACCTCTTCCCGCGTAGGTCACGGCGCCTGATTTCTGTCAAATCGACGTTCGAGAAGGCCTTCCTCCTCTATCTCCGGCGCCTCTGAACGGCCGTCTTAACACCCCTCACGGCCCGCTGTGTGGACTGTCTTGGGCCCCATGGCGCCAATGCCGAAACGCCGACAACATCGGAAAATAGAGCGCGAGCTCAACGGGCCGCCCGTCGAGCTCCTGAAACAACCGCGCGTAACGTGCAAGCTGCTCGCCGTAACGCTCGCACTCGCGATCGAGAAAGACCTCGCGGTCCGCGCCTTGGTGCTCGCTGGTCTTGTAGTCGATGATCCAGCGCACACCCTTATCGTCGATAAAGGTCCGATCGACCCGCGCGGTCACGACGTCAACCCCTTCGAAGGCGCTCAACGCATACTCGTTGCGGGCCTCTGCGTGAGCCGTGAGGATCCAGCGCCCATCGGCATCCCGCAAGGTACGCGCGAGCGCGGTCAATACCGCCTCCCGCGCCGAATGCCAGTCGGCCCCCGCGAACCCCTGGCCGTCGAGCAGCCTCCCCGCGCGCGCGATCAGGGCATCCGGTAGCACGGCGCCCGCGGGCAGCGCCGCATCGGATAACTCGGCCAGCAGGGCATGCACAACGATGCCGATGCGCCGGATCCGGCTGCCCGCCCAATCGTAGGCCAGGGGCGGGGGCACGCTGGCGGGCGCGCACACCCTCGTCTCGGCCGGCGCGGCCGAGGTTATGGCCTCGCGCGCGATCCGGCGCATGCCCGAAGAGGGCCCTGGCGCCCTGGCCGCGATCCCATCGGGATTTATGAGTGATTGCGTGAAGGCCTCGCCGATCACCGGCCACAGCACGGCCAAAAGGCCCGACGGCTTCAAGGTCCCATCGTCCTTGGCCATTGCATGCCCCACGAGATGCAGGTCGTCGCGGGCCCGCGTGCAGGCCACATACAGGAGCCGCCTGACCTCGTGTTCGCGGCGCCGGGCCGCAACACTCCACAGGGCGTCATAGAGGCGGTCCTTCTCGTCATCATGCGCCTTGAGGGGTGCGAGCAGCAGGTCGGGCCCTCGCGCGCCCTCAATCTCGAGCGCAAGCAGCAGGGGACGATCGTCGCTGCGTGTCTTGCGCCCAAGCCCCGGACAGATCACGACATCAAATTCCAGCCCCTTGGCCTTATGAATGGTCAGGATATGCAGGCCGGAGGCCTGGGCATCGGGGGGGGCGTACAGCGCCGCCAGATGATTACGCAGCCGCCAGATATCGACCCCACCCGCCTCTTCAAGCCCGTCCAGGGCCTCAAAAAAGATCATGGCCTCATCAAGATCCGTCTGTGAGGCAAGCGCCCGCGGCCCATCGAGCGCAAGCCATGCCTCCTCCACGCGTCCCGCAAGGCCGGCGCGCCCGCGGCGCCGTTCCGCCTCCTGCAAGACATCGCGTAACCTCAGTACGCGCATGCGCCCCTCGGCGCTCACGCCCGAAAGCCGCGCCCCATCGCTCAGGATATCGACGAGCGCGCGCGTGTCGTGTTCGCACAGCGCAGTGAGATCGGCCAGATCGAGCCCGCACCACGGGGCCCGCAACAGGCTCAGGGCACTTAAGCGCGCGGCCGGGAACAGGAGGGTCTCGGTAAGCGCCAGCAGATCGCGAATCACGGGCTCGGCCTTAAGGCTGTAGAGCTCCTCGCCGATAAAGCGCATGCCGTCCGCGGCGAGCGCTGCCGCGATGGCGTGGCCATGCGAGCGCGAGCGCACCAAAATGGCGATCCCGGCGTGTGGACGGGCGGCGCGGATCTCGCCTGCAAGCCGTGCGACATAGCGCGCCTCGGCCGGCAAGCCGGCATCGACGAGCCCATGGACCCGCACGCCGCCCCCCGCCCCGGAAGCGGCCACGGCAGACACATAGGGGACCGCGCCCTCGGTGGCGAGAAACTGCCGGGGCAAAAGCCGCGTGAACGCGCCATTAACCCAAGCGACAAGCCCTTCGCGCGATCGGAAGTTCGTGCAAAGCGTCACGGACTCCAATGGCCACGACCCGAGCCCTTCTGTGGCGATCTTGATAAAAAGCCCCACCTCGGCCTTGCGGAACCCATAGATCGACTGCATCGGGTCGCCGACGATAAAGAGGCTGCGTGGCTCCCCGGGCACCCATTCATTCGTCAGGCATTGCAGCAGCCGGTACTGGAGCAGCGATGTGTCCTGAAACTCATCGACCAGAATGTGCTGAAGGCGCCGATCCATGCGCAACGCCCCGGCGGTGGGCTCGCCCCCCGCGCCTAAGGCCTGCAAGGCGCGCAGGGCGGCCTCGGTGAAATCCCACTGACCATGGCGAGCGAACACGATCTGAAGCTGCGCTGCGGCCGCCGGCAGGATATGCAGCAAGGCCGACAGCCGCCGCCACTGACCCTCATCGTAGGCGCATGTCCCCCACGCCATGAGCTCCACCAGCGCCTCGGCAAGCCCCTCCGGGTCGCCAAACTGGGCCATGAACGCGCGCGTCGATCCCAAGTCCTTGGGCCAGTCCTTGAGCTGCTTGCGCAGCCCCCCGCCTGCCGTCAAAAAATATTCAGCCAGGCGCTGCCAGCGGCCTATGGTCCCCCGATCATCTCCCCGCAAGCGTTCCGGCTGCCAGTCGGCCTCCCCCGTGATCGCGGCGAGATAGGTGCAGGCCGGCCCCAGGGCCTCGTCCGGAAACAGGGCATGTATCCGTGCCATCGTCTCTTGCGCCAGGTTCGCCAAGACCCCTTCGAGGCGCGCGCGGGCCTCTTGCGGGCCCACGGATCCGGTCTCCAGGACCAGGGACAGCCACTGTTCACGGCGGCCGAGGAGCTGACTTACGAGGCCAATGAAGCGATCAACATCGTTGGCAAGCGCCGGCAAGAGGTCCGCAAGCGCCTGCCCCACGACATCATCCTGTCCGAGTCCCTCAAAGGTGGCGAGCCCGGCCTCGGCATAGAGGGCATCCGGATCTTCGGTGACCTCGAGGGCGACACCCACACCGGCCGCCGCCGGCCACTGGTTGACGACCTGCGCGCAGAAGGCATCGAAGGTCTGAATACGCAGCCGCGTGGGACAATCGGTCAAAAGCCATCCGCGCTCCTCGGCACGGCGCGCGGCGGCCTGCGCCGCCGAGGCGAGCCCCTTCTCATAGTCGCTGTCATAAGGCCCCGCACAATCGCTGGCCAATGCCGCCAACACCCGCGTACGCATCTCCTCGGCGGCCTTGCGTGTATAGGTGAGTGCCAGGATCTCCTCGGGGGCCTCGACCTGTGCCAGCAGGGCAAGATAACGTTGCACCAAAAGCGCCGTCTTGCCGGATCCCGCCGGGGCCTGCACCACGAACGAGCGTGCCGGATCGCAGGCCGCGCGCCGCACGAGGGCATCACTCGTCATGGCCGCCCTCATCAATCCGGCAGAAGGCCTCGCGCCCGCAATAGTCGCACGCGTGTTCCAGCGGGTCGACGGCCGCCGAACCGCTTGCGAAATCGCTCGCAAGCCGCGCCAAAAGCGGCGGCCATGCCCCTGTTACTGTCTCCCACTCCCCCACCACGGTCGCGCCCGGCACGAGATCGGCGTCGCGCACCCAACCCTTGTAGCCGCCACGGGCCGAGAGCCCCGCATAGCTGATGCCAGCCACCCCTGCGCCCTCGGCGGCGGCATAAAACAAAAGTTGCGGGTACTCGGGGCGGTCCACTGTCCAATCCACGTTGGGCATCTTGCCGGTCTTGTAATCGATCAGCACAAGGCGCCCGCCGACCGCGTCGATGCGGTCGATCCGCCCGCGCACCATAAGCGGCCCGCAGCGCAGCGATACCTCCTTCTCGCGGTCGACAACCACAAAGTCCGGGCGCGTCTCCTCGCGCGCAAGAAACTCCGCGAGCAGGCGCTCCATGCGCCGTGCCTCAAGGGCCATGAACGCCTTGGGGAAATTCGCATAGTCATCCGCCGCTGCCGCCTGCGCGGCCCCCACGACGTCCGAGATGCGTCGCGCGCGGGCGTCGTCTGCGAGCGCCATCCACGCCCCGGGGCGTGGAAATTCCGCAAACCAGGTCTCCAGCATTTTATGGACTATGAGGCCGCGCACCGCGGGCGAAAGCCCAGAGATTGGCCTATCCAAGGGGTTCGCGCGCAACCGGTATTGCGCCCACGCCCGAAACGGACACGCGGCCTGCGCCGCAAGCATCCCGGCCCCAAACGGCCCGGCGCCGGCCGCCGCACCCAAGGGCGCCGCGATCGCAGGGTAGGGCTCGAGCGGCAGGCGCGCCGCAAACGCGCGCCCCGCGCGGTCCATAAAGACAGGCCTTGCGGTTTCCTGGGCGCCATGCTCCGTGATGATCCGGCTGGGACGCAGGGGGCCCGAGGCGTCATGTGCCGCGCAGCTCAGTATGGTCTCGGGCGCGGCATCCCGCAGATGCGCCGCAAGGCTGCGAGCGTACGCGATCTCGTCTTCTATGAGCGCATGGGGCAAGCGATGCGCGCGCTGAAAGGCAAGCGGCAAAAACGGGTGCGGCGGACGTACCGCGGGCCACACCCGATCATGGAGATTCATCATCCAAAGGCCGTCAAATTCCAGGCCCACCGCCTCGAGCGGCCCCAGGATCTTGAGCGGGGCATCCCCTCCGCGTGCCTGAAAGACGCGGTCGGCAAGGGAGCCCGCCACGAAGGCAAGCACCTGCGCATAAGAGAGCCCATCAGCCACGGCATCCAGGGTCGCGCAGGATTCCAGGACCTCGTGGACCGCGCTGATCGCCTGATAGTCTTCAGGCTCGGCCGCGCCCGGCCAACCCAAGGCCTCGAGGGCATTCATGAAAAGTCCCATCCAGGCACTCGCCGGATTGCGCTTGGGCCACCGGCGCGTGATGCCCGCAAGACGCGCAAATGCCGCCTGCGCTATCGGCGTTCCGCCACCGCGCAGACCGCGCACGATCCCCGCAAGACCAACCCGCGCCGCGCCTTCCAGCACATCATAAGCACGCGAGGCGCGTGATGCGCGTTCCGTCTCCGCGCCTGCGATAAACGGAGACTGGATCAGCGACGCGGCATCGGCTGCCGTCACGTCGCCTTGCGCCAGATGCCAGATGCGCAATGCGCTTGCCACCACGGGCGCCTGGGTCAACGCCTCGCCGAGCGAGATCTCATAGCAGGGCACCACGCCCGGCGCCTCGCGTGGTGCCAGGATCTCGCGGGCCCGCCGCAGGATGGGCCGCCGCCATGAGGGAAGATCGGCCACCACCAGCGCATACCGCCCGCGCGGATTGGCATTCATGCGTTCGCGGGCCCATAGAAGCGCGGCCGTCACCTCCTCCGCGGATGTCGCAAACACGCGCGCATCGCTCTGCCTTGCACGGTGTGGAAGCGGCACGGTCACACTGCGCGCCCCCAAGGCCCGGCACGCCGCCTGCACCGCCTCCTGCACCGGGGTGATGTGGTCGAATCCCGCCCATAGCACCTCGGGTGCCACCTTCACCCGCCCGCTGGCAATGGCCGTCGCGGCGCGTGCGCCCTCGTGCGCGGCATCGTCGCGCCCCAGGGCCGCAAGGCGCCGCCTGAAGGCCCCCGCCACGGCCACGAACATCTCACTCTCGCGATCGCCCGAGGCCTCCGGCAACGGCAGGTCATAATCGGCGAGCAGCTGCCAGGCCTCGGCGGCGCGCAAGGCCAGCAACCGGTCCTGACAGAGAAGGTTCGGGGCCTGTTCGGCCACGGCCGTGGACCACAGCCAGCGCTCCTGAGCGGGGTTCAGCACGGGCCGAAGACCACCCTGCGCGCGCGCCGCCTCAGAGGCCCGCGCGATGAAGGCCTGCCAGGGGAGGACATCCGGCGCCTCCCAGGCCCGGTGTCCGGCGGCGGACTGCCTCTGGGCATAGGCGAGGCGGATATGGCGGGCCAAACGGTTGTTGGCGGTGATGAGGCAGGCCCCGGCGGAGAGCGCCGCGAACACCTCCGGGTCCAAAACGCCCGTGAATTCATTCGCGGTTTTCAGTACCATAGCCCCCCACTATGACGATACGCACACGCTTTGCCCCAAGCCCCACAGGCTACCTCCATATCGGCGGGGCGCGCACCGCCCTCTACTCCTGGCTCTTCGCCCGCAAGCATCAGGGGCGCTTTATCCTGCGCATCGAAGACACCGATCTCGAGCGCTCGACGCCAGAATCGGTCGACGCGATCCTTGAGGGCATGGCGTTTCTGGGTCTTGACTATGACGAGGGGCCATTCTACCAAACAGCGCGCTTCGACCGGTATCGCGAGGTCCTGTCCGAATTCATCGCCCAGGGCCATGCCTACTACTGTACCTGCACCAAGGCCGAGCTCGAGGAGCGGCGCGCGGCCCAGATCGCACGCAAGGAAAAGCCGCGCTACGACCGCAGGTGCCGGGACGCCGGTCATGGGCCATCGCCTCAGGCCGTCGTGCGCTTCAAAAACCCGCTCGAAGGCACGGTCGTAGTAGACGACGCCGTCAAGGGCCGGGTGGTCTTTCGTAACGACGAGCTAGACGACCTCGTCATCGCCCGCGGCGACGGCACGCCCACCTACAACTTCACGGTGGTCGTAGACGACATGGACATGGGCATCACACATGTGATCCGCGGCGACGACCACCTGAACAATACCCCCCGGCAGATCAACATGCTGCGCGCGCTCGATGCCACGCCGCCGGCCTACGCCCATATCCCCATGATCCTCGGCGAGGACGGTGCGCGGCTGTCCAAGCGCCACGGGGCGGTCAGCGTCATGCAGTACCGCGATGAGGGCTATCTGCCGGAGGCGCTCATCAACTATCTGGTGCGCCTGGGCTGGGCCCATGGCGACCAGGAGATCTTCACGCGCGCCGAGATGACGGCACTTTTTGATATCAAGGACGTGCATGCGGCGGCGGCGGCCATCAATCCCAAAAAGCTCCTGTGGCTCAATCAGCACTATATAAAGACCCTGCCGGCTGCGGATATTGCCAAGCGCCTGGCGCCTTTTCTGGCCGCGCGCGGCGCGGATCTTACCGCCGGTCCGGCACTCGTAGAGGTGGTCACAGCCCTTCAGGAACGCGCCAAGACCTTAGTCGAGATGGCCGAACAGGCGCACATCTTCTATAAGCCTGAGACGGTGATCGACGACCCCAAAAATCAGGCCATCATCGCCAGTACCCCGCGTCCGGCGCTGGCGGCGCTCGCCGAGGCCTTTGCCACAGCGCCAGCCTGGACCCGCGAGGCCATTCACGCCGCCGTCGAGACGGCGGCCACAACCCATGGGCTTACCTTCGGCAAGCTCGCGCAACCAATCCGGATCGCGGTGACCGGCACTGCGGTGTCGCCCCCGATCGATATCACCTGCGCCCTGCTGGGACGCGAACGCTGCGTGCTGCGCCTCAAATCCGCAATCGCGCTTGCTTTTCCGGAAACGAGGCCTTAGAGTAGCGGCGCGCTAAGGGGCCATAGCTCAGCTGGGAGAGCGCCTGCATGGCATGCAGGAGGTCGGCGGTTCGATCCCGCCTGGCTCCACCAAAAAACCCAGCGCTTCGCACATACCCTAGCCAACCCGCCTTATCCTTTTGCGACAGTCCTGCGCCCGCGGCGACCCCGTTACTATGTTCCCGCCTCTACAATAGAGGTACGGCCAGTCCGGCCCGGCATGATTGCTACCCCCAGTCAACCATGATCCGGGGGGTGTTGTCGGAGGGCTCGGGCAGGCAGTAAGTCATCGCTGATAGGGGCTCGGCCCAGTGTATCTCAAGGCCGCCTGTAACGTGGATGCCGAGACTTTCTGCCATGGTCATTGGCCGTAGGCACCATCGCGATACGGGAGGTGGGTATGACAGACCATGAAGGCCCTGACAGTGTAGGTATCTTTATCGGCGTGGATGTGGGAAAGGGGTCGCACCATGCCGTAGCCCTGGATCGATCGGGCAAGCGGTTGCTGGATAAGGCGTTGCCAAATGATGAAGAGAAGCTGCGAACGCTGATCGCCGGACTCTCCATACACGGCACGCTCTTGCTCGTTGTCGATCAGCCCGCCACGATAGGCGCCCTGCCGGTCACGGTAGCGCGCGCAGAAGGCCTTGAGGTCGCCTATTTGCCGGGATTGGCCATGCGCCGCATCGCCGATCTCCATGCCGGTGAGGCCAAGACCGATGCCCGGGATGCGGCCATTATCGCCGAGGCCGCGCGCTCCATGCCGCATGCCTTGCGGGCGTTGCCTAAGACCGATGAGGCCCTGGCGGAATTGACTCTCTTGTGCGGGTTTGATGATGACCTGGCCGGGCAAATCACCTGAGTGAAACCGCATCCGCGGGCTGCTGACACAGATCCATCCAGCCCTGGAGCGCGTGCTGGGGCCTAAGCTCGATCACCCCGCGGTATGCGCCTTGCTGCAGAAATATCCGACGCCTGCGGCGCTGTCTGCTGTGAGCGAGAGGCGGCTTTTGGCCTTCCTCGACAAGCTCGCGCCGCGGCTCGCCCAACGACTGGCCGCCGAAATCCACCGGGCGCTTTCGGAACAGACGGTGGTGGTGCCCAGCACGAAGGCTGTAGGCCTTGTGCTGCCAAGACTTGGCGCCCAACTCGCCGCCTTGCGCCATCAGCGCGAGGAACTCGCCCAAGAGGTCGAGCAGCGGGTTGGGCAGCACCCTCTTGCCCCGGGACCGGAGTATGCCCGGAGTCGGCATCAGGACCGCAGCCAAGCTCCTACCCTTCGCCTCGGCGGCCCATCTTGCCGCCTACGCGGGCCTTGCCCCGGTCACCCGCCGCTCCGGCAGCTCCATCCGCGGCGAGCATCCCTCCCGGCGGGGAAACAAGATCCTGAAGCGGACGATGTTCCTGTCGGCCTTCGCGGCATTGCGCGACCCCATCTCCCGGGCCTACTACGACCGCAAGATCCGCCAGGGCAAGCGGCACAATCAGGCGCTTATTGCACTCGCCCGCAGACGCAGCGATGTGCTCTTTGCGATGCTGCGCGATGGGGCTTTTTATTATGGAAGTATGTACTTGACGAAACCTCGGTTGTAACCGACTAGGCCGTCTTCCGGATAGGTCAGCGGCCCTTCTTCTTTCTCGGTTTCTTTTCTGGGTCCGGCCAGCCCTCCGGTGGGCGCCGCTTCTTTAGCGCGTCTCCCACCAAAGACTTCCAGTCCCCCTTCAGTTTGAGGGTGTCTGGTTTCGGGCCAGTCTTTTTTGATTTACGGCCTCGGGAGATCAAAGTGGGGCGCCTCGCTCCATAATTTGGTCAGGCGTTTCGTGTCCCCTTTATTATACGCCTCCCTCAATTCAGCGTAGACACCGTCATCATCTTCATAAACCAAGACCGGCGACACGCCCAAAGCAAGCCCTGGATCCTCATTGAAGACTTCAATTACACGTCCCTGGACCCCTAACACCCGAAGCCTAACTGGTTCGTCGCCAAAGGCCCTAATTATGTCCGTTACGAATTGTTTTACAGGAGGACAAACAAATACTGTTGACTCACAATCTGTCCTGTTGCATAATGTACTCCAATAGCCTAATCCCTCCGGAAGGGAAAACGAAATGTCTGAAACAGACAATGAAATCAAGGTCGTAGCGCCGTATGTTCCCTTTAAGACCTTAAGGGGCCTAGTGGAGCGCCTGCACAGCACCGCCGTCCCTCCGGTCATAGATTCTAGTGTACTCCACAGCATGTCCGGGTCAATACGAAGCCAGATTATGTCCGCACTTCGTTTCCTCGGCCTAATTAGTATGAACGGCGAGGTTAGCGAAGCGCTAAAACGGCTCGTGGAATCGTACCAAACTGAAGGTTGGACGGCCGCCCTTAAGGATGTAATTTTTTCAGCATACGCCGACATCATCAATGACGTAAATCTTCCTGTGGGGACAGACCAACAGCTCGATAACGCCTTTCGGCGCCACGGAAACGTAGATGGACAAATGCTGGACAAAGCCACGCGCTTTTTCCTCGCGGCACTGGGGGAGGCCCAGGTCGCTTATTCGCCTCACTTTGGCGCAAGAAAGTTCCCGCAGCGACCGCAAAACGGCAAGAAGACAACAAAAAAGAAGCGAAGCCGCAAAGATGAGACATACAACGAGCCACACGAAGCCGTTGATGATGAGGCAGATGTTGCGGCAGATATGGAGAAGTTCCGGTTCCCGATTAGGGGTAAGGGACACGGCCTCATCATTTTCCCGTCTGAGATGGACCAGGGAGACTGGTTAATCGTAAGAAAAATGCTGGACGCCTATTTTGGCGTCAGTGACCAATAAACCCGGAGGATTCGCAATGAGGAGGGACTAGACTCTCAGCAAGCATGCAGCAAACTACCGTTGCTGGGAGCGAAAAAGACAGGCCCCATCAAGCCTGTGTCTTAGCGGGACGAGCTTGATGGGGCCGAGGTAGCTCTATATAGCCGGTGTGCCGAAATTGGCAGACGGACACAATTTGGAATTGTGTGGACCCCAAGTGGCCCGTGTGGGTTCGACCCCCACCACCGGCAGCTATTATAGCAGTTCATGTTCACCGTGTCACTGGTTGCTTATAAAGCAGCCTCTGTCCTTGCGCCTTGCGAATCGCTGCAGCAGTTCTCTCTCCGTCTTCCAAGTTCCGATTGTTATGCCGTAATTCGTATTCAGAGAGATAGAGGGACAAATGTTCTTTGCTTACGGAGTGGTAGATGCCATTTATGCCGCGCTTAACGGTAGCAAAGAACGATTCGACCGTGTTGCTGTAGGCATCGCCTCGAACATACTCACGAGTGCTGTGACAGACAGTTTGGTGCCCGCGTGCATAGTGTTTCCCGATGCCCGTGTACGCGCTATTCTCATCGGTAACTATCCGCGCAGAGCCATTCACATTCTGGCGAATGGCCGTTTGCAGGGTCTTGGCCGACACATTAGCGATTGGTTTGGTCTTGACGCTACCGTTCCGCTCCACCAGGGCAAGAACACATTGTTTCTTGGTGCCCCGACCGCGTTTCGAGGTCCCACGATAACGCGGCTTGCCTCCGACGTAAGTCTCATCAACTTCAACGTCCCCGCAATCCTGGCCGAGCATCACAGGCGCAGATTCGGACATTGCATACCGTATGCGGTGCAACATGAACAGCGCCGACTTGTAAGAAACACCTGTCTGGCGGTGGATCTCAAGGGCGCTTACTCCCTTCTTGGACGTACTGGCGCGCCAAAAGGCAAAGCACCAATGACGTAGCTCAATCCGGCTATCCTCAAAAACGCTCCCAATCCGAACCGTGAACTGCGCTTTGCACTCCCGACAGCGCCAGCGATAGTTGGCCTGACGGGCCGTGTTGTCCACATTCATCATCTGGTAGACGTCCGTATCGCCACAATGGGGGCAGGCGGGATGACCGCCCCACCGCATACGCTCACCAAATTCCACCGCCGTTTTCTCGTCGGCACATGCCGCTGGCAATGCCCGGATAATCGGGTCGTTTTTCGTAGAGCGATTTTGGATCTTGGTTGTAATATTAATCATAATACTTGAGGAAAGGCCTTTTGTTCAGTATCACATTAGTCCTGTGTAGGCATTTTTGCCCCTTCGGCGCATACTGAGGACGCCAAAGGACAACTAAGGAAGGGGCCATGGCAATCTCGGAATCAACGAAGAAGGCGCTATACACTAGGGCTGGGGGCCGATGCGAATGCACGATGACAACGTGTGGCCACAGCGGGTGATGCACCCGAGGCCTAAGCCAGGGATATTGGGACGCGCACCATAAGGACCGAAATGGGGGCGACGGTTTGGGTAACCTTTTAGCCTTGTGTGCCACCTGCCACAAAAACACGAGAACTTACGGCGCTCCGCGATGAGAAAAATCGCGCACAATTTTCTGGATGGCTGAAGCTGTCTGAGAAATTGCCAGCGGTCTGACCGAAAGTTCGGCCTGCGATCTTCCATAGGAGGCGACTGTAATTGAGACAGTTGCCACGTCCCCGATTTGCGCGCCGAGTCTAGGACCGAAAAATCTAAGACAAATTCCGCAAGATCCCGCCAAGATTCGGGGCCATCCTCGCCATAGTCAAAACAGACCCATGCACCCCTCTCGGGATTGCCTTCGCAGCTTTCAATGGTTCGCAATTTGGGAAAACGAGCCAAGGCCGCCACAATGGGCGCTACCCCCTCATCGACATGCGCATTAACCTTTACCCACGTTTGGGGATGCATGCCGTTAAGGCCCTTTCGTCAAGTACATACTTCCGTTTTATTATGCCGCACCTCCTGCTGGCGCTTGACAAAGGACATAGGGGCACCCCCCACCTTTCCCGCGTAGGCTCAAGGCACGGACACCGGGGGCCATCTCATGACACCGCTCCGGACCTTCTGTCCCTTCTGTGCCGGTGCGCTGCATGGGGGCATCCTTGCCTGCCAAAGATGCCTTCGTATTGATCTTCGCGAAAATAAGGGCATCGCGATCTGCCTCTGGCTCAAATATCGTCTTGGGCGACTCGCTCAAAAAAGTAGGAGCGCCTCATCCTTCCCTTTCCTTGTACGCACGTTCTCCCCCCGCATCACCTGTCTTCACTATGCGCAAGCCTGACCCTTATCCCCCGGGTCGCGTGCCCCGAACGACTGCCGCGTCTCGTAAAAACGCCCAATGCGCCAACAAAGACCGATCTCACCCCTGACCCCCTGCGAAAACGGCGAGCCATCGAGGTCGTCGGTACTTTGTTGCCGTCACCTAAGAGGTTAACATAGCAACTGAACTGGCATCGTGCCCCCTCGGGCACCCACAATCTGCGCAAGGAACTTCGAGCATGAGCATCGATGAAAAGACGGTCCTGGATGCCATGCGATTTCGCCACGCGTGCAAGGTATTCGATCCCAGTCGCCGCATCCCGGACCCGCAGTTCGAGGCCATTCTCGAGTCGGCACACTTAAGCCCGAGCTCCTATGGATTCGAGCCCTGGCGGTTTCTCGTCATTCAGAACATGGCCCTGCGTGAGAGACTGCGCGCCGTCACCTGGGGTGCGCAGCGCTCCCTGCCCACGGCCAGCCACTTCGTATGTCTCCTCGCCCGCACGGCCAAGGGCATGCGCTACAACGCGAGCTACATCTGGCACATCATGCGCGACATACACAGGCTCCCCGAAGCGCACCTGCAAAGGCGCGAGGCCCTCGTCAAGAATTTCCAGGAATCGGACTTTCATCTCCTTGACTCCGACCGGCTGCTCTTTGAGTGGGCGGCCCGCCAGACCTACATCGCCCTTGCGAACATGATGACGGCCGCTGCCTTAATGGGCATCGACAGCTGCCCCATAGAGGGCTTCCCGGTCGATGCCGTCAATGCCATTTTGCGCGAACAGTGCGGGGTCGATACCGAGCAGATGCAGATAAGCTGCATGGTCGCCTTCGGCTACCGGACAGAGCCCCAGCCCCCGAAGAGCCGCCAGCCGCTTGCGGATATCGTGCAGCGCTTCGATTAGATCCCGTGCGTAACAGGGTGGCTGCATGAAACGCCGGATGCATCCCCATGCCCCATGGCTTTCCTGACATACAAATTTTGGGGGGGCACGCCCTGATGATGTCGATATTGCGCTGATGCCCTCTCTTGTGCGGGATCGATCGCACAAATCAGGGGATGCGCCCATAGACCCAGCACCTTCTTGCGGGCCACGCGTTGTGACACCAGGCGTCTGCTGCCTCGCTCTTATTGGCACCCTTAAGGCCTTTCCGGCCTCCGGCCTCGGGGAACCGTCCCATAAACGCGGGCCCACGACCCAGCCTTGCTCACGGAGGGGTGGTCGCCAGCAAAACCCGACATCTAATGGCGGCCATGGGGTTTACTGAGATCGCGCGAAAGGGTGTCTGTAGGGGGCTGCAGAGGCACGCAATTCGTGTTCACTGGCGCCCCTCTGCCCAAGCAATCAACCATCGTTCTTACTGGGACCGCGCAAGTGGAGACATATCCCTTGGCCCAAAAGGCGGCCTTAAGCTTTGATGTCCGTCAACCGTAACGCCTTGTTTTCTTTTGTTACTCGCATGAATAGAAATTGCCGGACTGCTGGCAACATTATCCTAAGTACTAGCCACAAACCAAACTTTGGAATACGATAGAAATACAGTTTTTTTGATGGTACTCAGGTCGCGGGAGGCTATGGGTATATGCCCATGTCTGGCGCATATGAACTCGGTGACTGTCAAATGCAGTCCATCCCGAAATGGAGGCTGCTAGTCCCGATTAGGGTTTTTATACGTCCTAGTCTGTGGGTCACATCACGCAATTCGCGATCGGCAATACGCGCAACGCCCAATGCGCAAATGCGCTTGGTTCTGGGCATTATGGCGTCGCGACTTTGGTGCCATATGGCATCAACGGCAAAGCTGTCATACCAACCTCCGAGCGGTGGGCCGCCATGAAATTATCGCGCCTGCACATTGCCCTAATTGCGATCGGTACACTGGTTTTAGCCTATGGCCTATGGCTTACGCCATTCGTTCGCCGGTTTGTGTTCGGTCCCCCGGCCGGTATTCGCACCATTAAGGTGTCTGGTAACATCGAGGCCCATCAAAGCGTACTGAGCTTTGCCGATGTGCAGGCGCCCATTATTTATCTCCCATTTGACGAAGGCCGATTTGTCAAGGCTGGCACGGTCCTGGCCCGGGTTGATCCGCGCCTCTATATTCGGCAGTTGCAGATAGACCGCGGCAACATGGACGTCGCCCGCAACCAAATACTAGTCAATCAAAGCAACTTCGTCGCCGCCCAAAAGACGGTGGTAAGCGACCAGCTGAATGTGGCACTGACCCACAGCAATTATATCCGGGCTGCGCGCCTCATAAAAGTTGGCGCGGTCTCGCAACAGGCCTATGACGAGGCCTATACCACCGCCGCACAAGCCACTGCAACGCTTGGGCGAGATGAGGCTCTTTTGCGCGTCGAAAAACAAAGCGTTGCCCTGGCGCAGGCCGCCTTTGCGGCGGCAAAGGCGAGAGTAGACCTCGATCGCGTAACCCTCTCCTATACCACGCTGCGCGCCCCGTTTAGCGGCGTATTGGCTGTGCGCGAGGCGGAACTGGGTGAACTGGCAGCTCCCGGAGTGGCCATCTTTACGCTCGATGACTTAAACCATGTGTGGCTACGCGCCTATGTCAATGAACGAAACCTGGGCGCGATCCGATTCGATGAACCCGTCACCGTCACCACCGACACCTACCCGGGCAAGAAGTATCCCGGCCGCATCGCCTTTATCTCGCCACAGGCGGAATTTACGCCTAAGACCGTAGAGACCCATGCCGAGCGAGTCACGCTTGTCTACCGCATTCGCATCGATATCAAAAATCCCACGCATGAGCTGCTCCCCGGCATGCCGGCCGATGCCACGATCAGGCTGTTGCCAGCCGGCCCATGAGCGCCACTGCACCAGAGATTACCATCCGCACACAGGGGGTGTCCCGCAGCTTCGGCGGGGTACTTGCGATCAACAAGGTCGACATGGCCATCCTGCAGGGCGAGATATTCGGGCTTGTCGGCCCGGATGGGGCCGGTAAGACGACCATTATGCGCATGCTGGCAGGTATCCTGGCACCGGATTCCGGCGTCATTTCCGTCGATGGTGTCGATGTCGTTCGCGATGCCGAGGTGGCCAAGCGTCATGTAAGCTACATGCCCCAGCGCTTCGGCCTTTATGAAGACCTGACCGTCAAGGAAAACCTGTTTTTTTATGGCGAGCTTTTTAGCGTATCGCGCAAGGACCGCCTTGCACGCAGCAAGGAGCTGTTGGCGGCGGCCGGGTTGCAGCCCTTTCAGAGCCGCCTCGCGGGTCAACTGTCGGGTGGAATGAAGCAGAAGCTCGGCCTTGTGTGCGCGCTGATCCACACCCCGCGCATCCTATTGCTAGACGAACCCACCACGGGGGTCGACCCCGTCTCCCGCCGCGATTTCTGGGCGATCCTCTACAATCTGCGCGAAAGCGGTGTCACCATCGTGCTCTCCACGGCTTATATGGATGAGGCCGAGCGCTGTTCGCGCTTGGCGCTGTTACATGCAGGCGAGATACGCCACTGCGACACGCCCGAACGCCTGAAGCAGGCGATGCCGGGCGCCCTGCTTGCCATCACCTCGCAAGATCCACGCGCCTTGCGCGCGCTCATCGCCGACAGACCCGGGGTATTGGGCGTGCTGCTCATGGGCGATAGGGTTCACGTTCGGGTCGATGACCCCAGCCGGCGCATCCCGGAACTCACAACCCTGCTAGCCGCGCAAGGGGTCGCCGATGCCGTTATTACCCCTGCCGAGCCTGGCATCGAGGACGTCTTCGTAGCCTTGGTCGGAGCACAGACACCGCTATGAACGCGGCGGCGCCTGCCATCATCGCCGAAGGTCTGACGAAACGATTCCAGACCTTTACGGCCGTGGATCATCTTGATCTGCGCATCGAGAAGGGCGAAATCGCGGGTTTCATCGGTCCCAACGGGGCCGGTAAGTCCACCACCATCCGCATGCTGTGCGGGCTTTTGCGCCCAAGCGAGGGCCATGCGCTTGTGGCGGGCTTTGATGTCGGCCAACAACCGGAGGCCGTGCGCGAGCACATCGGCTACATGTCGCAGAAATTCTCTCTCTACGGCGATCTGACAGTCCGCGAGAATCTGCGTTTCTTCGGCGGCATTTACCGGGTTGCCCGCAGTGATATGGAGGAGCGGACACGTTTTGCCATCACCATGGCCGGGTTGCAGGGGCGTGAAGATGCCCTGGTGCGCACGCTTGCCGGGGGCTGGAAACAGCGCCTGGCACTGGGATGCGCCATCCTCCACAGGCCACCGATCCTGTTTCTCGATGAGCCCACCTCGGGCGTCGAACCGGAGGCCCGGCGGCGATTCTGGGACCTGATCCATGACCTGGCGGCAGGCGGCGTCACCATCCTGGTATCCACCCACTACATGGATGAGGCCGAATACTGCAATCGCATTGCCTTGATCGACCGTGGCCGACTGGTCGCCATGGGCACCCCCGGCCAATTACGCAGCCGGCATCTGGGCGGCGATCTTTTCGAGATCAGCTGCACACCGCTTGGGGCCGCGGGTCAGGCCCTCAAGGATGCACCCGGGGTGATCGACGCGGCAATATTCGGAGACAAACTGCATGTGGTATTGGTTCCTGGCGGTCTTGATAGCACCACCCTCCCGGGGTTTCTTCAGGACCATGGGATCAGCGTGCAGGCCATGCGCACGGTCGCGCCGAGCCTCGAGGACGTCTTTGTCCAGATGGTCTCTGGCCACCACGGGGAGCAGGGCGCCCCATGAACATACGACGCATCTTCGCCCTGGCCTACAAGGAGACGCTCCAGATCTGGCGGGATCCGCGTAGCCTCGCCATTGCCCTTTTGATGCCGCTCATGCAGATGACCTTGCTTGGGTATGGTGTAAGCCTCGACATCAAGCACGTGCCGGTGTGTGTCTATGACCAGGAAAATAACCAGCAGACCCGCGGCATCATCGGGGACATCGTCTCCTCGGGCTGGTTTTCCATCAGTCGTACACTCACTCGCCAAGTCGGCATCCGGCATGCGATGGATCGCGGGGACTGCATCGCCGCCATCGTGATCCCCGCCAACTTCTCACGCCGGCTCGCATCCACCGGGTCCGCCCCGGTACAGGCCATTCTCGACGCCACAGACGTCAATACGACCAACATCGCCATCGGCTACCTTCAGGGCGCCATAGGAGAGATCAACGCCGGCATAGATGCGCAATGGGCGGCGGCGCATGGCATACAACCGTCTCAGATCGGGCAGGTCGACCTCGTCCAGAGCACCTGGTTCAACGAAACTTTAGACAGCCGAAACTTCATTATTCCGGGTGTGGTAGCCGTCATATTGGCGCTCGTTGGCGCGCAGCTGACATCCCTCACGATTGCGCGGGAATGGGAGCGCGGCACGATGGAGCAGTTGATTTCGACGCCCGTGACGGCGCTCGAGGTCATGCTGGGCAAGCTCATTCCCTATTTTGTCGTCGGCCTCGTCGACGCGGTCTTTTGCCTTGCGGCAGCCGCATGGTGGTTCAAGGTCCCCTTTCGGGGGAGTATCATGACGCTGTTTGTCACAACCGCCCTTTTTATACTCGTCGTCCTCGACATCGGTTACCTTATCTCCGTGCGCATCCGCAGCCAGCTTGGGGCAAGCCAGGTGGCATTGCTTATCACCCTGCTGCCGACCACCTTGCTGTCCGGCTATACCTTTCCGATTGATCAAATGCCGGCGCCTATCCGGGCCTTGACGTTCATCGTCTATCCCCGCTACTACGTGACGATTTTGCGCGCGATTTTCCTTAAAGGCAGCGGCCTTGCCGACCTATGGGCGCCCTCCCTCGGGCTTCTCATTTATGCCGTGATCGTCATCTGGCTTGCCGCCCGAGCCTTTCAGAAACGGCTGGACTGACCCTATGCTCGAGCGCCTATCGGTCATGTGGATGAAGGAATTTCTCGAGCTAAAGCGTGATCGGTGGGCCATGTTCCGCCTCGTCGTGCCGTTGATTATCCAGATGCTGGTATTTGGCTACGCCGCCACCTTCACCGTGCACCATGTGGCAACTGCTGTCCTCGATCTGGACCAAAGCCAACAGAGCCGCGGCCTCATCTCGCAGATCCTGGCGACGCACCGCTTCACCCTGGTCGATATCGCCAAGACGCAGCGGCAGGTCACACACGACATCAATGACGACTCAGCCACTATTGCGATAGTCATTCATGCGGGATTCGCGCGTGATCTCGCCAATGGCCAGCAAGGGCAGGTACAGGCGATCATAAACGGAACCAATTCCAACACCGCACTGATTGCGCTTGGCTACCTGGAGCAGATCGTCGCGCAATATTCGGCGCAACACATAGGTGCCGTAATCCGTACGTCGACCGTTTATGCCGCCCCGCCGCAAGGCATACAGCTGCGCACCCAGCCTTGGTTCAATCCGGGGCTCAATGACCGCTGGTTTTTCATTCCCGGAGTCATTGGCACGCTCACCCTGATGCAGGTCGTCAGCCTGACCGCGTTTGCCATCGTCCGTGAACGGGAAATTGGCACCCTTGAACAGATCATGGTAAGCCCCATACGCCCCGTCGAATTCATTCTCGGCAAGACCCTGCCGTTTTTTCTGATCGGGCTTGGCGACATCACCTTCATCAGTATTCTGGGCATCCTGTGGTTTCATATCCCGTTTCTGGGCAGCCCCCTACTCATGCTCTTTGGCGCCTCTTTGTTTTTGCTGGCCACCCTCGGTATGGGCCTTTTGCTATCGACATTCTCGCGCACGCAGCAGCAGGCCTTCGCCCTTAACTTTTTTTTCGTGAATCCATTTTTTATCCTCTCGGGCTTTGCCTTCCCCATAGCAGCCATGCCGAAGGCCCTGCAATGGTTTACCCTGATAAACCCCTTGCGCTATTTTCTCGTCGTCATTCGTGCGATTTTTCTCAAGGGCGTGGGCTTACGGGCCCTGTGGCCGGACCTCCTGGCCTTGGCCCTTCTCGCCGTGATTATGCTGACCATCAGCGTGCGGCGCTTCCATAAATCGCTCGATTGAACGCCATGTTATCTGTTGCCAAGCGCCGGGTCTGGTTAAAGGGGGCGATGGGTATCCCGTATACCCGATCCGAATGCGGCATAAGGGCTTGTTATGGACGCCGCCTGCTTTTTTTAGAAACCTGGCCTATGCGCCGCCAGTCCAGCACCCTTATACGAAGGTGCTATGATTGCCGCAACGGCCGTCGCGCATGGTCTTGTTGTTGCGACACGCGATGTGCGTAGCTTCTCGCGATTTCATACCGTGCCGCTGAACCTGCCCGAACGAATGCGGCATGGTGTCGGCACTGAAAATCGGCGAGTCAGTACCGTTGCCGGGCGATGCCGCCGTGACCACGGGATGCACCACAATGCGTGTTCTCCGGGTCATGCCGTTGCCCCACACCATCATCTGTACAAGGAGTTTCGAGAATGAGTATCGATGAAGTCACAGTCCTAGATGCCATGCGCTTTCGCCACGCGTGCAAGGTATTCGATCCCAGTCGCCGCATCCCGGACCCGCAGTTCGAGGCCATTCTCGAGTCGGCACACTTAAGCCCGAGCTCCTATGGATTCGAGCCCTGGCGGTTTCTCGTCATTCAGAACATGGCCCTGCGTGAGAGACTGCGCGCCGTCACCTGGGGTGCGCAGCGCTCCCTGCCCACGGCCAGCCACTTCGTATGTCTCCTCGCCCGCACGGCCAAGGGCATGCGCTACAACGCGAGCTACATCTGGCACATCATGCGCGACATACACAGGCTCCCCGAAGCGCACCTGCAAAGGCGCGAGGCCCTCGTCAAGAATTTCCAGGAATCGGACTTTCATCTCCTTGACTCCGACCGGCTGCTCTTTGAGTGGGCGGCCCGCCAGACCTACATCGCCCTTGCGAACATGATGACGGCCGCTGCCTTAATGGGCATCGACAGCTGCCCCATAGAGGGCTTCCCGGTCGATGCCGTCAATGCCATTTTGCGCGAACAGTGCGGGGTCGATACCGAGCAGATGCAGATAAGCTGCATGGTCGCCTTCGGCTACCGGACAGAGCCCCAGCCCCCGAAGAGCCGCCAGCCGCTTGCGGATATCGTGCA
>JAKARI010000031.1 GCA_021819245.1 Pseudomonadota bacterium | reverse complement strand
CGGAGGAAAACCACTGAGGGAGCGGTATGATGTCTAAGGGAAAGAACGCGGTCGCCGGCTACCCGGCGTGCGCTCCGCTCCTGGGCCGTCCGGTGCCGGGTTCCTCTCATCCTGCAAGACGGCGGACACCTGTGTTGCGCAACACGGGCTCGCGAGGGGTACCAGGCCACCCCGCCCTCGCCGGGGGCCTTCTTGCTGCGGCCCTGCTCACCTGGCCCCTCCTGGCACAAGCCAGCCTCTCCTCGTGGGCCAAGGAGGTACTGCATCTGGGCATCTACCGCGAACGCGTAGCCACCCTGCAGGCCACCCTCTCCGAGGACCATAGTACCTGGGGTCTGGCCTTCAGTCCCCACGGCCGCTACCTCGCCGCCTCCTCTCCGCAGACCGCCTTTGTGCAGCTCTGGGACTGGCGGCGGGGGCGGGTGGTGCGGCGGTTTCGAAGGAGCGGGTCGGATATCGAGTCGACAACGCCGCTCGCCTATAGCCCCCACGGGCGCTTGCTGGCTTCCTGTCAGTCGGATGCCGATACGATCATTCAGGTCTGGAGCACCCGCACGGGGGCCGTGGTCGGTAATATCCCAAATAGCGGCGGCGGTTGTGCGGCAATCGCGTTCAGTCCCCAGGGCCATTCGTTGATCTGGATACGGGAATTGACATATGTGGCGTCCCCCAAAGTGCGTCAAATCTTTGTCACCAGCACCCGCACCTGGACTATCCGCTGGGCCCTGGCCACGGGGCTTTTCCAGTCCAACGCCCTCACCGTCAGCGCCCATGGGCATTGGGCGGCGCTATGGGGTGGGCAGTTTGGTTGGAGTAAGCCGCGTGGTTCTGTAAAAAAAGTGTATTCGGTAATACCCCAGATCGTTCTCGTGAATTTGACGACGCATCGAATAGAGCGCACGGTCAGTATGCCCCAGGGGACCAATATGCCGGGTGCCGTGGCTTGGAATCCGCGTGCCAGGGTCGTTGCCGTGGGGGTGCAAGGCGCCCTTCATGTAGGCCTCGATAATGTCATCCGCCTCTACAACGCCCATACCGGCGCGCTCGTAGGGGGCGAATCGGGCCCTACCAAGACCTGGGTCACAGCGCTGCGCTACACCCCCCATGGCCGCTATCTCATCGAAGCTGGTATCCACCATGAGGTCGAGATCTGGGATGGCAACCATCACCGCCTCCTGCAAAAGATCCCCCATCAGGCCTGGAGCCTTGCGGTGTCTCCCCATGGTCATTATCTGGCCCTGGGTGAAGGAGGGCAGATCCAGGTGTGGCGGTTTCGGTAATCACGACAACAAATAGAACAGGGAGCGAGAAATCATGGCGACGATCCTCACATTAGCGGAACTGTGCAACGCCGTGTACGGGGGCAATGCGCCGGTGCTCGCAGATTGGAATCCGATACCCGTAAATTTTCAATTCACCGACGGCTACTTCGGCGTGGCCTACGTCAATACCACCACCCACGAGATTGGGTTTCACGCGGATCAAAGGAAGGTGGCGGTGCTCTTTATCTTCCAGGGTCTGCCCATGGCTCTGTGGGTGAATGCGGGGAGGGTCCTGGAGGCCGTGAACCGGAAACGGTCTTCGGTACCGCAATCTCGACTCGAGTCCGGCGCGTCCGGTCTATGGGCACAGAAATAAGAGATCGCACAGGCCGCTCCGCGCGTACACACGGGGGCCCCTCATCGCGACGACCGCAAGTGCGCACTAAACCCACTCCGTCATGGGGCACATGCCGGCGGGAATTTGTCGATATAGCGGATGTCTTCGCATGGTTACAGCTATTGGTCCGCACCCTAGGTGGCGGCATGTCGCCCTCGACAGGAGGCGCGCCAGGGCGGAAGATAGAGCCATCGCGTCTGGCGCGTACTCTGCCGCAGGCGGGGTGCCTGCGGGCGGCGTCATGGCCCCGGGCGTGCGCCGCGCGTGATGACAATCATGCGTGCGCCGCGGCAAACGGCTGTACGGCAGACGGTGCGCCGCCCCGGTTGCGCGCCGGAACGATCGATTCCAGGATGGGAGACGATGGGGGAGATCCGAGATCTCATTGGCATATTCGCGATATTGAACCCCATCGGGGCGATTCCGCTCTTTCTGTCTCTGACCGCGGGCCGCTCGCATGCCGAGATGCGGCGCATCGCCGCCAAAACGGCGCTGGCGGTCGTTGCCATCCTGCTGATTGCGGCCTGGTCGGGCCAGCGCCTGCTGGCGCTCTTTGGCATCGGGGTCCCGGCGTTTCGTATCGCAGGCGGACTGCTCGTGCTTTTGATTGCGATTGCCATGTTTCATGCCAAATCGACCCCGGCCCGGCACACGAAAGAGGAAGACACCGAGGCGGAATCGAAGGAGGACATCGCAGTGGTGCCTCTCGCGATCCCCTTGCTGGCAGGTCCCGGTACCATCAGCCTTGTCATCGTCGATGCCCAAAAGGCGAGCAGTATGGGCGCGGAACTGGGGCTCAGTGCCGGCGTGGTGGCCGTGGGCGTGCTCGTATGGGTAGTCCTGCGCCTGGCCGAACCCATCGGTGTGCGCCTGGGGACTGCGGGCCTCAACATTACCACGCGGGTCATGGGCCTGATTCTGGCCGCCATGGCCGTGCAATTTATGGCCATTGGGCTCACCACCCTGCTGCCGGGGCTTGGGCGCTAGGCGCGGTAGACTCGCAATCGGCCCCGCGCCCCTTCAGGTCCCGCGCGCATGATTCCCGCGCTGCGCGCGGCCTTGTGCGGCGCGCGTCCTCACATCTCATTCCCGAGGCCCCCCATGTCTCGTCTGCCGCCGGCCGGTCAGCCCCCCTGCGCAGGGCGGACCTTGGGCCCACGGGGCCGGGGCCTATTTTCGAGGTGCTTGAAACTTGCCCCTCGCCCCCCCATCTGCATGCCCAGTGCCGAGAGAGGATCTTCCCATGAGGATGGACAAGCTTACCAATCGATTTCAGCAGGCGCTGGCCGAGGCCCAATCGCTTGCGGTCGGTCGTGACCACCAGTTTATAGAACCGGCCCATCTGCTTGTGGCCCTGCTCGATCAGGACGCGGGCGTGCGGCCGTTGCTTGCCAAGGCCGGTGTGGCGGTCGACGCCCTGCGTACCCGCCTCGATGCGCTCCTCGACCGGCTCCCCACGGTCGAGGGCTCGGCCGGCGAGGTGCATATCGGCAATGACCTGTCGCGATTGCTCAACGTCACCGACAAATATGCACAAAAGCGCGGGGATCAGTACATCGCAAGCGAGCTCTTTCTCTTGGCGGCGCTTGATGACAAGGGCGACGTTGGTCAGGCCCTGCGCGAAAGCGGCGCCTCCCGTAAGCCGCTAGAGGCCGCGATCGACGAATGGCGCGGCGGCGGCAAAGTGGATGACCAGAACGCCGAGCAGCAGCGCGGCGCACTCGACCGCTATACCATCGACCTGACCGAGCGCGCCGCGCAGGGCAAGCTCGATCCGGTGATCGGGCGCGATGACGAGATTCGGCGGGCCATTCAGGTGCTGGCGCGGCGCACCAAGAACAATCCGGTCCTGATCGGCGAACCGGGTGTCGGCAAGACCGCCATCGTCGAGGGGCTGGCCCAGCGCATCGTCAACGGCGAGGTGCCGGAGGGGCTGCGCGGACGGCGGCTCCTTGCCCTCGATCTCGGTGCGCTCATAGCCGGGGCCAAGTTCCGGGGTGAATTCGAGGAACGGCTCAAGGCCGTGCTGTCGGATCTCGGCAAGCAGGAAGGGCGCGTCATCTTGTTCATAGATGAGATTCATACCATGGTCGGGGCCGGCAAGGCCGAGGGCGCCATGGATGCCGGCAACATGCTCAAGCCCGCGCTCGCCCGCGGTGAACTCCATGCCATCGGCGCGACCACGCTGGATGAATACCGCCAGTACATCGAGAAGGATGCGGCGCTTGAGCGGCGCTTTCAGAAGGTCCTGGTAGACGAGCCGTCGGTCGAGGACACGATCGCGATCCTGCGCGGTCTTAAGGAAAAATACGAAGTGCATCACGGTGTGGATATATCGGACCCGGCCATCGTCGCGGCCGCCACCTTGTCGCATCGCTACATCACCGACCGACAGCTGCCGGATAAGGCGATCGATCTCATAGACGAGGCCGCCGCCCGTATCCGCATGGAGATCGATTCGCGCCCGGAGGCCATGGATCGTCTGGACCGGCGCCTGATTCAGCTCAAGATCGAGCGCGTAGCCCTGCAGAAGGAATCGGATGAGGCCTCGCGCAAGCGCCTGGCAGCCCTGCAGGAGGAGATCGGTCGGCTCGAGCGCGAGTACGCCGAACTCGAGGAGATCTGGCGGTCCGAGAAGGCGCAGTTGCAGGGTGAGCAGCACATCAAGGAAGAGCTCGACCGTACGCGCGTGGAGATCGAAAGCGCCCGCCGCGCCGGCAATCTGGCGCGCGTGGCCGAACTCCAGTATGGCCGGATCCCCGAACTCGAAAAGCAGCTCACAACGAGTGCCAAGCCGGTCGCGACCAAGCTTTTGCGCAAAGAGGTCGGCGAAGAAGAGATCGCGGAGGTCGTATCGCGCGCCACCGGGATTCCCGTGTCGCGCATGATGGAAGGGGAGCGCGAGAAGCTTTTGCGCATGGAAGACGAGCTCCACAAAAGGGTCGTCGGCCAGCGTGAGGCCGTTCAGGCGGTGGCCGACGCCATCCGCCGCTCGCGCGCGGGGCTTTCCGATCCCAACCGGCCCAACGGGTCGTTCCTGTTTCTGGGACCGACCGGCGTCGGCAAGACCGAGCTCTGCCGAACGCTTGCCTCATTCCTGTTCGACGCCGACGACGCGATGGTACGCATCGATATGTCGGAATTCATGGAGAAGCACTCGGTGGCGCGCCTCATAGGAGCCCCCCCCGGCTATGTCGGCTACGAACAGGGCGGCTATCTCACGGAGGCGGTGCGCAGGCGCCCCTACTCGGTGGTGCTGCTAGACGAGATCGAAAAGGCCCACCCCGATGTCTTTAACGTGCTTTTGCAGGTCCTAGACGACGGACGGCTCACGGACGGCCAGGGCCGTACGGTGGATTTCCGCAACACCATCATCGTCATGACCTCCAATCTCGGCTCGCAGGTCATTCAGGAACTCGCTGGGGAGGATAACTATCAGCGCATGAAAGATGCCGTGATGGAGATCGTAGGCCAGCACTTCCGTCCGGAGTTCATAAACCGCGTGGATGACATCGTCGTATTTCACCCGCTTGGGCGCGATGATCTGCGGCGCATCACCGCCATTCAGCTGGGCTACCTGGTCGAGCGGCTGCGCAGCCGCGATCTCGGGCTTGAACTAAGCGACGAGGCCACAGACAGGCTCGCAGAGGCCGGTTTCGATCCCGTCTTTGGGGCGCGCCCCTTGAAGCGGGCGGTGCAGCAATATCTCGAGAATCCGCTCGCCCAAGAGATACTCAAAGGCCGATTCGTGCCGGGCGATGTGATCGAGGTGGGGGTCGAGGGCGAGCGCTTCGTGTTTAGCGCGCGGCGCGGTGGACCTACGCCTCGCCACGCCAAGACCGCCTGAGGCCGGCCCGGCCGAGTCCTCAAAGGTCTAGCGTGCCGACCGGCCGCGGCTTGCGATCCGGGCCGATCGCCACATAGGTGAGGGTCGCCTCCGTGACCCTCACGCACTCGGCGTGCGTGCCGTCGCGGAAACGCTCGACATAGACCGTGACATCGACCGTAAGGGAGGTGGTGCCGACGCGGACGACGTCGGCATAAAGGCTTACGAGGTCACCTACGAACACAGGCTTATGGAACTGCACGGCATTGACCGCCACGGTGATGACGCGGCCGCGTGCGCGGCGATGCGCGACCACGCTGCCTGCGATATCGATTTGCGACAGGATCCAGCCGCCAAAGATGTCGCCTGCGACATTGGTATCGGCAGGCATGGGCACGACGCGCAGCACGGGTAGGCGCGTAGGGCCGGCAGGATCGGAAATGGGGTCTTCTGGCGTCATGAGGCGATTCCCAGTAAGCTTGTGACTTTCCCAACAGTATATCGCGGCCATCCCGCGAAACCCAGGAACTATGCATACACCCGTCAACCAGGAGGAATTCCTCGATCTCCTAGACCAGGCGATTTTCGAGACACGAGACATGTTGAGCGTGATCGAAAGCGAGGGCGAGGAGTGCGAGCTTGCGGAGAATGCCGGCATCTTCGAGGCCTTGGAGAAGATGCTCGTCGATCTGCACGTCGAGGTCTGCGCGGGGCGCCATACCTTCGGCGGGTCGTCGCTTGCCTATGCCGATCTGCTGGCGCGGTTTCGGTCACGCATCCCGTTTGCCGATGTCCTCGAGATGTTGAATACCGTTCAGAAAGGCGGATTTGCGTGAGCGGAAACACATATGGGCGGCTCTTTTGCGTCACGAGCTTTGGCGAGAGCCATGGCCCGGCGATCGGCTGTGTCATCGATGGGTGCCCGCCGGGCCTTGCGCTCTCGGAGGCCGATATCCAGCCGGACCTCGATCGCAGGCGCCCCGGCACATCGCGCCACACCACCCAGCGGCGCGAAGAGGATCGTGTGCGCATCCTCTCGGGGGTATTCGAGGGCGTCACCACCGGTGCCCCCATCGGGCTTCTGATCGACAATACCGATGCCCGCTCGCAGGATTACAACAAGATCGCCGAGGTCTTTCGGCCCGGTCATGCCGACTACACCTATCAGCAGAAATATGGCCTGCGCGATCACCGCGGGGGCGGACGCTCCTCGGCGCGCGAGACCGCAACGCGCGTGGCGGCCGGCGCCGTGGCCCGCGCCTACCTGCGCTCGCGGCTCGGGATCGTGGTGCGCGGCTACGTGGCGCAGATCGGACCCTACAAAGCCGCGACCGTCGATTGGGACGCGGTCTCCGCAAACCCGTTTTTCTGCCCGGACCGCGCCCTCGTAGCCGAACTCGAGGCCTATATGGATACCCTGCGGCGCAGCGGCGATTCCATAGGCGCGCTCGTCACGGTGGTGGCGGAGAATGTCCCCCCGGGGCTGGGTGAACCGGTCTTTGACCGGCTCGATGCCGACATCGCGCACGCCATGATGAGCATCAACGCCGTAAAGGGCGTCGAGATCGGGGATGGTTTCGCGGTGGTGACCGCGCGCGGTTCCGAAAATCGTGACGAGATCACGCCCGAGGGTTTTCTCGCCAATCATGCGGGCGGCATTCTCGGGGGCATCTCCTCGGGCCAGGACATCGTCGTGCGGCTGGCCATGAAGCCCACCGCCAGCATCCGCATCCCGGGGCGCACGGTCGATCGCGCGGGCCGGGCGAGCGAAGTCGTAACGACCGGCCGCCACGACCCCTGCGTGGGTATCCGCGCCACACCGATCGCCGAGGCCATGCTCTGCCTGGTGCTGATGGATCATGTCTTGCGCCACCGCGGACAAAATGCCGAGATGAGGAGCGCGACACCAAGAATACCGGCCCGCCCCGGCTAAGGGGCCCTGCACCTGGGCGTCAATCACGCGCGGGATCTGGGGACAATCGCCCCAAACCCGGGTAATATGCCGTCCCCGTGCCCCCCATCCTCTCATATCCGGCCCCGGCGCGCCTTGCGGCCGGCCGCGACCGCGGCCCCTCCCTGAAGACCTCGGGGAGACGCCCTTGAGCCGGTCGCGCGCACGGAGCGACTGGCCGCGCTTGGCATTCTACGGCTTTTATTTCAGTGCCCTAGGGGCCCTTTTGCCCTATTGGCCCCTGTACCTGCGCCTGCGCGGCTTTGGACCCCGGGCGCTCGGGGACCTGATGGCGCTCTTTGCCCTCTCGCGCATTATCGCGCCTTATGTCGGGGGGGCCTTGAGCGACCGACTCGGGCATCGGCTGACCGCGGTGCGCGGCGGGGCCCTGCTCGCGCTCACCTGTTTTATGACCATCCCTTATGCGCACGGCTTTCTGGCCATGGCCGCGGCGATGATGGCCTTTAGCTTCTTTTGGTATGCCACGCTGCCACCCGTCGAGGCCAGTACCCTGGCCTCGCATGGCGACCGCTATGGACGCGTCCGCCTGTGGGGATCGATCGGGTTTATTATCGCCGTCTTGGGGCTTGGGCCGACCCTAGACCACCTCGGGGCGGCCGCAGTCGTGCCCATTATCGTCGTATTGCTGTGCGGGTTGTGGTTTGCGACACTCGGGCTTTCACCGCTTGCGCCGCCCGCGGCAACCAGCGTCCGGCAACCGATGCGGCGTGGTCTTTTGCCGTTTCTGGCCGCCTGTTTCCTGATGCAGGTGAGCTATGGTCCCTATTACACGTTCTACTCCCTCTATCTGGCCCACTACGGCTACAGCAAGGCGGCCATTGGGGCGCTGTGGGCCCTCGGTGTCATCTGTGAGGTGCTGGTGTTCTGGCAGGCCGGGCGGTTCTTTGCCCGTTTTCGTGAATCGCGGCTACTCGCCTTTACGCTCGCGCTCGCCGTCGTGCGATGGATCATGATCGCGCTCTTCCCGCGATCCTGGCCGCTGCTTGCCGTCGCTCAGACCTTTCATGCCTTCACCTTCGGCCTGTATCACGCCGTCGCGGTACGCCTGGTGAGCCGTTACGCAGGCCCGGGCGCCAAGGCGCGCGCGCAGGCCATTTATGGGAGTGCGGCCGGCGCCGGAGCGGCGGTCGGGGCGGCCATGAGCGGCTATCTTTGGGTCGCACTGGGGCGCGAGGGGATGTTTCTGGCCGCCGCGGGGGTCGCCGCGAGCGGGTTTGCGCTCCTCATGCGCTACCGGATCGCCCCCGAGGAGGCGGCCATTTAACGGGGCATGCGGCGGCGCATGAGGGAAAAGGGCAGGACCTGGCCGCTGGGTTTCGCGGCCTTGGTCGGGCGCGGCTGAGGCCTTTGCTCGAACACGGCCTGCACCGCCGCCAGGAATCCTTCCGAGAACCGGTAGGTATCGACATCGGTGTGCTCGGCCTGGGCGACCGCCGCATGGATGGGGGCAATGGCCCGCAGACAGGCATCGGCCGACACCCGGTCGCGGACGTGCCGGCATCCATTCTCGGCATAGATCGCGCGCGCGAGGGTCACGGCGAGCTCATGATGAAGACCGCAGCCCTCGAAGAGGTCCGAAAGGCGCGCAGCCTGCGGCCGCACCGGGAGGTGCACACGCCCGAGACGCTCTTCCAGGGCCTGAAGGAGTTGCAAGAAGGTCATGGCAGGATCCTGAATCGGGATCGGGCACGCAAGTCGCCCCGCTCTTCCTCAATGGCCGTTATTGTCGGCTAGGGGCGCGATCCTGTCGAGATGGGCCGCGCCCCGGGCGCCCGGCAGCGGCAGCGGCGGAACAATATTGGCATGGGCGGCCCCTTTGCGTACCATGGGCGGATTTTATCGGGCGTGCTGCGATGGCAAAGACACTGTACGAAAAATTGTGGGACAGTCACGTGGTCCGGGAATTGGCCGACGGGACGTGTCTCCTGTATATCGACCGTCAGCTCGTGCACGAAGTGACGAGCCCCCAGGCCTTCGCCGGTCTGCGGGCACGCGCCCGCACACTCTGGCGGCAGGACGCCAATCTCGCCGTCGCCGACCACAATGTGCCGACCCAAGATCGGGCGCTCGGTATCACCGATACGACATCGCGCCTCCAGGTCGAGGCGCTGGAAAAAAACTGCCGGGATTTTCATGTGCCGCTTTTTGCCATGAATGACATCCGGCAGGGCATCGTGCATGTCATGGGGCCCGAACAGGGCGCGACGCTGCCCGGAATGACCATCGTGTGCGGCGATTCGCATACCTCCACCCATGGGGCCTTCGGGGCGCTCGCCTATGGCATCGGCACCTCAGAGGTCGAGCAGGTGCTCGCGACGCAGTGTCTCTTGCAGAAACGTTCGCGGACCATGCGCGTGCGCCTCGAAGGGACGCTCCCCACGGGGGCCGGCGCCAAGGATATGGCGCTTGCCGTGATCGGCAAGCTCGGGACTGCCGGCGGTACCGGCCACGCCATCGAATTTGCCGGATCCGCGGTCCGTAACCTATCGATGGAAGGACGCATGACGCTCTGCAACATGGCCATCGAGGCCGGGGCCCGCGCGGGCATGGTGGCGGTGGACGATACCACGATCCGCTACCTCGAGGGGCGCCCGTTTGCCCCAAGCGGCGCGCTCTGGGAACAGGCGGTCTGTGCCTGGCGCGACTGCGTGAGCGATACCGATGCGGTGTTCGACAGCGAATGGCAGATCGATGTCAGTGCGCTCAGCCCCCAGGTGACCTATGGGACCTCGCCCGAGATGGTGGTGGCGGTCGATGGGCGCGTGCCGGATCCGGCCGCCGAGCGCGATGGGGCGCGGCGCGAGGCGCTGGCCTCCGCCCTCACTTATATGGGTTTGCATCCGGGGACTGCCATCACCGATATCGCCATCGATGTGGTGTTCATCGGATCCTGCACGAATGCGCGGCTCGAGGACCTGCGGGCGGCCGCGGGCATGATCCGTGGGCGCAGGATCGCGGCCCATGTGCGCCGCGCGCTCGTGGTCCCCGGGTCCGGCCTCGTCAAGCGCGCCGCGGAGGCCGAGGGGCTCGACCGGATCTTCAAGGAGGCGGGCTTTGAGTGGCGCGAACCCGGGTGCTCCATGTGTCTTGCCATGAACGCCGATCGCCTGGAAAGCGGCGAGCGCTGCGCCTCGACCTCGAATCGCAATTTCGAGGGGCGCCAGGGGCAAGGCGGCCGCACGCATCTCGTGAGTCCCCAGATGGCGGCAGCCGCCGCGATCGCCGGGCATTTCGTCGATATCCGCCGCGATTTTTGAGGGGAGGAGGGGCCTTTGCAGCGCTTTGAGAGAGAAACGGGGCTTGTCGTCCCGCTCGATCGTTTGAATGTCGATACCGACGCCATCATCCCCAAGCAATTTCTGAAGGCGGTGGCCCGCACCGGTTTTGGCGCCAATCTGTTCGATAATTGGCGCTACCTCGATCATGGCGAGCCGGGACAGGAGACCCCGCGTACGCCCAATCCGGATTTCGTCCTGAACAAGCCCCGCTACCAGGGGGCCTCCATACTCCTGACGCGCGCCAACTTCGGCTGCGGATCATCACGCGAGCATGCGCCCTGGGCCTTGCTCGAATATGGCATTCGCGCCATCGTCGCACCGAGCTTTGCCGACATCTTTTACAACAACAGCCTGAAAAACGGCCTGCTGCCGGTGGTGTTGCCGGAGGCGGTGATCGATACGTTGTTTGCGGCCGTGGAGGCGACTGTAGGTTATGCCTTGACGATCGATTTGCGCAGCGAACAGGTGTTCGCGAATGATACGCCCATCGGCACCTTCACGATCGACCCCTTTCGTAAGGAATGCCTGCTCGAGGGGCTCGACGACATCGGCTGGACGCTGGCCCATGAGGCCGATATCCGGCGCTACGAGGAACGCAGGCGGCGCGAGGCGCCATGGCTTTTTGCGCAAGCGGAGGGGCGGTCATGAAGAAGGTCGCGATATTGCCGGGTGACGGAATCGGGCCGGAGGTGGTGGCGGAGGCGGTGCGCGTACTCGAGTACCTGCGCGATGAAGGGGCCCTGGGCATCGAGATGGAATACGGCCTGGTCGGCGGCTCCGCCTATGACGTTCACGGGCAGCCCTTGCCGGCGGAGACGCTCAAGATTGCCGAGGAGGCCGACGCCATCTTGCTCGGAGCGGTGGGCGGGCCTAAGTGGGAGGCCCTGCCGATCGCCCTGCGACCAGAAAAGGCCCTGCTGGGCCTGCGCGCCGCACTCGGCGTATTTGCCAATCTCCGGCCGGCCGTCTTGTATCCGCAGCTCGCCGATGCCTCGACGCTGCGCCCGGACGTGGTCACAGGTCTTGATATCATGATCGTGCGCGAACTGACGGGCGGGATCTATTTCGGGCAGCCGCGCGGCGTGCGCACGCTCGCCCATGGGGAGCGCCAGGGCTTCAATACGCTCGTCTACTCCGAGTCGGAGATCGAGCGCGTGGCGGTCCGGGCCTTCGAGATCGCCCGCACGCGCACACGCCGCGTCTGCTCCGTCGACAAGGCCAATGTGCTCGAGGCCACGGAGTTGTGGCGTGAGGTGGTGACGCGTGTCGCAGGCCGTTACCCGGATGTCGCCATCACGCATATGTACGTCGATAACGCCGCCATGCAGCTCGTGCGCGCCCCCAAGCAGTTTGACGTGCTTGTCACGACCAATATGTTTGGCGATATCCTGTCGGATGAGGCCGCGATGCTGACGGGCTCGATCGGCATGCTGCCTTCGGCATCCCTGAACGAGACCGACCGGGGACTCTATGAACCGATCCATGGCTCGGCGCCGGATATCGCCGGCAAAGGCATTGCCAACCCGCTCGCCACCATCCTGTCGGTGGCGATGATGCTGCGCTATAGCCTGCGGGAACCGTCGCTTGCCGCGCGCGTCGAGAAGGCGGTATCGGCAGTCCTCGACAGCGGTCTGCGCACGGCCGACATTCGGCAGGGCGGGGCGGCCGCGGTTTCCACCCGGGCCATGGGAGAGGCCGTCGTCTCGGCGCTGCGGTCGCAATTATCCTGATCTTACGTTGAGGGGCCTCAAGGCCCGGAGTCTTTATAAGGTATGAAGCAAGCATACGATGTGGCGGTAGTGGGGGCGACCGGGGCGGTCGGTGAGGTCATGCTGGCGATGCTCGCGGAGCGCAAATTTCCGGTGCGCAACCTGTACGCGCTCGCCTCGGAGCGGTCGGCAGGCGCCAAGGTGCGGTCGGGTAATACCGAGCTTACGGTACTCGATCTGGCGACCTTCGACTTTAGCAAGGTACAGATCGGGCTCTTCTCGGCCGGCGGCGAGATCTCGGCAATCTACGCCCCGAAGGCCGCGGCCGCAGGCTGCGTCGTCATCGACAATACCGCCCATTTCCGTTATGAGGACGATATCCCGCTGGTGGTGCCCGAGGTCAATCCGCAGGACATCGCGGGCTATAAGACACGGGGAATCATCGCCAACCCCAATTGCTCGACCATTCAGATGGTCGTGGCCCTCAAGCCGCTTCACGATGCCGCCGGTATCGAGCGCATCAATGTGTGCACATATCAGTCGGTGTCGGGGACCGGGAAAGAGGCCCTGGACGAGCTGGCGACCCAGACGCGCGCCGTACTCGCGGGCCAACCCGTGTCCAGCAAGGTCTACCCCAAGCCGATCGCCTTTAACGTGTTGCCGCATATTGATGTCTTTCTTGAGAATGGCTATACCAAGGAAGAGATGAAGATGGTGTGGGAAACCAACAAAATCATGGGGGACCCGTCCATTCGGGTCAACCCCACGACCGCGCGGGTACCGGTGCTGTATGGGCATTCCGAGGCCTTGCATATCGAGACCCGTGAGAAACTGACGGCGGCCACGGCGCGCGCGCTGCTCGAGGGTGCCCCGGGGGTCGTGGTCTTAGACGAGCGCCGGCCGGGCGGATATCCGACCGCGGTCACGGAATCGGCGGGGCATGACCCCGTGTTCGTGGGCCGCATTCGGGAAGACCTGTCGCATCCCCGCGGACTGGACCTGTGGGTGGTATCTGACAATCTGCGCAAGGGTGCGGCCTTAAACAGCATTCAGATCGCCGAACGTTTGGTAGCGGCGTATTTATAGTCTATAGTCGGAAAGACATCTTCGAGGGTTTTCTTAAGAAAGCCCACGGAACTCATGAAATCTCGGGGGACGAAATGCGTTCTCAGGAGCAGGGGTAATGGCGAAGAATCGCAACTATCGGTCGAGAATGGTGCCCGTCGTGTGGGCGACAGCACTGCTCTACGCGCCGCTTGCGCAGGCCCTGGGCCTGGGGCCGCTCGCGGTCACGTCGAACCTGGGGCAGCCGCTGCGCGCGGAAATCCCCCTCCTGTCCCTGCGCCCGGGCGAGCGCCACTCCGTGCATGTGGGCATGGCGTCGGGGGCCGACTTCGCGGCCGCCGGTTTGCGGAAATCGCGGTCGTTGCGCGCCATTCACTGCCATATTCGGCGCGTCGGGGGCCGCTATGAGGTCATCCTGCGCAGCCGCGAGCCGATCGATGAGCCCTTCCTGCACTTCCTTTTGCGTGTGAAATGGTCGGATGGCTCGCTTTTGCGCATGTATACGGCGCTTTTGAATCCGACGAGCGGGGTCACCGTGGTGTCGGCGGGGGGATCGGCCCTGCCGCAAGGGGAGTCCGCCGCGCAGATACGCCCCATCGCTACGGCGCTCCCGGCGCCTAGGCCCGCGCCATCACCTTATCACGCCACGACGAACCAAGGCACGACCGTTATTCGCCCCGGAGAGACGCTATGGGGGGTAGCGCTGCGGACGGCACCTCATACCGGGACTATGCCGCAGGCCCTGCAGGCCTTCCTACGAATTAATCCGGCGGCTTTTTTTAATAAGAATATCAATGACTTGCGTTCTGGCGTCGTGCTGAAAATCCCGACAGCGCAGGAGATCCGGGCGCAGAATGCGCCGCGTGCCGCCGTCTGGCTTGCGTCCCAAGACAAGGCCTGGAACCGCTATAAGACCGAGCTTGCGCAGATGCCGGCGACGACGACCGGGGCCAGCACGCAGGTCGGTGGGACCCTGGCGCGCGCACGGCTCCTGCCGGCCAATCAGCGGCCGCTGCATATCGAGGCCACACGGCTTACGACCGCCGCAGCGGCTGGTGGCGGCGGTCAGGCCGCCGGATCGCAGTCCATCAATCAGCGCATGCAGCGCCTGAAAAAGGCGCTGCGCAAGACCCGTCGGCTCATGACGCTTGAAAACCAGGAGTTGGCGTTGCTCGAGCGCCAAGCGGCGGCGCGCACAAGGATAGCCCCGGCGGCCGTGGCCGGCGCCTTCGCGAAAAAGACCACGACACGGATCGTAGCGCACCCGGCGCCCGTGATCGCCCCTGTTGTCGCGCACCCGATACGGCCGGCGCGGCCGATGATGGCGCCGGTCAGACCGTTGCCGCCACCCCCGCCCGCGCCCTCGTTCCTGTCGACGCTGCTGTCGTCGGAGCGTACCCCGATCCTGGGGGCCTTGCTGGTCATCATCCTCGGCGGCGGCTTTTTGGTCATCCGCCGGCGCCGCCAGACCATGGCGGAGTTCGAAGAGAGCATCTTGTCGGGCGGCGGCTTGACCTCGGAAGGGCAGATGCCGGATACGGCCGGGCTTGCAAAGACCCCGGATGTCTCCTTTCTGAGTGAGTTCAGTCAGGGCAATGCCGCCGGCGCCCTGCACACCGACGAGGTCGACCCCCTGGCGGAGGCGGACGTCTACCTTGCCTATGGCCGTGACGAGCAGGCCGAGGAGATCCTGCGGGAGGCGGCGACCAAGGAGCCGTCTCGCCTCGAGCTCAAGCTCAAGCTCCTGGAGATCTATCTGCAGCGCAACGACAAGAAGACCTTTGAGATCGTGGCCGAGGAGATCTACGCCGCTTCGGAAGGCCGCGGCCCCGTGTGGCAAAGGGTCGAGGAGATGGGGCGTAAGTTCGATCCGACGAACCCGCTCTTTAAGGGTAATGCGCGGGCCTCACAACCCAATGCGGGGGGCGGGGCGCGGGATGACGCCGCGCCGTCCGCCGGCGGGCTGGGCGATCGCATCGATTTTGCGGCCGTGGCGCGCGAGTTGGCCGAGGTGTCGGCACCGCGCTCCGATGCGCCTGGCTTTGGTGGGCGGGATGGGTCCCTCGACTGGTCCCTAGGGGATGCGTCGGGATCTGCGCCATTGGGAGGCCCCGGACGCAATGAACCCACGATCAATGGCGCTGAGGCAAATGCGCCCGGCACTGGTGACGACAGCGTCTTGGACTTCTCGCTGGATCTTGGCCATCCCTCGGAACTCGAAGGAAACGGCGATAAGCACATCCCGAACACCTCTTCGGCCACCGATATGCAGGCGCAGTCCGTCGATTTTCAATGGGACCAGTCCGCCCAGACGCCCCCCAAGGCCGAAGAGGACGCCGATGAGTTCGCGATTCGATTCGACGATGCCGAGACCCAGGAGCTGACGGCGGGCGACCTTGATCTGGGGGGGATTGCCACCAAGCCTGCGTCCCGCGAGGCGCGCCCTGCCAGTCACCAGCCGTTTGAGCTTGCGGGCGAGGGCGAGGGCGATGTCGCGGTCGTGGCCGAAAAGGCGATCGGCGGCGAGGCCGTCGACACCAAGCTCGATCTCGCCCAGGCATATATCGACATGGGAGACAAAGACGGGGCGCGCGGCATACTCGAAGAGGTGCAGGCAGAGGGCGACGGCAGGCAGCGCGCGCAGGCCAAACAGCTCCTCGGAAAGATCGCGTAAAGACTGGGGCGCCCGAGGCGCCCCAGGCGGTCAGCGGCGCCGCTCGAGGGTGAGAAAGCGAAAGTTATAAGGGTGGCGGTCGTCGGCGGGATGCGCCTCCTCGGCAATGACCTCCCAGCGGGAACGGTCATAGGGGGGGAAGACGGCATCACCCCCCACATCGGCTTCGATCTGCGTGAGATAGAGCCGGTGCGCCAGGGCCAGGGTCTGCCGATAGAGGCTTGCCCCGCCAATAATGAATGCCTCCGGGGGCCGCGCCCGGCGCAAGGCCTCATCCAGAGACCCCACGACCTCCGCGTCGCCGTGTGCCACATATCCCGCGTCCCGCGATACCACCACACTATGCCGTCCCGGCAGCGGACCCGGCAATGATTCGTGCGTCTTGCGCCCCATGATGACGGTCTTGCCCAATGTGAGGGCGCGAAAGCGGCGCAGGTCGTCCGGCAGGTGCCAGGGGAGGCGATTGTCGTCGCCTATGGTACCGTTGCGCGCCACCGCCGCAAGGATCGCAAGCCTCATATCGCCACCGGGGCCTTGATGGCCGGGTGGGGATCATAGTCGCGGATTTCGATGTCTTCGAAGCGAAAGGCAAAAAGGTCGGTGACATGGGGGTTTAAGACGAGCCGGGGGAGCGGGCGCGGTTGCCGCGCCAGTTGTTCATGCACCTGATCGAGGTGATTGCGATAAAGATGCGCATCGCCCAGCGTATGAATGAAGTCGCCGGCCCGCAATCCCGTAACCTGTGCCACCATGTGCGTCAAAAGGGCGTAGGAAGCGATATTGAAAGGGACCCCCAGAAATACGTCGGCGCTGCGCTGATAAAGTTGACAAGAAAGCCGGCCATCGGCGACATAGAACTGAAAAAGGGCATGACAGGGGGCAAGGCGCATCTGCGGAAGGGCCGCCGCATTCCATGCCGATACCACGAGCCGACGAGAGTTCGGGTCGCGTCGGATGGTGTCGACGACATCGCGAATCTGGTCGATGGTCTCGCCGTTTGGCGCCGGCCATGAGCGCCACTGGGCGCCATAGATAGGCCCCAGGTCACCATGGGCGTCCGCCCACTCATCCCAGATATGCACCCCGTGCTCGTGCAGATAGCGGATATTGGTATCCCCCTTGAGGAACCAAAGGAGCTCGTGGATTATGGAGCGCAGATGCAGGCGCTTGGTTGTTACGAGAGGAAAGCCCTCTTCGAGCGCAAAACGCATCTGGTACCCGAATACGCTCAAGGTACCGGTCCCGGTCCGGTCCCCTTTAGCGACTCCGTGGTCGAGAATGTGACGCATCAGATCGAGGTAGGCACGCATGGCGCGCAGTGTAACATGGGGGGAGGGGAGGCCTGTCATGATCTATATTGGTGAGAGTTCGCAACATGGACGCGGCGTATTCGCGAGCGGCTTTATCGCCGCAGGCACGCACCTCATCCGCTTTGAAGGGCCGCTCTTGCCGCGCGCGCAGGTCGATTTCGGGGACTACCACCTGCAGGTGGGTGATGACCTCTATCTCGGGCCATCGGGCGGGCCCGACGATTTCGTGAATCATTCGTGCGCACCGAATGCCGGCTTTGCCGAGGGCCTTATCCTCCAGGCCTTGCGGGACATCGCCGCCCACGAGGAGATCACCTGGGACTACTCCTGCGCCATAGATGAGGCGGATTTCCCGGGATTCCCGTGCGCCTGCGGGAGCGCCTCATGCCGGGGGCTCGTCCGGTCCTATCGGCATCTCGAACCCGCGGTCCGGGAGCGATTGCGGCCCTGGGCGCTCCCCTACCTGCGTGACCGCTATCGCTAGCGCAAACGCCTGGTCAAGGTCAAGGGATTTGCGATAGGGGGTCCGGCACCCCGAATCGAAGGGCATGGTCGGCTTTCTGACTACTGATCGGGGTTGCGTAAAAAAAATCTTGCATTTAATAGCCCCCACATTGGATATAATGGGGGGCTGGAGCGTGTGCTCCATAAAACCCCAATGTACCGGAGATCCTAATGAAGAAATTGATCCTTGCATCGGCCGTCCTTTTCGCGCTAGCCGGCTGCCATAAGGCCGCCAATCAGAGCGCGTCGTCCACGACCGCCGCACCTGCCACCTCGTCTTCCACGACTGCGGCACCTGCCAGCTCGTCGTCTAGCACCAGCGGCACCGCGGCCACCACCGCAACCCCGAGCACGACGTCATCTGCCACCAGCGGTTCGGGCGCCACCACCTCCAAGTCGAGCACCAAGTCCTCGATGGGCGGCATGTCGTCTTCGACCACGAAGAGCAGCAGCTCCAGCCAATAAGCCACACCGCCGCGTGCCGGGGAGCCCCGCATGGGCCCTCCCCCGGCGCACGGTTCCTTCTGCCCCCTTGCTAACGTGCAGACTGGAGGGTAGCAGCCTCAAGGGTGTTGGCAAGCAAGGTCGCGACCGTCATCGGCCCCACGCCCCCGGGTACTGGCGTAATCCACGCCGCGCGCTTTTGCGCCTCTGCAAAGTCGATATCCCCAACCAACCGGCCATTCGCCAAACGGTTCATGCCGATGTCGATGACAATGGCGCCTTCCTTGATCCAATCCCCGGGTATGAGGGCCGGCTTGCCGGCCGCCGCAATAAGGATGTCGGCGCTTGCGACATGGGCCCGTAAGTCGGTCGTAAACCTGTGACACGTGGTGACCGTACAGCCGGCCAGCAGCAGCTCGAGCCCCATCGGCCGCCCTACATGGTTGGACGCCCCGACAACGACCGCATGCAGACCCCGGAGCGAGCCGCCGGTATGATGCAGGAGGGTCATCACACCCGCGGGCGTACAGGGCCGCAGGGCCGGGCGGCGCACGGCAAGCCGCCCCATGTTGTAGGGATGGAAGCCATCGACATCCTTGGCGGGCAGGATATGCTCGATGAAGAGTTCGGGCCGCAAGGGGGGCGGCAGCGGCAACTGAAGCAGAATGCCGTTGATGCTCGCATCCTCATTGAGTTCTGTAATGAGCGCGAGCAATTCGGCCTCGCTCGGGGCCGTCTTGCGGATATGGGACACAGACACAACCCCGACCTGCCTGCAGGCCTCTGTCTTGTTGCGGACATAAACCGCCGAGGCCGGATCATCGCCGATCAATATGACCGCAAGGCTCGGGCGGGGCCGTCCGCGACGCTCGCGCTCATCGATCCGCTCCTTGACGTTCGCTAGCAAGGAGGCGGCGATTTGTTTGCCGTCAATGAGGCGCGCAGCCATATCTCAAGTCGTCCCGATGAAAACGCTATCATCCCATGAGCCGCGGATGCGGCCAAGCCATGAGCCCGCCGCTTGCCCCGCAATCGGCCAAGCGTTGACGAACTCGGCTGCCCCGCGTATATTTCTCGCCCTTCGCCGGATCGGACGGAGGCCCGCTCGGGGTATAGCGCAGCCTGGTAGCGCACCTGCTTTGGGAGCAGGGTGTCGGGGGTTCGAATCCCTCTACCCCGACCAACAGGAACGAGGCGCCCGTAGCTCAATGGATAGAGCAACGGCCTTC
>JAKARI010000030.1 GCA_021819245.1 Pseudomonadota bacterium | reverse complement strand
CAGGTTATCGAGGTTCATAAGGGTCTGCATCTCCCTATCATGAACAAAACCCGATCCGGCTTCAGACTCATTTCATGTTAGAAACACAGCCCCTCCTCCAGACTCATTTCATGTTGGAAGAGGCTGGGCCATGCACGGCCCGTGCGGATCAGGTATCCTAGAGGGGGTTTTAGGGTAGCGACGATAAGCCGCCAGAACGAGGAGCCGGATGTTTAGCAAGAAGAGTCTGCAGGACGTTGATCGTCCGCTATGGGAGGCCATGGCCAAGGAGCGCGGCCGCCAGGAGGATCACATCGAACTGATCGCCTCCGAGAACTATACGAGCCCGCGGGTGATGGCGGCGCAAGGGTCGTGTCTGACCAACAAGTATGCGGAAGGGTACCCCGGCAAGCGCTATTACGGGGGGTGCGAATATGTCGATGTGGTCGAGTCGCTCGCGATCGACCGGGCGCGCGCTTTGTTTCATGCCGACTATGTCAATGTGCAGCCGCATTCGGGGTCGCAGGCCAATGCCGCGGCCTATCTTGCGCTCATCAATCCGGGTGACACCATTTTGGGGATGAGCCTTGCGCACGGCGGCCACCTGACGCATGGCGCCAAGGTGAATTTCTCGGGGCGGCTTTTTCACGCGGTCGGCTATGGCGTCGACCCCAAGACCGGGCTTATCGATTACGATGAGATCGCACGCCTCGCGCGCGAACACAAGCCGCGCGTGATCGTAGGCGGGTTCTCGGCCTATTCGCGGGTCATCGACTGGACACGTTTTCGCGAGATCGCAGACGCCGTGGGGGCCTATCTTTTTGTCGATATGGCGCATGTGGCCGGGCTTGTGGCCGCCGGCCTTTACCCAAGCCCCGTGGGCATAGCCGACATCACGACCTCGACGACCCATAAGACCTTGCGCGGGCCACGCGGGGGGCTCATCCTCGCGCGCGCCAATCCCGAACTCGAAAAGCGGCTAAACAGCATGATCTTCCCGGGCACCCAGGGCGGGCCGCTCATGCATGTGATCGCCGCCAAGGCGGTGGCGTTTGCCGAGGCCATGACGCCTGAGTTTCAGACCTACCAGCAGCAGGTGGTGAAGAATGCCCAGGCCATGGCCGATACGCTCATGAGCCGCGGCTTCAAGGTCGTCTCCGGCGGTACCGACAATCATCTGATGCTGGTAGACCTCATCGAGCGCCCGGTGACCGGCAAGGAGGCCGAGGAGGCCCTCGGCCGCGCGTACATCACGGTCAACAAGAATGCCGTGCCCAATGATCCGCGGTCACCGTTTGTGACAAGCGGCATCCGTCTGGGTACCCCCGCCATCACCACCCGCGGATTCGGCGAGCGCGAGACGCGCGCCCTGGCCGGTTTCGTGTGCGACATCCTCGAGCGGCCGGCCGATGAAGAACTCACCGCGCGCGTGCGCCGTGAGGTCGCCAATCTGTGCGCGCGCTTCCCGGTCTACGGCGAAGAGGTCGTGATCTAGGCCATGCGCTGCCCCTTCTGCTTTGCCGAGGATACGCGGGTGATCGACTCCCGCCTGGCAGAGGAGGGGGATGCCGTACGCCGGCGTCGCGAGTGTTTGTCATGCCGCGAGCGCTTCACGACCTTTGAGCACGCCGAGCTGCGTCTCCCGCAGATCATCAAGAGCGATGGGCGTCGCGAGCCGTTTGCCGAGGCCAAGCTGCGGGCCGGCCTTCAGCGGGCCCTGCAGAAGCGGCCGGTGGATGCCGCGCAGATCGATGCCGTGGTCGCCACCATCCGGCGTGCCCTCATGGCAAGCGGAGAGCGCGAGATCGCAAGCCGCCAGATCGGGGAGTGGGTCATGGAGGAGTTGCGCGTGCTCGATAAGGTCGCTTATGTGCGTTTCGCCTCCGTTTATCACGCCTTTCAGGATCTCAACGCGTTTCGCGAGGAGATGGAACGTCTGGAGGACCAGGAGGTCTCCGGCCTGTCCGCGAAATCGTGAGCGCCGCCCGTGATGCCGCCTTGATGGCGCGCGCCCTGGAGCTGGCCCGTCAGGGCATGGCCACGACCCACCCCAATCCCAGGGTCGGATGCGTCATCGTGCGCGATGATGAGGTCGTGGGCGAGGGTTACCATGTGCGCGCCGGCGAGCCGCACGCTGAACGTCTGGCGCTGGCCCAGGCCGGTGATCGGGCGCGCGGGGCGACGGCCTATGTCACGCTCGAGCCATGCTGCCATACGGGCCGCACACCGCCTTGCACGGAGGCGCTGCTCACGGCCGGGGTCGCGCGCGTGGTGGCCGCCATGGAGGACCCGGATGCGCGCGTGCGCGGGCGCGGGTTCGCGATGTTGCGCGCAGCGGGCGTAACGGTTGATGTGGGTCTCATGAAAGACGAGGCGGCGCGTCTTAATCGCGGTTTCCTATCGCGCACTGTGCGTGCCCGCCCCTTCGTGATCGCCAAGGCCGGGATATCGCTCGACGGGCGCACGGCGCTTGCAAGCGGCGAGAGCCGGTGGATCACGGGGCCTGAGGCGCGCGCCGATGTGCAGCGGTTGCGCGCAGTGGTGGGCGCGGTCATGACCGGTGCCGGCACGGTGCGTCAGGACGATCCGCGACTTACGGTCCACGCCGGCACACCCCGCCAACCCTTGCGTGTGGTGGTGTCGTCACGTCCTGCGATTCCCCCCGCCGCCCGCATCCTGGCTCGGGATGCCGGGCTTTTGGTGCTGACGGTCGCCGACGGGCCGGATGGCGATGTCCTGCGCGGCGCCGGTGCCGAGGTCGTGGCGGTGGGAGGGACCCCGGGACGCGTCGATCTGGCGGCGGGACTCGCCGCGCTTGCCGCGCGCGGCATCAACGATGTGCTCGTCGAGGCCGGCCCGACGCTTATGGCGAGCCTGCTTGCGGCGCGGCTCATCGATGAATTGCGTCTCTACATCGCGCCGACACTGCTTGGCAATGGCCGTCCACTGGCGGATTTTGCGCTCTCGACGCTTTCGAGCGCGTATGCTTGGCGTTATGATGAAGTACGTTCCATAGGGCGCGATCTGCGGCTCATATTGACCCCCGAGACGTGAGCGCCACGCGTTTTGCATGGGGAATGAGAGGGACCCATTCATGTTTACAGGACTGATCCAGTGCCGCGGGACGGTGACGCGATGCACGGCGCGTGCCACCGGGGCGCGGCTTGCAGTCGATGCCCCGGGACTTGCGGCGAGCGGCTGGACGCTGGGGGAGAGTATTGCCGTAAACGGGGTATGCCTTACGCTGGTCGAGGGTTCGGCCTTAGAGTTCTGCGCGGACTTGTCGGCCGAGACCTTGGCGCGTACGGCGCTTTCCTCCCTCAAGCCCGGGCATGGGGTCAATCTCGAGCGCGCCCTGAAGGTGGGTGAATCGCTTGGCGGGCATCTGGTGTCCGGACATGTCGACGGGGTCGCCACGGTCTTGCGGCTCGAGCGCGATGGGGATGGGCGAAGGCTTGCCATCGAGATCCCGGGGGATCTCACCCGCTATGTGGCGCGCAAGGGGTCATTGTGCGTGGATGGGGTGAGCCTTACGGTCAATACCATAGAGGGGACGGTCGCGCGCTTTTCCATCGTGCCCCACACGCTTTCCGCCACGACCCTGGGCGCGCTCGTACCCGGCGCCCTGGTCAATATCGAGGTCGATCTCATCGCCCGTTACCTCGAGCGCCTCATGCCTGAGGTTACGGCGCGATCCTAAACGTCGTGCTGGCGCGTGCGATCAAGGCCGGCGATCCGTGCCCCCAGCGCGCATAGAGCAGGCTTACGACATCGTAGCGTCCGGGCGGCGCCTGCTGTGGGATCGGCAGCGTCACGCGCGCCTGATAGATGCCGCTTGTAGTGATCTCGCGGCCTATGAAACCGCGGTGATCGGCGACCAGCCGGCCATGGGTATAGAAATTGCGGACCTCGACGATGTGCAAGGGGCCGGGCCCGCGTTGCAGCGCGAGATTCTTGGTCAGGACGAGCGAGCCGCAGGGTTCGCCGCGGCCCGGGTGAACAGACAAGTGGTAATGCAGGACCCGCAACTGCCCCGGGGCCAATTGTCCCAGGATGCGCGTTCGCGCATAGGCGGTCGACCACGCGGTGCCCACTTGGCAGCCTGCCGCCGCGGCCCGCGTGTGCGCGCGGGGCGGATGGTGAGGGGGGAGCGGGGCGCAGCCCGCCGCTATCAGGGCAAGGCTAGCCGCCCCAAGCGTGCGCCAACGCGGCATAGGCCCCCGGCCGGATAGCAGTTTTGGGATGGGTCACGCCCGTTGCGATGCCCTGAGGGCCGGCGCCCGCGGCCATGTGGATCACCGTGCGGGTGATATGCGCGACCGGCCTAAGGGCCTGCTCGTGATATCGCCATCCGAGCCCCACGCCGAGCAGCGCGAGCGCCATGACAAACCCCATCGTAAGCCCCAGGCGTTTGCGTCCGGCGAGCCGCTGTCCTAAGCGGGGCTGCCCGTCGGAGAAGGCCGGCCGCATCGGGTTGGCCAATGGCTCGTCGAATAGGTCCGAGAGTTCGGCCGCCGCCAGATCCAGGGCCATCACTTCGCTCGCCGGGATCGCGGGGACGAGGTGACCGGCGCCGGCCGGGCTGGTCGTAAGCGCCAATTCCCGCGATCCCCGGGTGTCAGCGGGTGCCGGGCCCGTGGCGACCGGCCCCTGCGCCGCGGTTATGGCGAGCTGCAGGGCGCGGGCCGTCGGGTATCGTCCCCGCAGGGCGCCCTGCGCGATATCGGCCAAGGGCCCGGTTCCCGTCCCGAGGAGCGCCTGCATGAGCTCGCCCGCGGCGCGCACGTCGTCGGCGGCCGTAGGCGGGGACTCGCCGAGACTCGTCTGCCGGAAGTCCAGAAGCTTTATGTGTTGATCCGCGGTGAGAAAGATATTGTCGGCGCGAATCGCCCCATGCGCGAGTCCCTGGCCATGGATCGCCTCGAGCGCGCTTACGATCTCCTGCATCCATCCGGCCACGCATGCCTCGGTCGCGGTGCCCGCGCGCTTGTCCTGCTGCGCCTCAAGGGTCTCGCCGACGAGATATTCCAGGACCAGGGCGGCGGGTTCCGACCACAGGCCATGCAGGGTCACGATATGGGGATGGCTAAAGCGCGCCAGCACACGGCCCTCGGTGATCACCGAGATGGCGCCGCGTGGGGCGGTCTTTAAGGCCACGGGCCGGTCGAGGCTTAGGTCCTGGGCCATATAGATGACGCTGCGCGGCCCACACGACACGGTGCTCAAGACGAGGTAGGGACCGAGCGTACGCCCGGGCTCGATCAGCGAGGCGCGCGGTTCGTTGCGGCCGGTCCTATGTGGTTCCATCGACTTCCATCCCCCGGTCAGTCATAATTTGGGCCCGGTCAGCTTGCTGGTTGCCACTGTCACGCTCATGCCCATAAGCCCCATTCCCGAAATCATAGACGAACTCAAGACCGGCCGCATGGTGGTCATCATGGATGACGCCGACCGGGAAAACGAAGGCGACCTCCTGATGGCCGCCGAGGCGGTCACGCCCGAGGCCATCAACTTCATGGTACGCCACGGACGTGGTCTCGTGTGCCTGACCCTGACCCCCGAGCGCTGCCAGAGGTTGGGGCTCGAGCCCATGGTAAAAGAGAACGGTTCGCGTTACGCAACGCACTTTACGGCCTCCATAGAGGCCGCAGAGGGTGTGACCACGGGCATCTCTGCGGCCGATCGCGCCGCCACCATTCGCGCCGCCATCGCGCCCCAGGCCCAGGCGCGCGATCTCGTAAGCCCCGGCCATGTGTTCCCCATCATGGCCCGGCGCGGGGGTGTGCTGGCGCGTGCCGGCCATACCGAGGCCGGCGTCGATCTCGCCCGCTTCGCGGGCTTCGAGCCGGCCGCGGTCATCTGCGAGATTCTCAAAGATGACGGCGAAATGGCCCGCCAGCCGGATCTCGAGCGCTTCGCGGCCGCCCACCACTTAAAGATCGGCACGATCGCCGACCTGATCCATTATCGCCTACAACATCACTCCAGCGTACACCGCATTGACGAGCGGTTGATCGAGACCGCCTACGGGTCGTTCCGTCAGGTCGCCTATCATGATGATGTCGAGGATAGGATGCATCTGGCGCTGATACGCGGCACCATCGATGCCGAGCCGCTGCCGGTGCGGGTGCATGTGCAGGAGGGTCTTCTGGACATCGTATGCGATGTCCATGCGCCGTCGTGGACGTTACCGGACGCCCTGCGCCATGTCGCGGCCGCCGGGCGCGGTGTGGTGGTGTTGCTCGATCAGCCGGTGCCCACGGCTACAACGCTCGCGCGCCTGAAAAGCCCGGCCCCGGAGCCCGCGGCCGCCGGTGTCGCCGGGCGCGAGGTCATGCGCACCGTGGGTCTGGGCAGCCAGATCCTGCTCGATCTCGGCGTGCGCAAGATGCAGGTCCTGGGGCACCCGCGCAAGACGCCGGGTCTCGCCGGGTTTCATTTGGAGGTCGTGGAATACGTGACACCCAGGGGAGGGAAGGAATGAGCAGTGAGCGAGTAGTGGACGGATCGCTGGTGGCCGGGGAGGCGCGCTTTGGCATCGTCCTGGCGCGCTTCAATGCCTTTGTGGGCGAGCGCCTTCTGGAAGGGGCGCAGGATACCCTGCGCCGTCATGGCGCGGCAGCCGAACGCATCACCGTGGTGCGGGTGCCCGGGGCCTTTGAACTGCCGCTTGCCGCCCAGGCGATGGCCGAGGCCGGTGCCTACGATGGCATCATAGCCCTGGGGGCCGTCATCCGCGGCGCGACCCCGCATTTCGATTTCGTCGCCGGGGCGTGCGTCAAGGGCCTTGCGCAGGTCGGCTTAAAGACCGGGGTGCCGGTGGCCCTGGGGGTCCTGACCACCGATACCGTCGCCCAGGCGATCGACCGGTCGGGGGCCAAGGCCGGCAACAAGGGGGTGGACGCCGCCTTGTCGATTCTGGAGATGGTCGACGTCCTGCGCCGTCTGCGCCCCTCATGAGCGGGGCGCGCTCGCGCGCCCGCGGGCAGGCGCTGCAGGCCTTATACCAGTGGCAGCTGACCGCCCAGCCCCCGCATGATATCGCCCGATTGTTTCTGCGTGACCCGGAGGGCGGAGGCAGCGTCGACGAGGCCTATTTCGCAGAACTGATTCGTGAAGTGCCGGCGCATGTCGCGGAACTCGACGACTTGCTGGGCCCGCATCTCGATCGCGCCCTCAGTGAAGTCGACCCCGTGGAGCGCGCCATTTTGCGCATCGGCGCCTACGAGCTCTGTTATCGCCTCGAGATCGGCCCGCGCATCGTGTTGAACGAGGCCGTGGAGCTTGCCAAGTGCTACGGGGGCGAGGCCGGCCACAAGTTCGTCAATGCCGTGTTAGATGGCATGGCCAAGGTGGTGCGGGTCTCCGAAGGGCGCCGCTAAGTGGACGAGTTTGGCCTCATAGAGCAGTTTTTCACGCGCCGCGCGCGGCACCCGGAGGTCGTTCTCGGCATCGGCGATGATGCCGCCCTCGTGGCCCTCGCCGGGGCCTCGGAGCAGCTGGCCGCAACCACCGATACCCTGGTCGAGGGCGTGCATTTTCCCCAGTCGGCCAAGGCCTTCGACGTCGGCTACAAGGCGCTCGCGGTGAATGTCAGCGATCTTGCGGCGATGGGCGCGCGCCCGCTCGCGTTTCTTTTGAGCCTGACCCTGCCGGCGGCCGATCCGCAGTGGCTCGCGGGTTTTCGTGATGGCCTGTTTGCGCTGGCTCAGGCCGTGGGGATCGATTTGATCGGGGGCGACACCGTGCGCGGACCGCTTTCGGTGACGATCACGGCGCTTGGCGCCGTGGCCCCGGGGGCGGCGCTACGCCGGGATGGGGCGCGGGTGGGCGACCGTGTGTATGTCTCGGGCCTGCTCGGTGAGGCGGCGCTCGGGTTCCTCCTGCGCGGTGGGCGCGTGTCTCTACCCCATGAGTTCCACGAACCGGTCCTGACCCGCCTCGATCGCCCGGTGCCGCGGATCGCCGAAGGCCGGGCGCTCGTAGGGATCGCCTCGGCGGCCATCGACATCTCCGATGGGTTGGTGGCGGATCTCGGCCATATCCTTGCGGCAAGCGGTGTCGGGGCGCGCCTCGATCTGCGCCGGCTGCCCTTGTCGGCGGCCTACGATGCCGCGTTTGCGAGCGTGGGCTACGACCCCGCGCTGGTCTTTGGCGACGATTATGAGTTGTGCGTGACCGTGCCCCCCGAGCGCGAAAAGGCCCTGGCCGCGGCCGCCTCGCGCCTGCCGTGCGGGCTTCATTATCTCGGCGATATCGTCGCCGCCCCGGGGCTTACGCTCTATGACGGCCAGGGCGTCTATACGCCGGCGCGGGCCGGGTACAACCATTTCGATGACCCGGGACCGGTTTAGTCTGTGGCTTGCGACCGGCCTCGGGGTGGGGTGGGCGCCCCGCGCCCCCGGCACCATGGGGTCGCTCGCGGCGCTTGCCCTGTGGTGGCCGGCCGGGTCGTGGGGGCCTGGCCCTTATGCCCTGGTGCTCGCCGTCGCCCTTATCGTGGGCGTGCCCGTGACCGGGCGCGCGGCAGAGCTCCTGGGGCGGCACGACCCGCCGATGGTGGTGTGGGATGAGGTTGCGGGGATGGGGGTCGCGTTGTGTGCGGTCCCGCACCGCATCCTGTGGTTTGCGCTCGCCTTTGGCCTGTTTCGGCTGTTTGATATCGTAAAGCCGTTTCCGATCGCGCGGCTCGAGGCCCTGCCCGCAGGCTATGGCATCATGCTAGACGATGTCGCGGCCGGGGCCTATGCCGCGCTCCTCATCCAGGGGGGGCTATGGATGACACACGGCATGACATGATTCCGGCCCTGGCGGAGGCCGTCGGCAGGCGCCTTGCGGCGACGGCGCGGACCGTGGCCGTGGCCGAGTCCTGCACAGGCGGGCTTGTGGCCGCCGCCTTGACCGGCATCCCGGGCAGTTCGGCGTGGTTTGGTTACGGTTTCGTGACCTATGCCCCGGACGCCAAGCATAGGCTGCTGGGGGTCCCCTGGGACCGGCTGGATGCGCGCCACATCATAAGCGAGGCGACCGCGCTTGCCATGGCGCGCGGGGCGCGCTCGGCAAGCGGCGCCGATATCGCGATCGGGGTTACCGGGATCGCCGGACCCGATGGCGGGACCCCGGAGGTCCCGGTCGGGACGGTCGCGATCGGGTGGACGGCGGACGCCTGGGAGCACGCCGTGACCTGCCACTTCACCGGGGGCCGGGAGGCGGTGCGCGCGCAGGCAGTGGCGGCGGCGCTGAGCGGCCTTCGAGATGGGTTGGGGCAGGCATTTCCTGGCTAGGTCCCGGCCGGGGCTTTATGAGATAATCGCGCGCTTGCGCGCTGTGCGGGGGGTACGAAATGGATGTCAACAAGGGCAAGGCCTTGAGCGCGGCTTTGGGCCAGATCGAAAAGCAGTTCGGAAAGGGGTCGGTGATGCGGCTGGGCGACGCCGGCGAGGTGGCGGCGGTCGCGGCCGTTCCCACCGGATCGCTTGGGCTCGACATGGCGCTTGGTATTGGCGGCCTGCCGCGCGGGCGGGTGGTCGAGATCTACGGCCCGGAGTCCTCGGGCAAGACTACCCTGACTTTGCATGTCGTGGCCCAGGCGCAAAAGGCCGGGGGGACCGCGGCCTTCATCGATGCCGAGCATGCCCTCGATCCGGCCTATGCCAAGCGCCTGGGGGTGAATGTCGACGACCTCTTGGTATCGCAGCCGGACTCGGGCGAGCAGGCGCTCGAGATCACCGATATGCTGGTGCGTTCGGGCGGCGTGGACGTGGTGGTGGTCGACTCGGTGGCGGCGCTCACGCCCAAGGCCGAGATCGAAGGCGAAATGGGCGATTCCCATGTCGGCCTGCAGGCGCGGCTCATGTCGCAGGCGCTGCGCAAGCTGACCGGCAATATCAAGCGGTCCAACACGCTCGTGATCTTCATCAATCAGATTCGCATGAAGATCGGGGTGATGTTCGGCAACCCCGAGACCACGACCGGCGGCAATGCGCTCAAGTTCTACGCCTCGGTACGCCTCGATATCCGGCGTATCGGCACGATCAAGCGCGGCGAGGAGGTGGTGGGGAGCCAGACGCGCGTGAAGGTCGTCAAGAACAAGATCGCCCCGCCCTTCCGGCAATGCGAGTTCGATATCCTCTATGACCAGGGGGTGTCGAAGGAAGGGGAGTTGATCGAGCTCGGAGTGGCCGCGAATCTGGTGGAGAAGTCCGGGGCCTGGTACTCGTACGGGGGTGAGCGCATAGGGCAGGGCAAGGACAACGCCCGCCAGTATCTGCGCGACAACCCGGCCGTGGCCGATGAGTTGGAGACCAAGCTCCGGGCGACGTTTGCGGTCAAGCCCGCGCAGGTGGCGAGCGCGGGCCTGGCATCCGATGATGGGGATGATATGTGAATGAGCGGCGCGAGCCGGCGGGCCACTACGGGCTGACACTGCTTGCGCGGCGCGATTATAGCCGGCAGGAATTGGTGGAGCGCCTGTGCCGGCGGGGCTATAGCCCCGCCGAGGCGGCCGAAGCGGCCGCGGCGCTTGCCTTAAGTCAGGCGCTCTCCGATGAACGCTATGCTGCCGAACGGGTTCGCGGGCGCTCGGCCCAGGGGGTGGGGCCGGTACGTATCGCCGTAGAACTCAAGGCCAAGGGGGTGGCGTCCGAGATCATCGCCGCGGCACTGGCGGCGGAGGAAGGCGCGTGGGGGGAGCGGGCGGCGGCTGCGCGCGCCAAGCGCTTCGGGACGTCTCATCCTCGGGATCGTCGCGAGTGGGCCCGGCAGGCCCGCTTCCTGCAGGCGCGCGGCTTCCGGCACGAAGACATCATGCGGGCAATGGATACGCCGCAAGACTGACCAGATAACGACAATCGAGCAGACCATGAAGAGCACCGAGATCCGTAATCGCTTCTTGCAGTTTTTTGCGCGCCATGGCCATGAGGTGGTGGCGAGCAGCTCGCTCGTGCCGGCCAATGATCAGAGTCTGCTCTTTACGAATGCCGGCATGGTGCAGTTCAAGGACGTCTTTCTCGGGCGCGACCGGCGTCCCTACACGCGGGCCGCGAGCGCCCAGCGCTGCCTGCGCGCCGGCGGCAAGCATAATGACCTCGAGAATGTCGGCTATACCGCCCGCCATCACACGTTCTTCGAGATGCTCGGAAATTTCAGCTTCGGGGATTATTTCAAGCGCGATGCCATCCGCTACGCCTGGGAGTTTCTCACAGTCGAGATGAATCTCCCGGCCGAGCGTCTGTGGGTGACGGTATTCGAAGGCGACGATGAGGCGGCGCGTATCTGGCTAGACGAGATCGGGGTGGATGCCGCGCGCTTTAGCCGAATCGGCGAGGCCGACAATTTCTGGTCCATGGGCGATACCGGCCCCTGCGGGCCGTGTTCTGAGATCTTCTACGACCATGGCCCGGGGATTGCCGGCGGGCCGCCCGGAAGCCCCGAGGCCGATGGCGACCGCTACGTCGAGATCTGGAATCTCGTATTCATGCAGTTCGACCGGGACCGTGAAGGGCGGCTTAACCCCTTGCCCAAGCCCTCGGTCGATACCGGCATGGGGCTTGAGCGCATGGCCGCGGTCATGCAAAAGGTGACGAGCAACTATGACATCGATCTCTTTCAGGGGCTGATCCGGGCGGTCGGCGAGGTCCTGCAATTGCGGGACCTGCGCGACAAGTCCTTAAACGTGATCGCCGATCATATCCGCGCCGCGGCCTTTCTCGTCACCGACGGCGTCCTGCCGGGCAATGAGGGACGGGGCTATGTGCTGCGCCGGATCGTGCGCCGGGCCCTGCGTCACGGCCATCGCCTCGGTGCCACAGACCCGTTTTTCTATCGCCTCGTGGCACCGCTCATCGCCGAGATGGGCGATGCCTATCCGGAGCTTAAGTCGAGCCAGGAACGGGTGGAGGCGGCGTTGAGGCAGGAGGAGGAGCGCTTTGCCGAGACCCTGTCACAGGGCCTGCGGCTCCTGGAGCAGGATATTGCCGGGCTCGCCGCAGGCGGCGTCATCCCCGGCGCCACGGTGTTCCGGCTCTACGATACCTACGGTTTTCCGGCCGACCTCACCGCCGATATCGCGCGCGAGCGCGGCCTGTCGATCGATATGGTGGGGTTTGAGCGCGAGATGAGCGCGCAAAGGACGCGGGCGCGCGCCGCCCAAAACTTCCGCGCAGACGAGGTCGTGGTGGCGGGCGAGACCGAGTTTTGCGGCTACGAGAATGTATCCCTGCCGGTGCGCGTGCGCGCGCTCGTAGCCGGCGGGCGCACCGTGCCCTGGCTTGCGCCGGGTGACGAGGGAGTGGTGTTTCTCGATCGTACCCCGTTTTATGCCGAGTCCGGCGGACAGGTCGGCGATCAGGGGCTGCTCGAGGGCCGGGGCGCGCGCTTCGTAGTCGAGGATACCCGTAAGGGCTACGCCCATATCGGCCGGGTGGCCGAGGGGACCCTGCGGGTGGGCGATGAACTGACTGCGGTCGTGAGCGTCTCGCGGCGCCTGGCGACGGCCGCGCATCACTCGGCCACCCACCTGCTGCATGCCGCTTTGCGGCGCATTCTCGGGACGCATGTGACGCAGCGCGGCTCCCTCGTGGGCCCCGAACGCCTGCGCTTTGACTTTAGCCATAGCCAGCCTTTGAGTAACGACGAGATCGCGGCCGTCGAGCAGTCGGTGAACGAGGCGATTCGCGCCAATAGCGAGGTGGCGGTCGCGCACATGGCGCTTAATGACGCGATAAAGGGCGGCGCCATGGCCCTGTTTGGGGAAAAATACGGCGATGAGGTTCGGGTCGTGACCATGGGCGGCTACTCGACGGAGCTCTGCGGCGGGACCCATGTGGGCCGCACCGGCGACATCGGCCTCTTCAAGATCGTGTCCGAGACCGCAGTGGGTTCCGGCATACGCCGCATCGAGGCCCTGACCGGTCAGGCCGCGCTCGACTATGTGCGGGCACTGGAGGCGCGCGTCAATGAGGCCGCGCAGGCCCTGGGGGCCACGCGCGAGGACTTGGTGGACAAGGCGCTGCGCATGAAGGCGCGCATCGAGGCCCTGGAGAAGGAAAGCGAACAGGCGCGCGCGAAGGCCGGGCTTGCCGCGAGCCGCGACCTGGCGGCCGATGCCATCGATCAGGGCGGGGTCAAGACCCTGGTCGGGCGTCTCGACGCCGATGTCAAGGGTCTGCGCGAGGCCATGGATCGATTGAAGGATCAGTTGCGCCCGGCCGCCATTCTGCTGGCCTCGGTCGCAGGCGGGCGGGTCACCCTGATTGCGGGTGTCACCCCCGAGGCGTTAGCGCGCCTAAACGCCGTGGAACTGGTCAACGAGGCCGCGCGCGTGCTCGGGGGTAAGGGCGGCGGTCGTCCGGAACTCGCCCAGGCCGGCGGGGCCGATACCGGGCTCGTGGACCAGGCCCTGGAGGCGGCGCAGGCGTTTTTGCGCAGGCGGCTTACCTAAAAAATCGGGGGTTTTCGTTTACACACACGGAATGGCGCGGTAATCTTCGCGTCTTTCAAACGCCAGACCCTCACTTTATGTCCTTGCTCGTGCAGAAATACGGTGGCACCTCGGTTGGCACCGTGGAACGTATCCAGGCGGTCGCCAAGCGCGTGGCGGCGGAACGCGCCCGCGGCCACGATATGGTGGTGGTGGTGTCGGCCATGAGCGGCGAGACCAACCGGCTGCTGGCCCTGGCGCATGCCATTCATCCCCATGCCCCGGCGCGCGAGGTCGACGTGCTGCTCGCCACCGGCGAACAGGTCACGATCGCGCTTTTGAGCATGGCCCTGGAGGCGCTGGGCTGTCCGGCCAAGTCTTACACCGGGGCGCAGGTCCATATCCGCACCGACAGCGTGCATGGCAGGGCGCGCATCACGGCGATCGACGATGGGCGCGTGCGCCAGGATCTCGCCTCCGGCCGGGTGGTCGTCATCGCCGGGTTTCAGGGGGTCGACGAGGAGGGCAATATCACGACCCTGGGGCGCGGGGGTTCGGATACCACGGCGGTGGCCATGGCCGCGGCGCTCAAGGCCGATGAGTGCCAGATCTACACCGACGTAGACGGCGTGTATACGACCGATCCGCGCGTCTGCCCGCAGGCACGGCGCCTTGCCCGCATTACCGTCGAGGAGATGCTCGAACTGGCAAGCCTCGGCGCCAAGGTCCTGCAGATCCGGTCCGTCGAGTTCGCCGGCAAATACCGGGTGCCGCTGCGGGTCTTGTCGTCTTTCGATGACGGCCCGGGGACATTAATTACTTACGAGGAATCCACTATGGAGCAGGCGCTGATATCGGGGATCGCCTTCAGCCGGGACGAGGCCAAGCTCACGATCAAGGGTGTGCCGGATGAGCCGGGTGTCGCCTATCGAATCGTGGGCGATGTGGCGCAGGCCACTATCAATGTCGACATGATCATTCAGAACGTGGGGGCCGACAAGACCACGGACTTCACGTTCACGGTCCCGCGTGGCGATTATCGTCAGGCGCGGGGGATCCTGGAAAAGACCGCGGCGGCCCTCAAGGCCCGCGAGGTACTGGGGGATGAGCGGATTGCCAAGATCTCGGTCGTGGGCGTGGGGATGCGCTCGCACGCCGGGATTGCCAGCACCATGTTCCGGGTGTTGGGCGAAGAAGGCATCAATATCCAGATGATATCGACTTCAGAGATCAAGATATCAGTAGTTATCGAGGAAAAATACCTCGAGTTGGCGGTCCGGGCGCTGCATAGCGCCTTCGGTCTCGATGCCGAGACCGCGGCCGCCGTGCCGTTGGCATAGAAGCTGCAAGCACTAAGAGTCGGCGAGCGTCGTCTCAAGGACGAGCAGTCAAGGGGGAAGTGGGCCCTAAGCAGGTCCTTGTGGGGAGCCGAAAACCAGGAAGGCTCGAGCAGCTTTGTAAGGAGAGCGGCGATATGCTGATTCTGACGAGACGTATTGGAGAGACGCTTAATATCGGTGATCAGGTCCAGGTCACGGTACTGGGCATCAAGGGCAATCAGGTGCGCATCGGGGTCAATGCCCCCAAGGATGTCCCAGTCCATCGCGAGGAGATCTACGAGCGGATCCAGCGGGAGCGGGACACCGGGGGCGCTGACGAGGAGATCCCCGAGCACATCTCCAAGGGCTGATCGCGCCCTTTCCTGAAACGCCCGCGCAAGGTATGCTGTGCGCTCTTTAGGAGAGATGGCCGAGTCGGTCGAAGGCGCTCCCCTGCTAAGGGAGTATGGGGTCAAAAACTCCATCGAGGGTTCGAATCCCTCTCTCTCCGCCATCATTGAGGGGGAAGGCCTGTCGCCTTGAAGGGCGAGGCGCCTGACGTTTCCCGTCACCCGCCCTTGTGCGGCACATGGCGGGGTGTGATGGTCGTCAGTCGCATGAACAGAGGTAGCATGAAGCCTCGAGGCGCTTTATAATGCGGCGCCTTAACCGTGGCATCCGGAAAAGAGGCGTCTTGCCGAATCGCCCGTGTGAAAAATGGCAGTAGCAGGGCGGTTTAGAAGAATGGTCCCGGATACGTCGCGGAAATAGTGCGGCGGCCCTGGCGCCCAAGCCGGGAAGGGTAACAAGGGGCGATGTGATCCCCTTAAAGAGTTGGTCGTTTCATAACGCGCCCGTAGCTCAGTTGGATAGAGTACCTGGCTACGAACCAGGTGGTCGGGAGTTCGAATCTCTCCGGGCGCGCCATTAAATCAAGCACTTACGCGATACCGCCACACGTACAAACCCGCTTTTTCTGTAACGGTACTGTAAACGGCCAGGGAAATGCGCGAGGGCGCCCCACAAAGAACCACGGGGCAGGGCGTCATTGATGACGCGCCAGGGTCGCATAGCCGCCGAGTCCGGCAGGCCCATATCCGGCGTCGTCGCTACCCCGCGCAGGTCAGAACGTGTGACGCCAAGGCCGAGGCCTGGCCAGCCATCATAGATTCGGAGATCGCGCGGGGCGTGTTCGCCCCGCGCCCTGACGCTCATACGAATAGGTCCACCCCTGCTCATAGAAACGGACCCACCCCGTATTCGCCACCCTGAGGTCATGATGGTTCAGAATCCCTTGCGATTCGTCGAGTCATCCTCCGCGCCTTCGATGTGATGCGCCATCTGAACGACGCGCAAGACAAGGTGCGCAAGAGCGACCGCGCCCTGCTCTCTGGCAAGGCACGGCGCTACATCAAGGGGCACAAGTACGTCTTGCTGAGCCACCGGGAGAACCTGACCGCTGATGGCCGCCAGTCCTTGAAGGCTCTGCTGGCAGCAAACAAGCGACTCAATACCGCCTACCTGCTCAAGGAGTCCTTCGGACAGCTCTGGGATTACAAGAGCGAAGCCTGGGCGCGAAAGTTCTTCGAGAACTGGAAGGCCAGCCTCAAGTAGCAGCGCCTGAAACCCTACGAGAAGTTCGCGGAACTCATAGAGCGTCATTGGGATGGAATCGCAGCCTATTGCAAGCCGGAAAACAAGGTTCCGCTCGGGTTTGTCGAGGGCCTCAACAACAAAATCCGCGTCTTCCAGCGCCGGGCGTATGGCCTGCGTGACGGGGAGTACATCTGTCTCAAAGTGCTGACATCCATGCTCCCAGCCCTCTGAACTGAGAAAAATTCACCCACACTATTCCGAGAAGAGCCGGAAAAGATATAGCAGGCTATGTTTTTGAGCGAGGCCAGGAAGGCGCCGCCTGCCGCGATTCACAAGGAGCTAAACCCCGTGTTCCGCCCGTTCAATATCGCCCGCACCGCATGGGGCATGGAATCGCTCACAAACCCCGTGAATCTCATAAAAGCCCAGCGGCCCCGCCTGCCACCCGGTCGCGACCGCCGCCTGCAGAGACGCACTAGAAATCACCGAATGGCAGCGCTATGACGCCTCCGCCAAGTGGCATCCGGACATCACCGGTGTGCACGACAAATCCGTCCCTGCGCGTCCCTCGAATTGTTTCCCGGAACCGCATAATACCACGGGCCATGATAGGCATTGGGGTGGCCGTCGCCTTCACTTCCAGTGGCAACAAACCGGTCGGCGTTTCGATCACCAAATCCACTTCGTCGCCGGTCGCGGTGCGCCAGAAATACAGGCGCGGTTCCAGGCCGCGGTGAAGGAACGATTTGAGTGCTTCACTCACCACCGCAGACTCGGCGATCGCCCCTGCCATCGGGCCCGCGGCCGCGTGCGCCGCGTCACGGATGCCGGCGAGGTAACAGAGCATGCCCGTATCTGTGAAATACACCTTCGGCGTTTTCACGAGTCGCTTGCCGACATTCGCGTGATAGGGACGCAGCATCACGATCTGATACGTCGCCTCCAGCACGGAAATCCACGCCTTCACGGTGTTGGTAGCAAGCCCCAGGTCACGGCCCATGTCCGTGAAATTGATGAGCTGAGCGGTGCGCGCGGCCAAGGCACGCAGGAACATCTGGAATTGCGTGAGGTCGCCCACCTGGCGCAGGGTTCGCACGTCGCGCTCCAGATACGTCTGGATGTAACTGCCATACCAGAGCGCAATATCGCGCCGAGGCTCGGCTGCCGGCTCCGGAAATTCACCCCGCAACATCGCTGCCCAGAAATCTCGTCGCCCGCCCTTGGGTGGCGCGCCGTCTAGCGCTTTTCGTTCCCACGGCGGCGCCACCTTGGGTTCGCCCGCCAGTTCGCGCCGCGACAACGGCAGGAGATGTAGCACCGCCGCCCGCCCCGCCAGCGTCTCTGACACCTGCTGCATGAGCAGAATGTTCTGCGAACCGGAGAGCAGATATTGACCCTTGAGTGCACGCCTGGCATCAATGCGTTCCTTGATATAGGGCAGCAAGTCAGGCGCGTATTGAATCTCGTCCAGGATGACCGGCTGCCCCCACGCATCGAGAAACCCGCGGGGGTCGGCTACAGCGGCGGCCCGCACATCCGGTGGTTCGAGGGAAACGTAATGGACACGCCGACCGAACACATGATGCAGCAGCGTGGTTTTCCCAGACTGGCGTGGGCCCGTCAGCACGACGGCGGGGAATTCCCGCGCGGTCTTGCGCAGGACCGACTCGAGCGTACGCGGCAGGTAGGCGGCCATATTCGCTATTATGCATTCCGAATGCACAATTGCAAGAGTCCAGCCGCCGGGCAGGCACCACGGTTATTCCAGCGCGGGCGCAACGCGGCAAACAGATCCGATCAACTTTACGCACTGTTGCCGGCACAAATTTGATTTTTTCCCGGAATCACGGACACTCAAGTTAAGCCCAATGACACTTACTTTACGCATCGAGCAGATAACCATGGTGGTGGATCTGGTTGCCGATACCCGCCTGATCGCCACCTGGTGGTTACGCCCGGGCCATAGGCAGACTGCGGAAAATGTGCTTGCCTTCCTCAGTAATACCATGAACTACTCCTGCCAAACCTGTTAGGCTATGGCGTGAGCTTCGTGCTTCACTGCGGTGAAACTGTCACTGCTCCACACCTTGGACGGTTCCCACCCCGGAGCCCGACCCACCGGCCCATCTCTGCTCCAGCCAACGCAACAGGACTTTGGCCGCGTTTTCGTCTCGGCCACAGGTCTCGCCACAATGCGGGCATTGATGCCGCCGGTCGGAGAGCTTTTTTCTCGTCCGAACTGCCAGCACGCATGACAGCGTTGCGTGGACTTGACCTCTCGCGTCGGCGACTCCTCGTACCAGAAGCCAGCCTCTTGCGCTTTGGTCCGGATCATTGTGAGAAATGCCGATGGGGAGGCCACATGAATTTCCCGGTTGAGGCCCTTCTTGCGAGAGCCGCCAGCTTTTACCATGTTGGCTACATCCAATACCTCTGTGCCTAATACTGCGAAACGACTGACCAGATCAGCGTTCAACTGGTGCAGAAAAACCTTGCGGTGCCGGGCGATTTCGGCATAGAGCCGCGCAAACCTCTCCGTTGTGGCGCGATCGCCTTATTGCGACATAACAATTGGCTTATATGGCGCAATATGATTATCGTGCCACTTTAAAATGGCACGCAATGACCTCTTGACGGATTCGACGTAAGCGCTCCATAATCCCCACCCTGCCCAAGACCCCCTAAGCCCCTTACGCTTTGGTCCATCACATCGATGGAGGAAGGCAAGTGGCAAAGATCCGCAGTGATAAGGATTGGCTCGATCTCTTTGCCGAGTACGAGGCAGGACATGAGAGCGCGCGCGACTTCTGCGCCCGGCATGGACTGCGGCTGACCTACTTCTATCGGCGCAGCCTCGAGCTCCGGGGGCGTTCGGCAAGCCGCCGGGGGTCAGAGGGTGGGCCCCTCGCCCCTCCCGCGGCCTTCATGCCGGTGGCGGTCACCCCCCGGGCGGTGCCGGCTTCGATCACGCTTACCATCGGCAAGGCCCAGGTGGCGTTGTCGCCGTCCGTGCCCCCCGCGTGGGTGGCCGCCCTCCTCATGGCCCTGGAGGGCTGATCCCCATGCGCATGTTTGAAGACCCCCTGGCCGTATACCTGCACCGCGAGCCCATAGACTTCCGGGTGGGGATCGATGGGTTGGCCTCCCGTGTCGAGAACGAGATGGCCCTGTCACCCCTGACCGGCGCGCTCTTTCTCTTTACGAACAGAAAGCGCGACAAGGTCAAGGTCCTCTATTGGGATCAGACCGGCTTTGCGCTGTGGCTAAAGCGCCTGGAGGCGGCGCGCTTCGCCTGGCCCCGGAAGCTTCCCGATGCGGTCCTGACGCTCTCGCAAGATGAGCTCCAGTGGCTCTTGGCGGGCTATGACATCACGCTCATGAGGCCCCATGCGGCCTTGGTGTACAAGAGGGTTTCGTAAAAAAGAGCGGCCATAAGGCGTGCATTCTCGATTCGATTATCGTATAATAGTCGCCATGAATGAGCCCACAAAGACACGGCCGGAAGACGTGGAATCCCTCACGCGTTTCGTGGCGGATCTCATCCGGGAAAAGGATGCGCAGATCGCCGTGCGCGATGAGGCCATCATCCTGCGCGATGAGGCGATTGCTGAGCGCGATGCCGTAATCGAGCGCCTGACCCGCCGCGCAGAGCTCCTGCAGGAGCAATTGAACCTCGCCATCGCCAGGCGCTATAGCGCCCGCAGCGAGAAGGGCCCAAGCCCCCAGATGGGGCTTTTTGATGAGGCCGAGGTGGAGGCGGAACGGGAGGCCCTGGAGGCTCAAGAGCCGCCGGCAGTCGAGACTGTGGTAGCCGGTCCCATCCGCAAGGCCCGGGGCCATAGGAAGCCCCTGCCGGCCTCCTTACCCCGGACCGATATCGTCCATGACCTGCCCGAGGCCGAGCGGGTGTGCCCCCATGACGGCCAGGTTCTGTCTGTCATCGGCGAAGAGGTCTCGGAACAATTGGACATCATCCCGGCCACCATCCGGGTATTGCGCCACATCCGCCGCACATACGCCTGCAGCTGCGGCCAGTGCGTGAAGACAGCCCCGCTGCCCCCGCAGCCCCTCCCCAAGACCCTGGCAAGCCCAGGCCTCCTGGCCCATGTCGTGGTGTCCAAATACCAGGACGCCCTGCCGCTTTACCGCCAGGAGCAGATATTAACCCGCATCGGCGTGGATCTGCCGCGGGCGACCCTCGCCCGCTGGATGGTGCAGGCGGGCACCACACTCATCCAGCCCGTGATCAACCTCATGCGCGATACGCTTCTGGCCTCGGGATATATCAGCATGGATGAGACCCCCACCCAGGTCTTGAAGGAGCCCGGCAAGACCGCCCAGTCCCAGTCCTATCTGTGGGTGCAGCGGGGCGGACCGCCCGAAACCCCCGTCATCCTCTTTGACTACGACCCGAGCCGTTCGCAGGAGGTACCCCTGCGGCTGCTCGCCGACTTCCAGGGTATCCTCCAGACCGATGGCTATGCCGGCTATGGCGCCGTGGTGAAGGCCCAATCCTTGACCCACGCCGGATGCCTGGCCCATGCCCGCCGGAAATTCGACGAGGTCATCAAATCCCAGGGCAGGCACCGAAGGAAGGGTCTCGCCGAGGAGGCGCTCACTCAGATCCAGAAGCTCTATGCCGTGGAGAAGGCCTCCCGCGACATGACGGCTAAAGACCGTCACCGGTATCGGGATCAGCATGCCCGCCCCCTGTGGGATACGCTCCACACCTGGCTTTCCGTCCACCGCCCCGGTGTCCCGCCACAGAGCGCCTTGGGTAAGGCCCTGGCCTATCTGGCCCACGAATGGGACAAGTTGACCGTGTATCTCACAGACGGGCGCATCCCCATCGATAACAACGCGACCGAGAATGCCTTGCGGCCCTTTTGTCTCGGGAGAAAGAATTGGAATTTCCATGACACCGTGGCCGGTGCCGAGGCCTCGGCCAACCTGTACTCCTTGATCGAGACCGCCAAGGCCAATGGGCTTGAGCCCTATCATTACCTGCGAAAGATCTTCACC
>JAKARI010000029.1 GCA_021819245.1 Pseudomonadota bacterium | reverse complement strand
ACGCACTACACGCCGGATGTCAGCCTGGGTGAACATGGCCGCTATACCCCGCTGCCGACGCTATCTGGCGCACCGGAGTTGCATCGCGTCTTCAACGAGGGCGTGGCGGCGCTGAATAAATGTGATCCGTTCGAGCGGGCGACCGCCCTCTTCCTGATCCGCACGAGGTCTGTACGAGATCGATGGCGACATCGAAGATCTGGCGCGCCCCAGGCAAGGGCGCAAAGAGCGCAAAGAGCGCCGGCCACTCGGGGTCGGTGTGATGCACCGCGCGGGCGCTGCCATACAGCCGCAGGATGACCGGGTCGCCCGTGAAGGCGCAGAACATCAGGGTCATGCGCGGATCGCTCTCGACATGGGCGGCGGACTCGTTGCCGCTTGTTGCCGGCGCAGGACCCACCCTATCCCATCGGCCGGAGGCGGCACCAACTCTCTGGGGTGCCGTCCGCCCGGAATGCAGTCCTGAGGCCCGGAATGAGGTCCATCGGGGCGTGACGCGAGACAGTTTGGCCTTTGCGGCCCCATAGAATTTTGTTTTGGGATCCCGCGCTTATCGAAACAGGGAGCGCGCACGCAGGTACCCGAGATAATCGATCTGCCCCTAAATTTTTGGGGTATCGGGATTTGAGTGTGTTTCCAGAGATTGGACCGGGCGCCGTTATCTTGGACTAAAACCGGATCCTGTTGTTGCCTTCTTGTTGGCGTCAAGCTATTATGAAACCGGATTTTGTTGTGGGATTTTTCTTATGAATCACATCGACCATGATACCGAGGAGGCCGTTCGTCGCTTCCTCGCCTTGATTGCCAGTCGCTACGACTTGGACGCAGCTATCGTCTATGGGAGCCGTGCGCGTGGCACGCACCGTCCAGATAGTGACGCGGACGTGGCCGTGCTCTTGCGTGGCGAGCATCAGCGCTTCCTGCCCGCAAAGCTGGACATGGCAGATGTCGCCTTCGATGTGTTGCTTGAAACCGGCATTCTCATCTCGCCGCTGCCGGTCTGGCGCGATGAATGGGAGCACCCGGAGAACTATTCGAACCCGGCCTTGCTGCACCATATTGACAGGGAGGGGGTTCGACTGTGAGCAATCGCCAATTGACACCAGAAGCACTGATGGTGAAGGCCAACACGGCTTATTCATCTGCCCGAGCCTTGCTCGAACTCGGTGACGTGGATGGTGCGGCCAATCGCGCCTATTACGCCATGTTCGACGCGGCCCGTGCCGCCTTGCTGGCATCGAACGCGCCGGTCGAGCCGGATGTCGGCCGCACCCATAGTGGCTTGATTGGGGCTTTCGGCAACTATCTGGTCAAGAACGGCCCGGTGTCGAAAGACATGGGGCGCCTTCTGAACCGGGCGCATGAGGTTCGCCAGATTGCCGACTACAAGGGGGACTCAGTAGAGCCTGCCGACGCAAAGGAAATGGTCGCCCAGGCTGCCACGTTCATCGCCGCCATGCGGGCCGAGTTCATGCCGCCAGAGCCTGACGACGGAGATTATGGGGTGACGCGATGAACATCACGAGGGCCTTGCTACGCCAGAATCCAGAGGTATTTATCAAGTCAATCACGGTGTTGAGTATGCGTGCTCATTTATGGCAACACTCTTATAAATGAGCGTACCGACAAAAAGGCTTCCGAATTAAATCGAACCGGCTTACTAAAGACTTCTGACTTATGCCCGCGAACATCCTGAACCTCCCCGACTTCAAGGTGCAGCGGGTCGAGGATGCCGACCACGACTATCACGTTTACGCCGAGGTCTCGAACCCTCCCGGCACCTGCATGGCGTGCGGCTCTGACCGCCTGATCGGCCATGGGCGCAATGAACAGGTTATCCGCGACCTGCCAACTCACGGCAAGCGCCTTGCGATCTACGTGGACACCCGCCGCTGGCGGTGCCAGTCCTGCGGCAAGACCTTCATGGAGACGCTGCCCGCCGTCAATACCAAGCGCGAGATGACCGACCGGCTGGTGGGCTGGATTGGCCAGCAGAGCTTGAAGCGGACGTTTGCCAGCATCGCCGACGACACCGGCCTAGACGAGAAGACCATCCGCAATATCTCCCGCGACTACATCAACAAGCTGGAAGCCGAGTGTCGCTTTGAGGCGCCGACGTGGATGGGCATCGACGAAATCCCCCTCATCAAGCCGCGCTGCGTCATCAGCAACATCCGCAACAACACCATCATCAACATGCTTCCGAACCGGGACCAGAAGACGGTGGTGAACTACCTCTACAACCTGCAAGGGAAGTCGGAGGTACAGTACGTGGCGATGGACATGTGGACGCCATATCGTGATGCCGTGCAGATGGTCTTGCCGGACGCCCGGATCGTCATCGACAAGTTTCACGTCGTCCGGATGGCAAACGACGCCCTGGAGAAGGTCAGGAAGGGCCTGCGCGAGCAACTGACGCCCACGCAGCGCCGAGGGCTGGTGCATGACCGGATTGTCCTGCGTAAGCGTGAGCGCGATCTAAATGACCGGGAGAAGCGGCTGCTTAATGGCTGGACGAAGAACTATCCTGAGCTTGGGGTCGCATACAGGCTCAAGGAAGGTTTCTATGCCATCTATGAGGGGGCTGACAGCCCGCAGGCTGCCATCGCGGCCTATGGGGCTTGGAACAAGGCGGTGGCACCCGAGGTACGGGACGCCTTCGGCGATCTGATCCGGGCCTTCAGCGACTGGCAGCCCTTCATCCTCAACTACTTCGAGCACCCGGTGACGAACACCTACACCGAGTCTCTGAATAGCCTGATCCGCGTCATGAATCGGCTGGGTCGGGGTTACTCGTTCGAGGCGCTACGGGCCAAATTTCTGTTCACTGAGGGAACGCACAGGCTCAGTCGCCCGAAGTTTGAGCGCAGACGGGAGACGGAATTAGCTGTCGTAGATGGCGTGGAAGGTTACGGTTTGCCAGACGGTGCGGTGGGCTACGATCGGCCTCATGGGCACGCCAGAAAGGTGGTTCTGATGCCAAGGAAGGGTGCGCCGAAGGCCGCGCGCTCACACGAACCATCAAGGCCACAGAAGAACTACGGGGCAGGCATAAACACACTGATAGAACTATTGGAATCCGGTCGGCTGTGAGCCTTCAGGCACAGCCAAATCCGGATACGCAATTTTAGTAACCCGCCTCTTTGAATGTGGGCACCCCGTACGCCTCTATCGTTCAGGGCACTGGCAGCGGGCGGGCCTCATGCCGCTTACCGCCGGTTCTTTTCGTCGATCCCGGTCTTGCGGCCATCGAGGCTTACGGCATTGCGGGCGCGCCAATAGTCCCGGATACCCTCCGGGCCCTTGTTCTCGGTCCAGATGCGCAGGTCCGGCCGGTCGCCACCGTAGTCGAAATACGGCACACCAAATCCGCACGAGGTCTGTACGAGATCGATGGCGACATCGAAGATCTGGCGCGCCCCAGGCAAGGGCGCAAAGAGCGCAAAGAGCGCCGGCCACTCGGGGTCGGTGTGATGCACCGCGCGGGCGCTGCCATACAGCCGCAGGATGACCGGGTCGCCCGTGAAGGCGCAGAACATCAGGGTCATGCGCGGATCGCTCTCGACATGGGCGGCGGACTCGTTGCCGCTGCCCGTGAGATTGAGCCACACGACGCGGTTGGGATTGAGGATACGCAGGCTATCTAGCCCCTTGGGCGAGACGTTGACGCGCGAATCGGCGGTGGCAGTGGCCACGAAAAAGATCTTCTGCTCGCTTATGAAGCGCGCCCAGCGGCTGGGGATATCGGTGTACTGCTTGGCCATCGACCGTCTTGCCTCGGTGTCTTTGAGAAGTGTATCGGGGCTTTGGGACTTAGGGTATCACGCAGGCTGTCTGCCGGCATGGGGGCTGCGCGCATCCGCGCCGGCAATCAGCACCGCGACGGGAAACTGCGCAAGGGCTGCGGCCACCGCCACGGACCCGGCCGGCCGGGCTGCCACCACCCCCTGCGTCAGGGCATCGCGCCATGACGGCGCGGCAAGGCCCGCGGGCAACACAAGGCGTGTCTCGCCCCATACCGCAGGCCCCAGGGGGAGGCGTTCGCCGCCCTGCGTCAGGGCCCAGTAATGGCGCGGGACGATTACAAGCGCGGTCGTATCCCCGTCGCTGCGCGCAAAGGCCAGGACATGCCGGGCCTTGGGCCCCTCGGCATGCACCGGCACATAACGCCCCTTCGCAAAAAGCCCGGGATGGGCGCGCCGCAGGTGCAGGAGGCGGCGTGTCAGATGCATCTTCACGCGCCCGTCCTCGGGATGGGAAAGCCATGCATCAAGCAGTGCCGTGCATCCGGCGGTATCCTGTGCGTCGAACTGCGCGACCTCGGAGAGTATCCGCGCGCTTTTCGCATAATCCACCGCCTGCCGGTTGTCGGGGTCTACCAGATGAAAGTCCCACAGCTCGGTCCCCTGATAGAGGTCCGGGACCCCGGGTACGGTGAGCTTGAGCGCGGCCTGGCTTAACGCCGTCCACAGCCCCACGCGCGCGATCGGGGCGATGAATGCGGCAAGCAGGGCCAGCGTCTCGCCGTTTTTCTTGAGATCGGTGACGGCATCCACGAACGCCGCCAGCGCCTCCTCGTACGCGGGCACGGGCTTGACCCAGCTCGTCTCGCCCTTGGCCTCGCGCGCGGCCTTCCGCATGTAGTCCTTGAGGCGCTCCCGCACATCGGCCCACGCCCTGGGGGTGCGCACGAGCGGCCAGAGGCCGATCAGGGTCTGGTAGAAAAGGTACTCGTCGCGCGCAGACGGCACGCCCTTGGCCCCGCCCTTGAAGGCCGCATGGCGGGCCTTGAGCCACTGCCCGCGCTCGCGCCACGCCGCGGGGATCTCGGACAGCACGCTTAGGCGCGCACGCAGGTCCTCGCTGCGCTTGCTGTCATGGGTCGAGGTGGCAAGCAGGGCATACGGATAGCGGCGCAGACGCTCCTCATTGGCGGCATGAAACGCACGGCGCGAGACCGCAAACTGCGACGGATCGCCGCCGACCTCATTTAAGGACACCATGCGGTTATACCGGTAAAAGAGCGTATCCTCGAGGCCCTTAGCCATGACCGGACCCGTGTACTGCTGAAACGCCGCCACGAACTCCAGGATCTCGCCGCGCTCCGCCGCCGTGCGCCCCTCCAGACCCTCCCCGCGCAACAGCCCGCCGATGAAATCGACCGCCGATGGCTCCACGAGCGGATTGCGGCGCTTGGCCTCAGCGCAGGCCGCGTCGATGGCCGCGCGATCGGCCGCGCTCACGCCCTCTGCCGTCACATAGGTGCGATACACGGGGAAACACGCCACGATCTCAAAGAGCGCCGTGGCCTGCGCCGAGAGCGTCAAATCGCGCGTGCGCCGGTCACGCTCGGCGATACGCTCGAGCGCGCGCCCCAGGACGTGGATCTCGCTGCCCAAAATGGTATGCATGATGAGCGCCTTGCACTCATAGAGCAGGTCCTCGTAGTGATCGCGCGACCCCACAAACGCCTCGTAGGCGGCATTGATCCCCTCCTCGCCGGCGCCATCCACGAGCACACCGCTGACAAGGCGCGCGAAATCGTAGCCGGTGGTGCCATGGACCGGCCAGTCCTCCGGCAACCTCTCCTCGGCGCCGAGGATCTTCTCCACGACGACATAAAGCGGGTTTTGGCCGGATACGCGCGCCGTCTCGCCGGCCCCGGACAAAAGCCCCCGCGCCCACTCCTGAATGCGCGCGCAATAGCCCCGGGGGTCGCGCAGGCCGTCTGGGTGATCGATCCGAAGCCCGGTGACGTCGCCCGCGGCGATCCAGCGGCCGATCTGCTCGTGGGCTGCCGCAAACACATCCGGGTCCTCCATGCGCAGCGCCGCGAGTTCATTGATGTCGAAGAAGCGCCGGTAGTTGATCTCGTAGCCGGCGACGCGCCAGAACGCCAGGCGATAGGCCTGCTGCTCCAAAAGCCCATGCAGGGCATCGTAACGGCGCGCGCCCTCGCCCTCCCCGCCGTTATAGCGCGCGAGAACCGCGGCAAGCGCCTGCGCGCACCGCGCACCGCTCGCCACCCATTGCGCAAGGCGCCGCCCGCCTTCGGCCATAAGCGCAGCGCCCTGGGATGCGGTGGCGCCTAAGGCGGCATAGACGGACGACTGCTCGAAGAGCGCAATGAGGTCCGAGATCTCGCGCGCAATCGGCTCATCCCTGGGACCCATACGTTCCAGGGATTGCGCGACCTCCGCCAGGAGCTTGGGATAGGAGCCGGGCGCTATCGGCAACCTGTGGTCGAAATAGCGCACGATGAATCCGCCGCCTTCGGGATCGCAGTCTAGCGCGATGTCCCCGGATTCCAGGATCTCGCCATACGGTCCCCCCAGGATCGGTATGACAAGCTTGTCTTCATAGGGGCGCTCCGGCGTCTCCCAGTCGATATCGAAATAATGCGCAAACCGCGAGCGGCGGCCGAACGCCAGCACGTCCCACCACAGGCGGTTTTCCGGATCATCGACGCGCATGTGGTTCGGGACGACGTCTAGGATCTGGCCTAGCCCATGGGCGGCAAGGGCCTTCACAAACGTCCGGCGCGCGGATTCGCTGCCGACCTCGGGATTGACGCGCGTGTGGTCTACGATATCGTAGCCGTGAGCGCTGCCCGCATGCGCCTTGAGATAGGGCGAGGCGTAACAGTGGCTGATGCCAAGGTCGGCGAGATACGAAACGCGCCTTGCGGCATCGCGAAAGCCAAACCCCTTGTGAAACTGCAGGCGGTAGGTGGCGCGTACCCAAGAGGCATCGCCCGCGGGCGCATTGGCCGGCCGCGCCGCCTCCCGGCCCGCCTGCCGGCGCGCGCTCATGACTGAGGTCCCACGCAGGTTCCCGCCGGCCACAGGCCGAAGCGAACCCCCCAGGGGGCCAGGCCCTGCGCATCCGATCCCGCGCTCTCATAGAGGATCACGGGTGCGCGCCCCCACGGCCCCGGAATGATTTCCTGCGCACCCCCCATGTTGACGGTAAGCGTAAGCCGCGCCCCGTCTCCCAGGCGCCAGGCGGCGGCAAGACCGCCAGCCCCGAATGGCACAAAGCCCTCGGCATGCGCGGGGCCCGCGCACAGCCGCGCCGCCAGATGACGGGCGCGGATGGCGAGCAGCTCGCGATGAAACGCGGTCCACTCAAGGCCCGCCGCAGAGCGGGCCTGCGCCCAGTCAAGACGGCTTTTGGCAAAGGTATCCGGGCTGTTGGGGTCCGGGATGCGCGCGCGGCTTAACGCATCGGCAAACTGCGCGAAGCGCGCGAACTCCAGCCGGCGTCCCTCGGCGACGCGCCGCCCGAGGTCATCTGCGAAATCGCAAAAAAACAGAAAGGGCCGTGTGCAGCCGAACTCCTGGCCCATGAACAGCAACGGCGGCGAGGGCGAGAGCAACAGCACCGCGGTCGCGGCCCGCACCGCGGCCAAGGGCGCAAGCGTCGTGATGCGCTCGCCCATGGCGCGATTGCCGATCTGATCGTGATTTTGCAAAAACCCCACGAACGCCCCCGGCGGCAGGCCGCGCGTGGATTCGCCGCGCGGCCTGCCCCGCACCGCCGACCACTCGCCCTGGTAGGCAAAGCCCTCGGTGAGGCAGCGCCCGAGCCGGCGCACGGCCCCATCGGCATAATCCGCGTAATAACCATCGGACTCGCCGGTCACAAGCACATGCAGGACATGGTGGATATCGTCGTTCCATTGCGCGGTGAATCCGTCCGGGCGGCCCTCTGCGGCCAGACGCCGCGCCTCGTTACGGTCGTTTTCCAAGACGAGGTGGATGGAGCGGCCGAGCACGCGCAATGGTGCGACCGCCGCGGCAATGGCATCGAGTATCGACTGCGGGGACTCGTCGAATATGGCATGCACGGCATCGAATCGAAGGCCGTCGCAATGGTATTCGGTAAGCCAGTAGCGGGCGTTGGCGATGAAGTAGGCGCGCACCGGACCGCTGTCTGGTCCATCGAAGTTGATGGCGTCCCCCCAGGGGGTCGAGTAGCGCGATGTAAAGAACTGCGGGGCGTAGGCGCCGAGATAGTTCCCCTCGGGCCCGAAATGATTATAGACGACGTCTATGAACACCATGAGATGAAGGGCGTGGGCGGCGTCGATCAGGGCCTTCAGGTCCTCCGGGCGCCCATAGGAACTGTCGGGGGCAAACGGCAAAACCCCGTCATAGCCCCAATTGGCGCGCCCCGGAAAGTCCGAAAGCGGCATGAGCTCTATGGCGGTCACGCCCCACGATGCGAGATAGGGCAAAAGCGCCTGGGCCCCGGCATAGGTCCCCTCGGGGCTGAAGGTGCCGACATGCAGCTCGTAGATCACGGCCTCCCCCCATGCCCGCCCGCGCCAGCGCCCATCGCGCCATAAATAGGCCCGCGCATCGATCACCTCGCTCGGGCCGTGCACATCCTCGGGCTGAAAGCGCGATGCCGGGTCCGGGACCAGAAGGCCTCCGTCGATGCGATAGCGATACCGGCTGCCGGCACGCGCAGCCGGCGTCGTGGCCGCAAACCAGCCCCCCGCGAGCGCTGCCATAGGGACGATTACGCACCCTTCTTCGAGCACCACATCGACCGCCTGCGCCCCCGGCGCCCAGAGCCGAAACCGCACCCCGCGATCATGGCACTCGGCCCCAAAGCCGAGCGGCTCGTGACGTCTTGCGCCCTGGGTGTCGTGCGCGGGATTCTCATCTGCCATGACACCTCCTGTGCGCCTACCGCGGCGCGTTCAGCCCCCGGGGCCCGCGCGATGCCTTGCGTCCGCCTCGCGCAACAGCACGAGCGAACGCCCCTGCAACGGATAGACCCCGCCCGTTATCCGGGTCCCGGCGCCATCGGCCGGCGTGTCGTGGCTGGTATCGACTACGAGTTCCCAGCCTTCGGTGCGGTACGGCGGCAGGACAAACGCGATCTCCTCATGATGCGCGTTCAACAGCCACAGAAAATCCCCGTCTTCGATCATGCGCCCCTTCTCGTCGAACTCCGCGAGTCCTTGGCCGGCGAGAAAGAGCCCCAGGCAGCGGGCAAAGCTCTGCTTCCACTCCTCGTCGTTCATCTCGGTGCCGTCGGGCTTGAGCCAGGTGATGTCCTTGATGTCCGTGCCATGGATGCGCCGGCCCTGAAAAAATGAGCTGCGGCGAAACACCTTATGCTCTTGCTTGATGCGGATCACGTACTGGATGAAGCTCAAAAACTCGCGGTCCTCGGGCGTGAGGTCCCAGTTGATCCAATTGAGGGGGCTGTCATGGCAATAGGCGTTGTTGTTGCCGTCCTGCGTGCGCCCGATCTCGTCGCCGGCGGTGATCATGGGCACCCCTTGCGACAGGAGCAATGTGGCCATCATGTTGCGCTTTTGGCGTGCGCGCAGGGCGCGGATGACGGGATCCGGTGTCGGTCCCTCGACACCGCAATTCCAGGACAGATTGAGGTCGGTTCCATCCCGGTTACACTCGCCGTTGGCCTCATTGTGCTTATGGTCGTAGCTCACCAGATCCTCGAGCGTAAAACCGTCATGCGCGGTCACGAAATTGATCGAGGCGTAGGGGTTGCGGCCACTGTGGCCATAGAGATCGCTGGAACCCGTCAGCCGGTAGGCAAGCTCGCCCATGACCCCGCCCTCGCCCTTCCAGTAGGCGCGCACCGCGTCGCGATACTTGCCGTTCCACTCGGTCCATCCGACCGGGAAATTGCCGACCTGATAGCCGCCTTCGCCGAGGTCCCAGGGCTCGGCGATGAGCTTGACCTGCGAGAGTACGGGGTCCTGATGGATGATATCGAAGAATGCCGACAGTCGGTTCACGTCGTGCAGCTCGCGCGCCAGGGTCGAGGCGAGATCGAAGCGAAACCCGTCGACATGCATCTCCAGAACCCAGTAGCGCAGCGAGTCCATGATGAGCTGCAAGACGCGCGGGTGGAGCATGTTGAGTGTGTTGCCGCAGCCGGTGAAATCGAGGTAATAACGCGGGTCGTTCGGCGACAGGCGGTAATAGGCGAGATTGTCGATACCCCTAAACGACAAGGTCGGCCCCATATGGTTGCCCTCGGCCGTGTGGTTGTAGACGACATCGAGAATGACCTCGATCCCGCTTGAGTGAAACGCCTTGACCATGGTCTTGAATTCGGATATCTCGCCGCTTGCCGAATAGCGCGCATCGGGCGCAAAGAACCCGATGGAATTGTAGCCCCAGTAATTGCGCAGTCCGCGCTCGACGAGATGGTGTTCGTCTATAAAGGCGTGTACCGGCATGAGCTCCACGGCGGTGATCCCAAGGGACTTGAGATAATCGATGACGGGTTGAGACCCGAGACCCGCATAGGTGCCACGCAGGGCCGGAGGTATCAGCGGATGACGCCAGGTAAAGCCCTTGACGTGCAGCTCATAGATGATGGTGTCATGCCAGGGCGTGCGCAGGAGTTTGTCACCGTTCCAGCTAAAGGCCGATTCCACGACCCGCGACTTGAGCATGTGCAGGGCATTGTTGGTGTGGTCCATCACCAGATCCTCGCACTTCCGGCCCGGACGGTAGGCAAAATGGGCGTTGCTCCAGCGAAACTCGCCGGCTATGGCCTTGGCGTAGGGATCGAGCAAAAGCTTATTGCCGTTGAAACGCAGCCCCCGGCGCGGGTCGTAGTCGCCATGCACCCGATAGCCGTAGAGCCACCCGGGACGCGCCTCCGGGAGGTAGCAATGCCAGACCTGATCGGTCTGCCAGCGCATCGGGATGCGCGTGGTCTCGCGGCGCCCATCGCGGTGAAACAGGCAGAGTTCGACCTTGCGCGCATGCTCGGAAAAGAGCGCGAAATTCACGCCCTCACCATCCCATGTGGCGCCCAGGGGATAGGGCCTGCCCGGCCAGACCGCGTAACGGCCCGCGCCGTGGGGTTCGGTGATGCGCCGCTCATCGCTCATGCCAATCTCCTCATCGCGGCCCCGGCCCCTCACGGCTCGATCGCTCGCGCGGCCAATCGCGCTCCAGGATATGCGCCGCCCAGCGGCGCCCGCCGAGCCCAAACGCAAGCGCGGCGGCCAATGTCACCCCACCCAGGAGAATCAGAAACGAATCGCGTATGAGTCCCTGGCCTATGCGCAATTCATCCAGGACCATGAGCACGACAAAGGCGATCACCACGGAGCGCGCGAGCCGCCCAAGCACCGGGGCATCGACAAGCCCGAGATCGGCCCCGTACTGTGCCACCGATTGCGCGACAAAGCGCGCGAAATAGAGGCCGCCCGTCAGTATCAGCACCCCGGCCATGAGCCGCGGGACATAGAGCGCCACGCGCCCGGCCGCCGCGGCCGCCGCCGTCAGATTCAGGATATGCAGGGCCCAGGTCAGCGCCACGAGCAGCACGAAGGCCGCGACCAGCACGCCGAGAAGGCCCGTGGTATCGGTCCCGGCGCCCCCTGCCGCGAGCAGGCCGTCGAGACCGGCGCGCTCCGCCAGCACCGGGAAGTTGACCGCGCGTAATGCCTTTCTCGTCAGAATGCGCACGATACGCGCCACCACATACCCGCCACCGAGAATGGCCGACGCGATGAGTAGCGGCGGCACCCACTGCCGCCACTGCCAGATGACTGCCGGCAACGATGCAAACGCCGCATGCAGGATAGTCATGATGTCACCCTCCTCGGTCAGTGTGTCCATTGCCCTCGGGCCCGTGCGGATGCGCGCCCCGCCCCATGCCGGACCGGTTCCATGCAGGCCTATCTGTACGCCCTACGGGGCGTGCGCCTCGTCCTGCGCGTCGAGATCCTGCAACAGGCCCTCCAGCGCAATCGCAATACCCTGAGGACGATTGCTCAGCTCGTAACGCAACTCATAGCAGGCCTTCTCGAGGCCGAAAAGCCGCAGCCAGCCGGCGGTGTCGGCGAAATCGCCCCAGAGCGAGGTCCCCTCCATGGCGGCGGCATACGATGCGACAAACGCCGCGGCCGTGGCCTGCTCCCACGCCCGGGCATGCGGCCGCAAAAGCGCCCGGGACTCGCTGTCCAAGCTGACCCGGTCAAGGACCGTGTAGAGGGCATAGCGAAACGATCGCAGCATGCCCGCGACGTCGCGCAGCGGCGTATGCTTGCGCCGCCGGTAGGCAAGGGGCCGCCCCGGCTCACCCTCGAAATCGATGATCACAAAGTCGTTTTTCGAAAGCAGCACCTGGCCCAGATGGTAGTCCCCATGATAGCGGATCTTCTGCCCCGCGACCGGCGCGGCCAGCGATGCGCGCGCAAGCAATGCCTCGCGCGCGTCGAGCAGGGCCCGCGCCCGTCCTTGAATATCGGGCGCGAGGATAGCGTACCGCGCCGCGAGCATCTGCAGGGTCGACTCGACCTCGGCGCGCACGACCGCCGCCCAGCGCGCCCCGTCATCGGGGGCAAGCGGCTCGGGGTCGAAGGCCGGATCGCCATAGGGGGTCGAGAGCGCCCGATGCATCTGCGCGGTGCGCAAAGCCAGCGTGCGCACAAGCGCCAGATAGCCGCCATGCACCTCTTCGCCGCCGCCACCCGGGGGCGCGGCGCGCAGACAGAGATCGAGATGCTTGTCGAGGTAGTTCACCGTATAGTCCCAGGCGCTGCCCTGGTTCTCGACATAGGCCTGCAGCAGCGCAAGCGTCAGGACACCGCCTGTGTTCGGCCGATACTCGAGGGTCCCGAGCACCGGCACGGTGTGGCGGAAACCCGCCATATCGCACAGGAACCGGCCCATCTCGACCTCCGGGTTGATGCCGTCGTGCAAGCGCCGGTAGCCCTTGAGAAAAAATCGTTCGCCGACCACCACCGTGGTATTGGTGCTGTGCGCGGGGGCGTGGCGGACCGCCTCGTCTGCGGCCACCGCCTCGGCCACCATGCCCACCGCCACCCCCCGCATGGTGCCGCTCTCGCCGGCAAACGCCAATTCCTGGCGTATCGCCCGGACCAATCCCCGGCAGAAGGCATCATCGCCGAAGGCGTCCCCGAGAATACCAAGCGCCGCCTGCTGGCGCACGCGCGCCACGGCAAGCGGCAAGACCGCGCGCCATCGCGCCTCGCTGTCGGCCTCCCACATGAGCGAGACCGGCAGGAAATAGCGCGCCACACCCGCCTCCTCTCCGGTTGTCTCGATGTCCACGACGGTCAGGAAAAACCGGCCCTCCGGCGAGACCCATTCGGCGTTCTCGGTCATGGCGACGCGCGATGGCGCCACACCCTTGCCGGCATACCAGCGCTGCAGCACGACAAACCGCGGCAGGGCATCCCGCTCCCACTGCGCGCGCACGCGCTCGGCCATGGCCATGCGCCACGGCACCACGCGCTCGCGAAACAGGCTGCGCCAACCGTCGAACAGCACGAGCAGCGGCAATTCCTCGGGGGGCAGGCGCTCGGCGTGCCACGCCGGGACCTCCTCGCCCGCCGCCAGCCGGAACCAGTAGAAGCCGTGGCCGTGCAACGTCAAGAGATAAGGGAGGTCGCCGATCGGCGGAAACGGCGTGCGCCCCATGAGCTCGACGGGCACGCGCCCCTTGTAGGCGCCCAGATCGAGCTCGACGGGCTGCGCGGAGCGCGACAGATTGGCGACGCACAGGATGCTCTCATCGCCGGTGGCGCGCACATAGGCAAGCACCTTGCGGTTGCCGGGCTCGAGGAACGTAAGCGTCCCGCGCCCGAATACCTTCGTACCCCTGCGGATCGCGAGCATGCGCCGCGTCCAGTTGAGCAAAGACGAGGGGTCGCGCGCCTGCGCCTCGACATTGACCGCGCCATAACCGTAGATCGGGTCCATGATCGGCGGCAGAAAAAGGCGCTGGGGATCCGCGCGTGAAAAACCGGCATTGCGGTCCGGGCTCCACTGCATCGGGGTCCGCACCCCGTTGCGGTCGCCCAGATAAATATTGTCGCCCATGCCGATTTCATCGCCGTAATAGATGATGGGTGACCCGGGCATCGACAAAAGCAGGCTGTTCATGAGGCGGATCTTGTCGAAATCATTGTCCATGAGCGGCGCAAGCCTGCGCCGGATGCCGAGATTGAGGCGCGCCTTCCGGTCCGCGGCATACATCTGATACATGTAGTCGCGCTCCTTGTTCGTGACCATCTCCAGGGTCAGTTCGTCGTGATTGCGCAAAAAGATCGCCCACTGGCAGCTATCCGGGATATCCGGCGTCTGCTTCATGATCTCGACGATAGGATGGCGATCCTCCTGCGCTATGGCCATATACATGCGCGGCATGAGCGGAAAATGATAGGCCATGTGACACTCATCGCCCGCGCCGAAGTAGTCGCGTACGTCCTCGGGCCACTGATTGGCCTCAGCCAGCAGCATGCGGTTTCTATAGCGCCGATCGATGACCGAGCGCATATGACGCACGACCTCGTGGGTCTCCGGCAGGTTCTCGTTGCTCGTATTCTCGCGCACGCACAGATAGGGGATGGCGTCGAGACGCAGGCCGTCTACGCCGAGATCGAGCCAAAACTGCATGACCCGAACCACGGCCCGCACGACGTGGGGATTGTTATGATTGAGATCCGGCTGGTGGAAGAAAAAGCGGTGCCAATAATAAGCGCGCGCGGCGTCATCCCAGGCCCAGTTCGACGTCTCGCTGTCTGTGAATATGATGCGGGTATCCTCGAACTTCTTTGCCGTATCGCTCCAGACATAGAAGTCGCGCTTGGGCGAGCCCGCGGGGGCCTGGCGCGCCGCCTGAAACCAGGGGTGCTGATCAGAGGTATGGTTTATGACAAGCTCGGTGATGACCCTAAGACCGCGCTCATGGGCGGCGCGCACGAACTGTAGAAAATCGCGGCGCGTCCCGTAATCGGGGTGGACATTGCGGTAATCGGCGATGTCGTACCCGTCATCGCGCATGGGCGAGGGGTAGAAGGGCAGGACCCACAGGGTATCGACGCCCAGATCCTGGAGATAATCGAGCTTCTCGGTGAGGCCCGCGAAGTCGCCGATGCCATCGCCATTGCCATCGAAGAATGCCCGCACATGCAATTCATAGATGACCGCATCCTTATACCACAGAGGGTCGTCCGATATCCGCGATTCCGTGCTGCGCGATCTCTTATGCATGGCAGGCCTAGACGTAGTAATCGAAATCGTGCTCGGTACCGACATAGGCACGCGGACGGAATATGTGCGCCGGCATCTGCTCGGGCACGAGCTCGACGTAGTGGCGGCCGCCGTTCCAGAGGTAGCGCGCATCCGACAAAAGCTCGTGCATCTGCACCGGGCGGCCGGCGCCGGCCGGCGCCGGCCATTCGACCCACCCCGCCTGGCGGTGGTAGGGGTCGAGATTGACCACCACCAGGATCACCGACGCGCCGTCGTCTGTCGTCTTGCTGTAGGCGATCAGATTGTCGTTGTCGATGGCATGGAACGTAAGATGGGCATCGCTCAAAAGCGCGGGATGCGCCCGGCGTATGGCGTTTATGCGCGCAATAACCGCCCGCAGGCTGTCTTGTCTGTCGAAGTCCCAGGTGCGGCGCTCGTATTTCTCCGAGTTCTGATAGTCTTCGCTGCCCGGGGCGCGCGGCTGTGACTCCATGAACTCGAAGGCCGGCCCGTAGATGCCATAGTTGGCGCTCAAGGTCGCGGCGAGCACCAGACGCGCGATGAAGGCCGCGCGCGGGGCATGTTGCAGGGCCAGCGGAAGGATGTCCGGGGTATTGGGCCAAAGATGCGCCCGGAAATACTCGCGGAGCGGGCTGCTATGCAGCTGCGTGAAGTATGCGGTCAGTTCGCGCTTGCTGTTGCGCCACGTAAAATATGTATAGGAATGGGTGAAACCGAGCTTGGCGAGCCTGTACATCACCTTGGGGCGCGTGAAGGCCTCGGCGAGAAACAGCGTCTCCGGGTAGTCCGCGCGCACCGTCTCGATCAGCCATTCCCAGAAGGCGAAGGCCTTGGTGTGCGGATTGTCCACGCGGAAGATGCGCACCCCCGCGTCGATCCAGAATTGCACGATGCCATGCAGTGTGCGCCACAGGGCCTGCCAGTCCTCGGTCTCGAAGTCCAGCGGATAGATATCCTGGTATTTCTTGGGCGGGTTTTCGGCATACTGGATGGTGCCATCCGGGCGATGCCGAAACCACTGCGGGTGCTCCGTCACATACGGGTGGTCGGGGGCGCACTGGAAGGCGAGGTCGACTGCGACCGACAGCCCGAGCCCTTCGGCCTTGCGGCAAAAGGCCCGGAAATCCGCAACCGTGCCGAGCGCTGCGGCCACCGTCTTGTGCCCCCCCTCGGCGCTGCCGACCGCCCACGGGCTGCCGACATCCGCCGGGTCGCGGCTTACGGTATTGTTGGGACCCTTGCGGCCTACCGTCCCGATCGGCGATAGCGGCGGCAGATACACGACATCAAAGCCCATGCCCGCAATCGCAGCGAGGATCGGATCCGCATCCCGCAATCGCCCGCCCGCAGCCCCCCACATCGAGCGCGGGAAAAACTCATACCAGGCGCTCGCGCGCGCGCGTTCGGGATCGACGCGCACGGCAAGCTCCGGCTCCCACACGGTCTCGTGCACGGCCTGTGTAAACCGCAAGACCCGCTCGGCCAGGCCCTCGTCTTGCAACACCGCGCACCTGTCGGCAAGCGGAGCCGGCCCCTCGATCCGTCGTTGCGCGCGGCGCAGCGCGCGCGCCTCGCGCGCCGGGGCGTGATCCGCGGCGCGCGCGATCAGCACCGCTGCCTGTTGCAAGACCAGCGCCAGATCCGGGTCGTCGGCCGGCCGGCGGCTGAGCTCCTGGACCAGGGAACCGAATCGGTCGATATGGGCGCGCACGGTGTAGCGGTAGACACCGAGTTCCGAGACCACGAAACGGCCACGATAACGGTCATTACCGAGCGGGGTCATGCGCACGGCGCTTGCGGTGGCCGCCCCGGGCTTGCGTATGCACAGCATGCAGGCCACGGCGTCGTGACCATCGGCCAGCACATCGGCCTCGACGATCACGGTATCGCCCACCACACGCTTGATCGGATAGCGCCCGCAATCGATCATCGGCGAGAGCGCCTCGATCACCACCCGGTGCTGACCGCCGGAGGGCAGCGGCGGCCCCTTGACCGGACGCCGCGCCATCGCCTAGCCCCCGGACCCCGGCGGGGCCCGAAACACCAGCACTGCAAGCGGCGGCAAAATCAGATTCAGCGACTGCGGCGCGCCATGCACCGAGACGGGCGCGGTGGCCACCCCGCCCAAATTACCCTGTCCGCTGCCGCCATAGACCGTGGCATCGGTATTCAGGATCTCCTGCCAGAATCCCGCGCGCACCACCCCCAGGCGGTAGTTGTGGCGCGACATGGGCGTGAAGTTCGCGACTACGAGCAGCGGATCGGACCCGGGTTCGCTATATCGGTAGAAACTGAGTACGCTCTGATCGGCATCGGCGTAATCCAGCCACCGGAACCCTGTGGGCTCGGTGTCGGCGGCGTGCAGCGCCGGCTGCCCCCGATACAGGGCGTTTAAGTCCCGTACGAGGCGCTGCACGCCCCGGTGACGCTCATAATCGAGGAGGTGCCAGTCGAGGCTGGTCTCGTGGTCCCATTCCCGCCATTGCGCGAACTCCGCGCCCATGAACAGGAGCTTTTTGCCGGGGTGGCAAAACATATAGGCAAACAGCAGGCGCAGATTGGCGAACCGCTGCCAGTCGTCACCCGGCATCTTGACGATCAGCGAGCCCTTGCCGTAAACGACCTCATCATGCGACAACGGCAGCACGAAGTTTTCCGAAAACGCATACCACAGGCCAAACGTGAGCTGCCCCTGATGGTACTTGCGGTAGATCGGATCCCTTCCCATATATTCCAGGGTGTCGTGCATCCAGCCCATGTTCCATTTATAGCCAAAACCCAGGCCCCCGGCGTAGGTCGGGCGCGACACCTGCGGCCACGCGGTGGACTCCTCGGCTATGGTCTGAACGCCGGGGTAATGGCGGTACACGGCCTCGTTTAATTCCTGCAAAAACCCGATCGCCTCCTCGTCTTCGCGGCCACCCCCGGCGTTCGCTATCCACTCGCCCGGGGCGCGCGCGTAATCGCGGTAGAGCATGGAGGCCACGCCGTCGACGCGCAGGCCGTCGATATGGAACTTGTCCAGCCAGTACATCGCGCTCGAGACCAGGATCGAACGCACCTCATGGCGGCCATAGTTGAAGAGGTTGGAGCGCCATTCCGGATGGTAGCCGCGCCGCGGATCGGCATGCTCGAACAGACACGTCCCATCGAAAAAGCCCAGGCCATGGGCATCATTCGGAAAATGCGACGGCACCCAGTCGAGGATCACCCCGATACCCTGATTATGCAGGGTATCTATGAGATACATGAGGTCCTCGGGCGCGCCATAACGCGCGGTAGGCGCGAAATACCCCGTGGTCTGGTAGCCCCACGAACCATAAAACGGGTGTTCGGAAAGCGGCATGAACTCGACATGCGTAAACCCCATGTCGACAAGATAGGGCGGCAGGGCCAAAGCCAGTTCGCGGTAGCTGAGCCAGCGCCCGCCCTGCTCGGGCACGCGCCGCCAGGATCCGGCATGCATCTCATAAATGCTTATAGGCGCATTGCGCGCCATGCGCGCCCCACGTTGCGCCATCCACGCCGCATCATGCCAGCTATAGCCGTTACCGCACACCACGGACGCCGTGCGCGGCGGCAGTTCCGCGCGAAATGCGAACGGATCGGCCTTGTCGGCCTCGTAGAAGGTATCGCGCGTCACGATGTGGTACTTGTAGAGCGCCCCAGGGGCCACCCCGGCGATGAAACCCGTCCACAGGCCCGAACCGTCCCCGCGCACATGAAGCGGATGGGCATCGCTTCGCCAGCCGTTGAAATCGCCGACTACCGACACCGATTGCGCATTGGGTGCCCAGACCGCGAAATGCACGCCCACATCCACGCCCACGCGCAACGGGTGCGCGCCGAGCTTCTCATAGAGCCGCGCATGGCGTCCCGCGCGAAAAAGATACATATCCTCCGGACTAAACCACGCGTCCGTATTACCGACTGGCGCCTCGCGCCGTGCGCCTCTGCCACCTGGCATATGTGCCTCCCATGCATGGGACCGCGCACCTCACGATACGCCGCGCGCGCTGACCTCCTCCGCCATGGTACGAGCCGCGCGCCCTCGTGACAAGTAGCGCGACACGCATGCCGTCCCCATGGCACCACATCCTTCTATAGCCATGATATGGTGCGCAAGCACCAGCATGGTGCCGCATCCGGCGTGACGGCGCGGCATAGCGAAACCCGGGCTCTTAGGGGCGCGATGCGCACCATACGGCTTAAATCTTAGTCCCATTCGCCGCGCGCGCCACCCCGGCCTCGGGCCTTAAAGAAGACGACCTGTCTGTGGCATAATACCTGCACGACCATGCCGGATACGGCAGGCGCGCCACTCCAACGATCACAACATAAGGTCAACACGTGCCCGGTACCCGCTACCCTCTGGAAGTCCAGCCGCTCATTCCGCAACGGCTGATGCGTCTCACGGAACTCGCGACGGACCTGCTCTATAGCTGGAATCGCGCGATCCGGGCCCTGTTCGTGCGGCTCGACCCCGGGCTTTGGGAGCAGTGCGGGCGCAATCCCAAGCTCATGCTGCGGCGCGTGGCGCAGGCGCGGCTCGACGAGGCCGCCTGTGACCCCTTGTTTCTCGAGGAGTACCAGCGCGCGCTATCGATCTATGACACCTATCATGCCGTGCGCCTGTCCTCGCCGCTCACCGACATCGACCCGCGCACCGATCTGGTCGCCTACTTTTGCGCCGAATTCGGACTCCATGAGAGCCTGCAGATCTATTCCGGGGGGCTTGGCATACTGGCCGGAGACCACTGCAAGGCGGCGAGCGATCTGGGCCTGCCATTCGTGGCCGTGGGCCTACTCTACCGCCAGGGCTACTTCACGCAGATTATAGACGCCCAGGGCAATCAGATCGTCGGCACCGCGCCCGCCCGCCTCGCCGATCTTCCCGTGACCCCCGTATGCGACGGCCAGGGGCTCGAACTGCGGGTGCCGGTGGCGCTTGCGGGGCGCACCGTGGCGCTCAAGGTCTGGCGTGTGGCCGCGGGGCGTATCAGCCTCTATCTCCTAGACAGCGATGTCCCCGAAAACAGCGAGACGGATCGCGCGATCACCTGCCAGCTCTATGGCGGCGACCGCGAGCTGCGCCTGTGCCAGGAGATCATCCTGGGCATAGGCGGCGTGCGCGCCCTGCGCGCGCTGGGGCTTGCGCCGACCGTCTGGCACATCAACGAGGGTCACCCCGCCTTTCAGATCGTGGAGCGCGCGCGCGAGCTCTGTGCCCAGGGCCACGATTTCGACACCGCCCTGGAGGTGGTGGCCGCGGGCACGACGTTTACCTCGCACACGCCGGTGCCGGCGGGCCACGACATCTTCGACCAGGAGCTCTTCGGCCGCTACCTCGAGCCCTATATGGATGATCTCGGTATTACCCTCGATGAGCTCAAGTCGCTCGGATCGAGCCCCATAAGCCAGGGAGGGTTCAACATGACTGCGTTCGCGCTGCGCGGATCGCGCCTGCACAACGGCGTAAGCCGCATCCATGGCGGCGTCGCCTCGCGCATGGAGGCCTACATCTGGCCGCAGATCCCGTGGACCGAAAACCCTGTCGGCTATGTGACCAACGGGGTGCATGTCGCAACCTTTCTGGCCCACGAATGGAGCAGCCTGTTCGACGTGCGTTTCGGCAGCGAGTGGCGCAACAAGCTCACGGATACGGACTACTGGGCGCGCATCGATACCATCCCGGACCACAGCTACTGGAGCGTCCATCAATCGCTGAAGGGCGCCATGCTGGAGTCCGTAAAAAACCGCGTCACCCGCCAACACCGGCGCAACGGGGTCGGCGAAGGCCTGATCCGGCGGTTGACCCAGCAACTGGAACCCGACGCCAAACCACCGCTTGTCATCGGCTTTGCGCGGCGCTTCGCGACCTATAAGCGCGCCGGACTCCTGTTCGAGGACCCGGCGCGGCTCGCACGGCTCCTAAACGACCCGGAACGCCCCGTGCTCCTGCTGTTTGCCGGCAAGGCCCACCCCCATGACCACCCGGGCCAGCACCTCATCCGGTTGATTCACGAGTTCTCGCGCAGCCCGGAATTCCTGGGCCGCGTCATCCTGGTCGAGGGCTATGACCTGGCGCTCGCGCGCCGCCTCGTGACCGGCGTCGACGTGTGGCTCAACACCCCGGAGTATCCCCTCGAGGCGAGCGGGACATCCGGGCAAAAGGCGGCGATCAACGGGGTCGTGAACTTGAGCATACTCGACGGCTGGTGGGGCGAAGGCTATGCCGGCGACAACGGCTGGGGCATCTTTCCGCATAAGGGACCGATCGCCGCCGAGCAGCGCGCCCGCGAGGAGAGCGCCGAGATCCTGGATATCCTCGAGCAGCAGGTGGTGCCGCTTTATTTCAATGCCGCCGAGCATGGATATTCGCGGTCCTGGATCGCCATGTCCAAGGCCGCCATGCGCCGCGCCATGCCGGTGTTCAATGCCGAGCGCATGGTGCTGGAATACGCGCGCAACTATTACCGCACGGCCGCAAACCACGCGCGACGGCTCGCGGAAAACAACGCCGCAGGCGGCCGGACGCTCGCGCACTGGAAACGGCTGGTGACCGCCGCTTGGCCCGGCGTACGCCTCGAACAGGGCGATGATATCCCCGAGACCCTCAAGGTCGGGGAGCCTTTGCATCTGACTGTCCTCGTCTATGCCAATGGCCTGCGCGCAGACGACCTTGTGGTGGAATGCCTGTTCGAACCCGAAGAGGATACAGACGAGGTGCGGCTTTGCGATGAGGCGCCGTTTGTCGCAAGCGGCACCGATAGCGAAGGCCGCCTGATCTTTCGCCTCGAACATGAACCGCGGACGCCGGGGTTCCAGACGCTGCGCATCCGTGCCTACCCTTATCATGCCCTGCTCGCCCACCGTTTCGAGATGGGCTGCATGGTGTGGCTCTAGAAGGCAGCCGGCCGATGTGCGATCCCGCTAACGCGGGGTCCCCATCGCGACGCGCAAAGATCGTCGTCGCCGCTGACAATGCAAGCAGAAACCAGACAATCGCCCCATCGAATCATTCCGCCCTTAGCCGGACCCTGC
>JAKARI010000008.1:28224-90307 GCA_021819245.1 Pseudomonadota bacterium | reverse complement strand
GCATCGCCATCTCCAAGGATCCGCTCATCGCCGTCAAGCTCACCCATGCGCGCAAGGGTGACCTCGTCAGCGTCGATTGGATCGATAACAAGGGCATGACCGGGCACGCCCAGACTCATGTGAGCTAACGCGGGCCCTGCGAGGAAGAACCCATGAAGACATCCGCCACCCTGGTCTTAGCCGCGGCGTTGGTCGCACCGCTCATGGCGCAGGCCGCGCCGCAGGCCACGCCGCAATCAGCCATGCACAAGTTCCAGGCCTACTTCCGTAAGCGCTTTCCGAATGTGCCATTCAAGGATTACGCAAATGGCGTCTACGCGATGCCGGCTGCCAAGAATCTGCGCGCGCAATGGAAACAGATCATGGAGTTTCCGCCCTACACCTTCGCGCTGGACCGCGGCAAGCGGCTCTGGAACACGCCCTTCAAGGACGGCAACACCTACGCGAGCTGCTTTAAGAATGGGGGCGTGGGTATCGCCACGCATTATCCCTACTGGGATCCTGCAACCAGGGAAGTGCGGACCCTGGTTATGGACATCAACACCTGCCGGGTCCGTAACGGCGCACCGCCCTACAAGAACGTAACGACCGGCCCGATGGCCGATATCGATGCCTATGTCAAACATCTGTCCTACGGCAAGCCCATCGAGATCCAGATCGATTCGCCGGGCGCCGTCAAGGCGTTCTACGCGGGCCAGCAGTTCTTCTGGGCACGCCGCGGCCAGCTCAACTTCTCATGCGCGACCTGCCATGTGTGGAATGCGGGCAAGCGGCTACGGGGCAACATCATAGGCGCCGCCTTGGGCCAGGGCGTGGATTTTCCCGCCTATCGATCGGCATGGGGCACGCTCGGAACGCTCGCCAAGCGCTATCAAGGCTGCAACAAAAAGGTGGGCGCGGCCCCCTTCAAGCCCGAAAGCGTCCAATACCGGGACCTCGAGTTTTACCAGATGTACATGAACACCGGGCTTCCGGAGAGCGCACCAAGCCAGCGCCCATAACGGGCCCGCCCCGCATGCCGACAAGGCCGCTTCCGGGCGGCCTTGTCGTGCCGGGAATAGAATCCCGCCTACCGGCGTCTCTCAGGAGACCACGCCGCTTTACTGAAAGCGCGGTCCGTTGCACGGTAGTTTCCCCACAAGGCGCTGCCACCACCAGACTTTTGAACAAGCGCAAGGAGTACATGCTTATGAGCTTGTCACGACGAGAATTCCTGCAGATGTTGGCGGTCGCCGGGGCGGCCGGAACCGGATTGGCCGGCTGCAGCATGGACCGCATGCACAGAAGCGAAAGCCCAGCGGCCGCCGCGAGCCACCTCTACGATATGCCGGTTTACGGGAATGTGAGCCTTCTGCACATGACCGACTGCCATGCGCAGCTGCTGCCGGTCGATTTCCGCGAGCCCAATATCAATATAGGCGTCGGCCATGCCTGGGGGCGTCCGCCCCACCTGGTCGGGGAACACTATTTGCGATACTTCAAGGTGCCATTCGATGGGCGCCGCGCCAATGCCTTCACCTACCTCGATTTCACGGAAGCCTCACGGCGCTATGGCAAGATCGGCGGCTTTGCCCATCTCGCGACGCTCCTGAAGAAGGTACGCGGGGAGCGCGCCGGGCGCAGCCTGTTTGTCGATGGCGGCGACACCTGGCAGGGATCGGCGACCTCGATGTGGACCGAGGGGCGCGACATGATCGGGGCGCAAAAGCTCCTCGGCATCGATGCCATGACCGCGCACTGGGAGTTTACCTATGGCGCCAAGCGCGTCATGGAAGCGGTCAACACCGAGCTTAAGGGCCACTTCGAATTTCTCGCTCAGAACGTCAATGACTCCACCTGGGGCACATTGATCTTCCCGCCCTACATGATGCGCGAGGTCAACGGCGTGCCGGTCGCTATCATCGGCCAAGCGTTCCCGTATACGCCGATTGCCAACCCCGCATACATGGTCCCTGACTGGCAGTTCGGCATCGACCAATCACATATGCAAAAGACCGTAGACGAGGTCCGCGCCAAAGGCGCCCAGGTGGTCGCGGTACTTTCGCACAACGGCATGGACGTGGACCTGAAGATGGCGCGCCAAGTCCATGGGATCGATGTCATCCTGGGCGGCCACACTCACGACGCCGAGGCCGAGCCGGTCCCGGTGCATAATAGCGGCGGAACAACCCTGGTCTTCAACTCCGGCTCCAACACGAAATTCCTTCTGGTCCTGGACCTCGACGTGCGCGGCGGCCGTGTCCGGGGCTACCGGTCGCGCCTCATGCCGATATTCGCAGACCTCCTGCCGGCCGATCCCGAAATGGCCGCGTATATCGAGAAGGTGCGCGCGCCCTACAAGCATAAGCTCGAGGAAAAGCTCGCCATAACCGAGGGCCTGCTATTTCGCCGCGGAAATTTCAATGGCACCTTCGATCAATTGATCATAGACGCACAGCTGGCCGTGTCGGGGGCGCAACTGGCCCTCTCGCCGGGCTTCCGGTGGGGCACGAGCCTCTTGCCGGGCGAGCCGATCACGATGGAGGACGTCATGAACCAGACGGCGATCACCTATCCCGCGACCACTTTGGACGTCTATACGGGCAAGGAGCTAAAAAGCGCGCTCGAGCAGATCGCCGACAATCTCTTCAACAAGGATCCGTACTATCAACAGGGCGGGGACATGGTACGGGTCGGCGGCTTCACTTATACCATGGCGCCTATGCGCAATATCGGGCACAGGATATCGGACATGCGCCTGCTCAATGGCAAGCCCATAGAGCCCAACAAGCGCTATACGGTGTCGGGCTGGGCGGATGTCTATCGCCCCAAACATCCAGGCAAAAAGATCTGGGACGTGGTCACGGAGTACCTACGCGACCAAAAGACCGTGCGCATCGACGTCCCCTATACACCAAAGCTTACAGGCATTGCCAACAACCCCGGGTACGCGCCGTGGCCCAGCCCTCGGAAGACCATGACCGGCACCTAAATCCGCATCACCCCCATTGCCAGGACCGCCTCGCGCGGTCCTTTTTTTGGCCGGGGGTCTTATCGCAACCTGCCCTCCTCGCGGACATGCGCCCTCGCGATGCCGCACACGGCATCATCGCCGATCACCGGCCCGCCGCCAAGGCGCCCGCGTAACCCGCTTGAGCGGGCTGAAGGGGCCGCCCGTGCCATCACGACGCCGCTTCGCGCGACGCGGTTCGCGCCCCGCATGGCCAGCCATGCGGGAAACGCCCGCACAGTGTAGGAGATTTTCCGAATACCGGCCAAGAAACCGCCAAGCGCAGGGGCGCCGACATGTCGGCGCCCCGTATTTCTCACAGGGAATGGCGTGGGGCGCGCAAAAGGCTGAGCGGCATGGCCTGTTCATCGGCCAGAGCCAACACCCCTCGGATCACGCGATACACCCACCACACGCTCACGATAACGAGTAGGACGTAACCAATCACCGCAAAAAAGAGGAAGAATCCGATGGCGGCCCACAGCATCCCCCACCAGAAGGTGCGTATCATCCAGCGATGATGGCTCCCGTAGCAACTCCCGCTGCGGTCCCGCCGCCAATAGTTGAGTCCCAGCGCCAGCACACTCGGTGCCAGCATGCCGAAAAATCCCACGACATACAGGGCATAGGCGACCACCACCAATTCCCGCTCACGGTTGCCATTGAACGGCCGCACGTCCACCAAGACCTCCTCTCAAGGACGGTACAGGAGCCCCAGGCGAATGCCCGTCAGGACATACTGGACCGCGAGCGCCGTCAGCACTACACCCAATAAGCGGGTGACAACATTGGCCCCGGTCTCCCCCATCAGTGCCAGTATGCGCTCGGACAAAAGGAGTACCACAAGGGTGATGACCAATACCAGGGCCAGTATACCAAGGGGTAGCCCCATCGCGATAAAACGGCCATGGGCGGCGGAAAGCATGAGCAGCAGGCTCGTCAGGGCGCCGGGGCCGGCAATCAACGGGATGGCGAGGGGGAATACCGAGATATCATTGCGTCCTCGCGCCTCTTCCGTCTCGCGTGAAGTGGTCGTGCGCAGTCCGGAATGACGGGCAAAGACCATATCGATGGCAAGCAGAAACAGCAGGATGCCGCCCGCGATTCGAAAGGCCGCAAGCCCTATCCCAAGTATCCGCAACACGGCAAAGCCGCTCACAGCGAAAAATAGCAGCACCAGGGCCGCGATCAGGACGCCCTTCACCGCCATCCGCCGGCGATATTCGTGGCTCGTGCCCGCCGTCAATGCCCCAAAAAGCGGCACCAGACCCACTGGGTCGACCACGACAAAAAACGTGAGGAAGATATCGTAGGCCCTCATGACAGCGGCCATTGCGCGAGGATATCGTAGGACCCCGGCCGGTCGGTCCGGGACTGGCACAACACATACTCGCGCGCGGGCCATAGGACTGCCTCAGGCGGTTTGCGGGCCGGACTGCCACCGCCGGCCACAAACCGCGCGAGCGTCACGTGGGGGCGATAGGCGCGCGATGCGATATGGCCCCCGTTGTCTGCGACCAGCCGCTGCAGGCGATCGGCCAGTCCGAGCAGGGCCGGCGGCGATTGCGAGGGGACAAGCGCCTCGATATCGCCCGCCCCGAGCCTTGCAATCTCGTCTAAGACGCACACAAACGCCGCCCCCGATAGATGCGCGGCCCCGATCTCGAGCGCGCGGCGGACATTGCCTGCGACCAGGCCCGCGAACGCAAGCGTCAAGTGGTAGCCGCTCGAGGCCACCGGCCTGCCGGTCGTGGCGCTCGCGCACGCCATGATTTGCGCACGCACCTCAGTGCTGGGCCACAGCGCGAAAAAGAGTCGCTCCCGCCCTAAAGGCGTACCACACTCCCTACTCATGGCCGGTGATCACCGTATAGCCCTAGGCCTATTATGATAACAAGATTACCAGACATTCGTGGCACATGATCCCCCAAGACCTGTGTGCCTCCCATTGCCCCATCGACCGCCTTCACCACCCCCCTGTCGTCGGGCACGGAACCAAGCCCCGTTACAGGCGCGCCCAACGGCTGATATGCCCCCTCGATCTAGGGTGCCGCGGGCATCAGCAGCCGATCCGGGAGATGCTCCATCGTGATGCGGCCACGGCCTGCCAGTATGACGCAGCGCTCTATGACATTCTGCAATTCACGGACATTTCCCGGCCAATCATAGTGGGCGATATGGGACCGGACATCATCGTCCATGGCCGGGATCGACGAAAGGCCGTTTCGCGCAGCGGCCTGCGCCAGGAAGCGCTCCGCAAGAAAGGGGATATCCTCGCGCCGCGCGCGCAGCGGCGGCATGAAGACCTCGGCCACGCTGAGCCTGTAATAGAGATCCTCACGGAATCCCTCGCCCGCGACCAGACGGCGGAGGTCACGATTGGTGGCGGCGATGATGCGGGTGTCTACGGCACGGGTCTTGAGTTCCCCCACCCGCTCGAACACCTTGTCCTGCAAAAAGCGCAAAAGCTTGGCCTGCCCCTCGGCCGACAACTCGCTCACTTCATCCAAAAAAAGCGTGCCTCCATCCGCGGACTCGAGCCACCCGATCTTGTCCTTGACGGCCCCGGTGAACGCCCCCTTGCAATGCCCAAAGAGCTCGCTTTCGAGTAGCGTCGGGGAGAGGCTCGCGCAGTTTACCTCGACAAACGGGCCCTGGCGGCGCGCGCTCGCGGTGTGGATGCGACGGGCAATCATGCTTTTGCCGGTACCGCTTTCCCCCAACACAAGCACGGTGGCCTCGCTGTGCGCGAAGCGCTCGGCCATCGATAAGGTGCGCTGCAACGCCTCCGACCGGGTCACGAGGTCCGGCTCTCCTATGAGCGCACGCAGGTTCTGATTCTCCGTCTCAAGGCCTTGAATCCGGATGTTGCGGCTCAATACCTGCTCGATCTCGGCTGGGGCAAATGGCTTTACGATAAAATCGGCGGCACCGAGCTTAATGGCCTCCACGGCCTTCTCCACAGTGGCATAGGCGGTCATGATGACCACCGGCAATGCAGGATATTCGTTCTTGACCGCGGCGAGCAGCTCGATGCCGCCTGCGCCCTCCATCTTGAGATCCGAAAGCACGATATCGGCACGAAACTCCTTCAAGGTCGTAAGCGCCGCCTTCACCGATGCCACATCGCGCACGCGGTACCCGCGCCGCTCGAGGAATATCCCGAGCGTCAGGCGGATTTTGCGATCATCATCGACGATAAGGACCGATGCCATGTCCTAGCGCCCGCCGGAAAGCGGTACGACAGGCTGCATCGGCAGATCGCCCGTCGTCATGTGCCGGGGAAGCGTGATTCGAAACTGTGTCCCTTCATTCATTTTGGAGCTGACGGTGATACGCCCGCCATGGGCCTCCACCATTTCCCGGACGATGGCAAGGCCCATGCCCGCGGATCCCGGGCGGTCCGCGGTGCCTTGCGTGAACCAGTCGAAGATATGGGGAAGCTCCTCGGACGGTATGCCGCGGCCGGTATCGGCGACCTCCACCAGAACCTCATCTTCGCTGGCCACCGATACCGATATGGTGATCTGTCCGTGCAGGGGCGTATGCCGCAAGGCATTGGACAACAGGTTATTAAAGACCCAACCGAGCTTCACAGGATCGGCATTCACGGCCACATCCGGCACGCACCTTAGGACGAGATCCACGTCCTGCAAATCCGCCTGGAGCCGAAAGGAATGCGCCTGGCGGCGCAGGAATTCGCACAGCTCCAGGGGCTTTAGCTCGATACTCGTGCGAATCGCATCGGGGCGGGATACATCCAAAAGGTCTTCTACCAGCATCGTGAGGCGATTGACCTCCTCCTTGCCAACCTCAAGCAACTGACGGACCTGATGCGGATAATTGTCCTGATGCGCCGTCTCATAAAGTGTCTCGATGCTTAGGCTCAAGCTCGTAAGGGGGGTCTTTAGCTCATGCGACAAGGTCGCCAGGAGCTGTCGCCTCTGATGCTCGGCATGGCGTAATTCAGTCACGTCCTGCAAAACCACGATCAACCCTATGATGCTGCGCCCCTTGTCGCGGAACGGGACCGTCTTCAGGATGTACGAATGGAGGCGGCCGCGTATCGTCAGAGAAAACTCGTTGCGGCTGTATTGCGGCTCATCGCGATCCTCCCTGCGCAAGGATACGAGCGCGTTGCGAAGATTTATATAAAAGCGTGTGGCGATATTGAGATCGTTGATATTGCGCCCGAGCAACTCGCCGGGTTCAGTCTGAAGCAACATCCCGGCCATGAAGTTCACGTGCAGGATCTTGTCCTGCCGATCCAGAAGGACAAGGCCATCGTCTATGGAGTTTATGAGCGCATCGATCTTGGCGTTCTCGTAGAGGAGCTTATCGGTATTCCCGCGCTCATGCTTGTCGAGGCGCCGCAAGAGGGCATTAAACTCGCGCGTGAGGTCGTCGAATTCCGAAAGCCCATAGCGTTCGAGTTCGCGGTGGGCGCCGGACGGATTCAGGTCATGAATACCGCGGGCGAGCTGGCGCATGGGCCGTATGATGAGCCGCACCATCCATACGGACAACATCAGAATGACAAGCAGCGAGGCCGCAAGCCCCAGGGAGGCAAAGATCGTAAGGTCCTTGATGGCGGCTATGGTATGGTGTTCGCGGGCGGTTATCGCCGCCCGATCCACCGTCTTCAGATCCTCAAGGGCCTCGTTGAGTGCCCGCAGGTGGGCGGCGTTGGGGTGATGCCGGTAGGCCTTCCAGGTGGCCGCGACGCGCGCGCGCTCGGCTGCCACATGCAACCTGCGACTATCGTCCTTGAAACCCTGCCAGGCCGCCGCGAAACGCGCCGCAATATGCGCCCGAATTCGGGCCCGCGTGGCAATCTCGTAGGCCTGCGCGGCGTCACGCATCTTGCTCATGGCCGCAGCCGACTGGGCATTGGTACGGAGGATCGCCTGGGTGGTGCCGCCCAGGCCGCCTATGCGACTGACCAGCAATGCGCCCAGAACGCCAAGAAGCAGGACGACACAGGAAATAGCAACTATCAGGCGGTTACTCAGTGATCGCAGCATGGCTTTTCCTAGTTACGTGCCGACGCATCGCGTTCGTCGGTGTCAACGATTTGCACATCCACCCCCTCGGTATGGCTTAGAAACTCGAGGGTCAGCCACTTGAACATGCGCAGACGCCATCCCACATGCCGGTTCTTGCCAAAGATCGCCATGGTGATGCCATGTTCTTCAACGAAGCTCACCAGGGCATCGAGCACGCTGTGCGCCTCGAGGACCTCAAACCGCGCCCCAAGCTCTTCGGCCAGGCGCTCGAGCTTCAGGAATTCCTTGCGAACCGGGCTCAAGGCCTTGCCGGGTGCAAGCTCGGGCCTGACCACGGTGACCGCGAACCAGTCGGCATTGAGACGGCCGGCAATACGCGCCCCGCGCCGCAGCAGGGCCACATTGGTGGCGTGATCGGGACCCAGGCATACGACCACGCGCTCCAGACGGCGCAAGGGCCCCGCCTCACGTGCCAGACGCTGCTCCTCGGTCTGATACTCGACCTTGCTCGCCACCTCGCGCAGCGCCATCTCGCGCATGGCCGCGAGATTCTCGGGCGTGAAAAATCCGCGTAGCGCGCTTTCGACCTTCTCCGCGGGGTAGATCTTTCCGCGCCGCAGCCGCTCCCTGTGATCTTCGACGGATAGATCGATATTGATGATCTCGCTTGCGATCCCAAGCACCCGATCGGGAACGGTCTCGCGGACCTTCACGCCGGTCAGCCGCTCGACGTAGGGGTTGAGACTTTCAATGTGCTGAATATTGACGGCGCTGATGACATTGATACCGGCCTTCAGAATGTCCTCGACGTCCTGATAGCGCTTTGGGTGCTCGGTCCCCGGAATATTCGAATGAGCGAGCTCGTCTATGACCACGATCTGCGGGCGCCGCTCGAGGATCGCCGGCAGGTTCATCTCGTCGAATAGCCGGTCCTGATAACGGACACGCCGCAACGGGATGCTTTCGAGATCACCGACGAGCGCTGCGGTCTCGGCGCGACCATGGGTCTCGATATAGCCGAGCACCACGTCCACGCCCTCGCTTCGCAACCTCTGCGCCTCGAGCAGCATCTGGTAGGTCTTTCCGACCCCGGCCGCCGAACCGATATAGATCTTGAGCCGCCCGGCGGGGCGCTCCTTCAGCGTGCTCAGGATATCCTCTTGCACAGAAGACAGCGTGCCCTGTGATTCGCTCATAGTATCCGCCGGGACCACCGGGTCCCTAGCCCTCGCAGGCCTTCACGGCGCCATCCTAGCACGGCCCAAGCGGCCGACAATGCGCAAAAGCCCCAGGTTGAGCGACAGGACGTTGACGCGGGCCTGCCCGAAAAGCCCAAGCCATGGCCCATGGATATGACGCGTCACGAGATGGCGCACCAATGCAAGCGGCAATCCACGCGCACGCGCCACCCACGATGCCTGCAGATAGGCATTGGCGGGGGTGATATCGGGGTCGAGGCCGGATGCCGAACTCGTGATCATGTCGGCCGGAAGGCGCCGGCCGGCAAGTCGCGGGTGCCGGGCAACGAGCTTTACGCGCCGCAAGGCGAGATGGCGCGCGAGCCGCCTGCTCGACGGGCCCAGATTGGAGCCCCCGGATGAGAGCGGGTCCATATACACAACCGATGGCCGGCCGTGGAACCAGCCGCTTCCCCGGAATCGCTGCTCGATGAGATGCGAACCGACCACCCGGCCCGCGACCCGCACCAGGCTACCGTTTGCCGGCCCCGGGAATATGAGCTGATTGACCCCGACTTCTAGCAGCGGGTAGCCCAGCCCCAACATGAGCCAGCTTAGCAATGTCACACGTAGGGCGGTCCCGAAAGTACGCGACACGGCGCCTCCTTAAAGAACACCTAATGGAGAAATGGACTCAAGAGGAGGTCGATGGCCTTGATGCCGATGAACGGCACAATGAGGCCTCCGAGTCCGTAGAGCAATACGTTGCGCGCCAGCATGCGGTTCGCTGTGGTGGGCTGAAAGCGCACACCGCGCAGCGCGAGCGGTATGAGAATCGGGATAATGATCGCATTGAAGATGAGTGCCGACAGGACCGCGCTCTCAGGGGTGGCGAGACGCATGACATTGAGTGCCGAGACACCCGGCAGAGCGAGCATGAACATGGCCGGCAGCATCGCGAAATACTTGGCGACATCGTTTGCAATCGAAAACGTCGTAAGCGCCCCGCGTGTGATCAGGAGCTGCTTCCCGATCGCCACCACGTCGATCAGCTTCGTGGGGTCCGAGTCGAGGTCGATCATGTTCGCGGCCTCCTTCGCCGGCACCGTCCCGGAATGCATGGCCAGACCGACATCCGCCTGGGCAAGCGCTGGCGCATCGTTCGTGCCATCTCCGGTCATGGCCACGAGCCGCCCCCGGGCCTGCTCGGAACGGATGACCCGGATCTTATCCTCGGGTTTGGCCTCGGCCACAAAATCGTCGACCCCGGCCTGCTCGGCGATGACACGCGCCGTGATCGGGTTGTCGCCGGTGACCATGATAGTCTTTATGCCGAGGCTGCGCATATGGGCAAAACGCTCGCGCATGCCCGGCTTCAAGACATCCGACAGGCCGATCACGCCGACTAGGTCCCCGTCGATGGCGAGCGCCAAGGGTGTCGCACCCTTACGCGCGACCAGTTCCGCAGCCCCCTTGAGTTCAGCCGGGGCGCTCGCCTTGAATCCCTCCTGGACATAGCGGGCGACTGCCGCCACCGCGCCCTTGCGGGCCTTGCGGCCATCCGGCAGGTCAGTGCCGCTCATGCGCGTCTCGGCCGTGAACAAGACGCCCTGCCCCCGCTCCCAGGCCGGATCGTGCTTGGCCCCGCGCGCTACCGCCAGCGCCACTATGGAGCGGCCCTCGGGGGTGGTGTCATACCACGAGGCCGCAAGCGCGATCGATGCCACGTCAGCCTCGCTATGGCCGGGCAAGGGTACGAATTCCGTGGCCTGGCGATTGCCCATGGTGATCGTGCCGGTCTTGTCCAGGATCAGGGTTTGCACGTCGCCTGCGGCCTCTACCGCCCGGCCGGACATGGCCAGGACATTAAAGCGCGTCGCGCGATCGATGCCGGCGATACCGATTGCCGACAACAGTGCCCCGATCGTAGTCGGCATCAAGGCCACCAGCAGCGCGACCAGGGTGGCGACATCGAGATCGATGTGCAGGAACGCGGCGAGCGGCTTTAGTGTCGCAACCACGATGACAAATATGAGGCTGAGCACCGCGAGCAATACCGTCAGCGCGATCTCGTTGGGTGTCTTCTGGCGGCGCGCACCCTCCACGAGATGAATCATGCGATCAAGAAACGTGTGTCCGGGATCGGCTGCAACCCGAAAGACCAGCCAATCGGACAAGATGCGTGTGCCGCCCGTCACTGTCGAGAATATATCTGTCCCGGGTTCCTTCAGCACGGGCGCCGACTCCCCTGTGATAGCCGACTCGTCGACTGATGCAATACCCTCGAGAATTTCGCCGTCGGTCGGAATAATCTCCCCGGACTCCACGCGCACGCGATCACCCTTGCGCAACGCGCCGGCCATAATCACTTCGAATGTGTCATCGTCGACGATGCGCCGCGCCGTCACGTCGGTCTTTGTCTGGCGCAGGCTGTCGGCCTGCGCCTTGCCCCGACCCTCCGCCAGGGCCTCCGCGAAATTGGCGAACCACACCGTGAAAAACAAGATAACCGTCACAAACCCGTCATAGGCGGCACCGACCGTAGTCTTGCCAAAAAGTCCCGGGTCGAAGGTGAGCGCCAGGGTCACGAACATCGACAGCCATACGATGAACATGACCGGATTACGAATCTGCACCCCGGGCCGAAACTTTCGAAATGCATCCACGACCGCCTCGATCACGAGTTCGCGCGTACCCTTGCGGTGTATCTCGAAAGGCTCCGGTCTATGACCCACGGCGGCGCTCATCGCCCCATCCCCGACAGGGCATGGTGACCATAGAGCGCGAAAAACTCAGCGATCGGCCCCAGGACGAGTGCCGGCAAGAAGGTCAGCGCGCCCACCACGATGATCGTCGCAAGCCAGAATCCTCCGAACAGCGCGGTATCAATCTTCAAGGTCCCGATGGTCTCCTGCACGCGCGGCTTGGCGGCCAGGGAGCCCCCGAGCGCCAGCATGAAGATGATCGAGGCGTAGCGTCCAAACAGCATCACAAGGCCAAGCACGATGTTGTACCAAGGGGTATTGCCGTTTAAGCCCGCAAACGCCGAACCATTATTGGCGGCCGCCGAGACAAAGGCATAAAGAACCTCGGACAGGCCGTGGGAACCGCTGTTGCCAAGGGCGTTCACCCCGTAGGGGGCCATCAACGACCACGCCGCCGGGGCCAGGATGATGAGCGGATGCACCAAAAGCGCAAGCGACGCTAATACAATCTCGCGCTTCTCGATCTTCTTGCCGAGAAACTCCGGCGTCCTGCCGACCATGAGACCGGCGATGAACACCGCGAACAGGCCATACATGAGAAAATTGAGCAGGCCTACACCGTCACCCCCGAATACGCAATTCAACATCATCTGCACAAGCGCGACCATGCCGCCCAGGGGCGTATAGCTATCGAGCAGCGAGTTCACGCTGCCGGTGGTAAACGCCGTGCTGACGGTATCGAAAATCGCGCTCTGGGTGATGCCAAAGCGAACCTCCTTGCCCACCATGTTGCCGCCCATCTGGCCGAAGCCGGCATGCTGCATGAGGCCGGCGTGGGCCAAAAGCGGCGTGCCGCGCTGTTCGGCGATTACCATGACGGACACCGCCACCACCAGCATGAAGGCCATGACGCCATACATGACGCGCGCAAGCCGTGGGCTTGCGACCATACGCCCGAAGGCGATGACCAGCGCCATCGGTGTGACCATCATGAGCAGGGTCTCGATGACGTTCGACAGGGGCGTCGGATTCTCGAAGGGGTGTGCCGAATTGGCGTTGAAAAACCCGCCGCCATTCGTGCCGAGGTGCTTTATGACCTCGAGATCGGCCACCGGCCCCATCGGTATGTGCTGTATGCCACCTTGCACAAGGTGCGCCGTGACCATGCCTGCAAGCGTCTCCGGCGACCCGGCCCAGACCAGGATCGGGGTGATGAAAAGGCAGGGCAACAGAAAAACCCGGGTCAGCGCACGCACGAAATCCCGATAGAAGTTGCCAAGATTGCGGCCCTTGTCGCAAGCCGGCCCGAGCGCCCGGAAAAACGCGATGGCCGCGACCAGGCCGGTGGCCGCCGAGGCGAACATGGGAAAGGTGATGGCGGCCATCTGGCTAAAGAGCGACAGCGTCGATTCGCCGCCGTAGGCCTGCCAATTGGTATTGGTGATGAAGCTCGCCGCGGTGTTGAATGCGAGAAACGGGCTGACATCAGCAAAGTGCAAAGGATTCCATGGCAGGTGTCCTTGCCACGACAGGATGGCGTAGATCAAAAGCCCCATCAGGAGGTTGGTGAGCAACATATTGCCCGCATAACCCTTCCAGTCCATGGCCTGATTGACGGCATCCGGACCTATGAGACGATAGATCGCGCGATCGATGGGGTCCACAATGGGATCCAACCAGGTCTTTTGGTCCTGAAAGACGCGCGCCAGATAGTGGCCGAAGGGTACGCTCAAGGCGCCGGCCGCCAAGAGTTCGAGGACGATCTGCCAAAAGGCCGCGGGGCTCATTCCTTAGAACCGTTCCGGATAGAGAATCGCATACACGAGATAGGCCACCACCGCGATCACAAGCGCCAGCAGTCCGTCGATCATCGATTGCCCCCCTCGCGGGTCCGGATCACGGACTCGGAAAACCGGACAAGACCCCAAAGAAGCCCATAGACGGCCACGAACAACGCCCCCATGATCCAAAACAAGGCCACACCCCGCGCTCCTGATTCACCACCGGCCGCACACCCCCATGAATCCCTATGGGCCGGACTCAAGGACCCCCGCCCGCCCTGGAAAGACGGTGGATGGGATCCGATAAACGGCGAAATCTATCACGAACGCGCAAGCGGTCCTAGGGCCCGGGGCATCCGGCTCGAGGGCATAAGTCCCAGACCCCTTGGCCTGAAGGCCTGAAGGCCGGAAGGCCATGCCTCTCGCCCGGACACCGCCTTATCGATCACGCGGGTTACCGCGGCCGGCGAGCGCCCTCCCGCCTCCATAGCGCCAGATCGAGCCTCACGACATTGACCACGGGCTCCCCGAGAAAGCCGAGCGAGCGAGGCACGGTATAGCGCCTTATGAGCGCCATAAGCTGCCCCCGGGCGATCGTGGTGGCACGCGATATGCGCGCCACTTGATAGTGCGCGGCGGCGATACTGATATCGGGATCAAGCCCCGATCCGGATGAGGTCACGAGGTCTACCGGTACCGGCCCCCGCACCCCGGGGTCGGCCTTACGCAACGCGGCCACACGCGATGCCACATGCTGACGCAGCACGGGGTTGTCGGGGCCGAGATTGGAGGCGCCCGAGGCCTTGGCGTCATAGGGCACAGGTGCGGTCGCCGACGGACGGCTCCAGAACAGGCCCGGCCCCCGCAGGTATTGCCCGATGAGCATCGACCCCATGATCCGCCCGTGAACGCGTATCAGCGAGCCATTGGCCTGACGGGGGAACAACACCTGACCGGCGCCGGTCATGGCGAGCGGATATAAAAGCCCGGTTGCAACCGCAAGCCCAAGAAACAATACGACCGCCGCCCTCATGTCGCGCAATGTCATCATGCCTCCTATAGCCATGCCAGCAACATATCGATGAGCTTGATGCCTACAAACGGCGCCACGAGCCCACCCACCCCATAAATCCAGATATTGCGACGCAGCAGATCCTTGGCGGCCGCCGCGCGATAACGCACGCCGCGCAAGGCGAGAGGTATCAAAAGCGGGATGATCACGGCATTGAAGATCACGGCCGCCAGAATCGCATGCGCAGGGGAGCTGAGATGCATGATATTGAGCGCCCCGAGCGCGGGATAGGTGCCGACAAACGCCGCCGGTATGATCGCGAAATATTTGGCGACATCGTTTGCAACGCTAAATGTCGTAAGCGATCCGCGCGTGATCAAAAGCTGCTTACCGATGGCGACGATCTCCAAAAGCTTGGTCGGGTTGGAATCGAGATCGACCATATTCGCAGCCTCGCGCGCGGCCTGCGTGCCACTTGCCATGCACAGCGCCACATCGGCCTGCGCGAGCGCCGGGGCATCATTCGTCCCGTCGCCCGTCATGGCTACCATGTGGCCCTCCTTGTGGTATTCCTGAATGCGCGCAAGCTTGGCCTCGGGCTTGGCCTCGGCAATGAAATCATCGACCCCAGCCTCGGTGGCAATGGCACGCGCCGTAAGCGGGTTGTCGCCGGTCACCATGACCGTGCGGATACCCATGGTACGCAGCGCCGCAAAACGCTCCCGGATGCGGCTTTTGACGACATCTTTAAGCTCCACGACCCCCAGGGCCTCATGGTTCTCGCACACGACAAGCGGCGTCGCCCCGCCGGAGGCGACCTTGTCGACCACCCTATCTAGACCATCGGGCCAGACCCCGCCTTCATCCGCCACCCATCGCCGCATCGCATCCGGCGCCCCCTTGCGAATGCGCCGCCCCGGCAGATCGACGCCGCTCATGCGGGTATCGGCGCTAAAGGGGATGAGCACGCCATCCGACACCTTGCCCGATGCCGCATCCTGGGGAAGGCGCGTATCGGCGAGTGTCACGATGCTCTTGCCCTCAGGGGTCGCATCGGCGAGCGATGCCTCCCGGGCGCACGCCGCCAAACGGGCCGGATCAATGCCGGTTACGGCATAAAATGCCGCCGCCTGGCGATTGCCGTAAGTGATGGTCCCGGTCTTGTCGAGAAACAAGACATCGACGTCTCCGGCCGCCTCGATGGCGCGCCCGGAGGTGGCGACCACATTGGCGCGCAATAGGCGCATGATGCCGGCGATGCCGATCGCCGGCAGCAGCGCCCCTATCGTGGTCGGGATCAGGCAGACGAGTAGCGCCACGAGTACCGTAATGCCGACCACATGGCCGGCGTGCGCCGCATAATGGACGCTATACCAGGAGAACGGAAAGAGCGTGATGGTGACCACCAGAAACACGAGCGTCAGCACGACCAGCAAAATGCTAAGCGCAATCTCGTTGGGGGTCTTGCGGCGCGAGGCACCCTCCACCATCTTGATCATGCGATCAAGAAAGGTCTCGCCGGCCTGCGCGGTTATACGCACCACCAACCGATCCGACAAGACCTTGGTGCCGCCGGTCACGGCGCTGCGATCACCCGCCGCCTCGCGAATCACAGGGGCGCTCTCGCCCGTGATTGCGCTCTCGTCGACCGAGGCAATACCAAGCACCGCCTCGCCGTCGGAAGGGATGATGTCGCCGGCCTCAACGAGGACGAGGTCGTCCGGACGCAGGGCCATGCCCGTCACCGTTTCATAGGGGCTATCGGGCCGCGGCCCCTGCAGACGCTTGGCCTGCACCTCCTGGCGCGCCTGCCGCAGGCTCGCCGCCTGGGCCTTGCCCTGGCCCTCGGCAAGAGACTCGGAGAAGTTGGCAAAGAGCAGCGTAAACCAAAGCCACACATCAACCGCGCCGGTAAAATCCGCAGCGGCAACGTCGTGCGCGAGGAGATCGCGCCCAAAAAGCGCCAAGACAAGCCATGACCCGACATAGACCACGAACATGACGGGATTGCGCAGCTGATGGCGGACATTGAGCTTGCGGATGCTCTCGATCAGGGCCTCCCGCGCCAGACGGTCCCAGGCGAAGGCCGGGGCTTTGGTGACGGTTTTTGCGTTCATGCTCCCTCCTTGCTTACTTGAGCGCGGCCAGCGCGTGGACGGGGGTCAGCTGCTCGGCGATGGGTCCAAGCCCCAGGGCCGGGAAGAAATTCAGGGCCCCAACGAGCAGGACCACACCCACCACCAGCCCCACAAAGAGCGGCCCGTGGGCCCCGAGGGTCCCGGCCGAGGGCGGCAGTTTCTGCTTGGCGGCAAGCGACCCGCCCAAGGCCAGCAAGGGCAGATAGCTCCAATAGCGCCCCATCAGCATGCAAAGCCCGGTTGCGACATTGTAGAAGGTGGTATCGGCATTGAGGCCTCCAAAGGCGCTGCCGTTATTATTCGCGGAACTCGTGAAAGCATAGAGGATCTCACTAAATCCATGTGCCCCGGGATTGAACGCCCCGGCGCGGCCGGCGGCGAATGCCATGGCCACCGATGTCCCGATCAGAACGAGCAGGGGCATGACGAGAATGGATAGCGAGACCATCTTGATCTCGAAGGACTCGATCTTCTTGCCCAGATACTCCGGCGTGCGCCCGATCATCAGGCCGCCCAGGAAGACCGCGAAGAGGACAAACGCCAGCATGGTCGCAAGCCCCGTCCCCACACCTCCGAATGCCGTCTCGCCCAGCTGCATGAGAAACAGGTTCACAAGACCCGACAGGGGCATGAAGGAGTCGTAGGCGCTATTGGCCGCGCCGGTCGATGTCGCCGTGGCAAGACTGCCAAAGAGCGCCGAGCTCCCGGCCCCGAATCGATCCTCGACGCCGACCATGTTACCGCCGCCGGCATTGGCTGCAGTCGTCGCCTGACTGACCCCAAGGCCGTGGAACAAGGGATTGGGCGCAAGATCGTAATGCAGGCTTGCAAGCGCAAGCGGCACGAACAAGACCAGCATCGCCGAGAGAATCATGATGCCCTGGCGCCGATCGCGGGCCATATCTGCGAACATGAACACGAGCGCTACCGGAATCAGGATCATCGCGACCATCTGCAGAAAGTTGGTAAACGCCGTCGGATTCTCGAAGGGGTGCGCGGAGTTGGCATTGAAAAACCCTCCGCCGTTGTTACCAAGCTGCTTGATCGCCTCCTGCGAGGCGACCGGGCCTAAGGCGATGGTCTGATGAGTGACATGCAGCTTGCCGCTGACAAATGGCGCAATCAGATGCGCATGCACATAGGCGCTCAAGGTCTGGGGTGCGCCCTGCTCCATGAGTATGAGACCGAAAACGACCGACAACGGCAGCAGCACGTAGAGTACGGTGCGCGTCATATCGACCCAGAAGTTGCCGAGATGGCGGCTCCTGGAGCGGACGATGCCGCGGATGATGGCGAGCACAATGACGATACCGGTGGCCGCCGACAGGAAGTTCTGAACGGCTAGGCCCAGCATCTGGGAAAGATAACTCATCGTCGATTCGCCGCCGTAGGCCTGCCAATTGGTATTTGTGACGAAACTTGCCGCGGTATTGAAGGCCAGGGCATGCGTGACCGCCGGAAAATGCTCGGGGTTGAGCGGCAAATCCTGCTGCCACAACAAAAGGCCGTAGAGAAACAGCATGCCCAGGAGATTGAAGACAAGCAGCGCGACCGCATAGCGCTTCCAATCCATCTCGTCTGCCGGGTGAATGCCGGCCACGCGATATATGAGGCGTTCAATGGGCCCCAGGACACGGGTTGCCCAAAAGGCCTCGCCGCCATAGACACGGGCCATATACGCGCCAAGCGGCACGCCGAGGGCAATCGTCACCGCCAGCACGGCCGCCAGCGTCTCCACAGACGAGGTCATAGGAAGCGAGGTCATAGGAAGCGCTCCGGATTCAAGAGAAATACGAGGAGGTAGATGAACAGGCCGACCCCCAGGGCAAGCCCCACCCAGACAAAGAGGCTCATGGACCCCTCCGCAGGCGCTCGAGCAGCACCGCAAATCCGATCGAGGCGGCAAAGAACACGACGGTCACGCCGAAATACACCCAGGCCATCGGCATATCTCTCCCAAGACGAGCGGGACGGGCCCCGCGCCCCCATGGAAGCAAATCCCATGCCGAAAACTATTTCCTCTTAAAATCCGCGTCTTACACTGCCACATGGCGGCAACACCAGCGGCCCTGGGGACAGGGCAAACCGATCAGGCGCCAGGACGCGCCTTAAGGACATGTGACAGAACATGGTGGATATTCGAGGATCATGCGACGACGCGCCCGCACACCCCAGGGTGGGCGCATGGATCAGGCGGCCCGCACCAGATGCCGCGGGGTCACTGCGCCCCGGGGACGCGACACGGATACGTATCCTGCAGCCGCCCTCGGGACCGTTATTCAGGCGATCGGCGGGTCGTGGCGATCGTCAAAGGCCCGTGCGCGCGCCAGGGCCTGAATGAGGATCGTGCCGGCGACCTCGGCACTCGCGGCAAAGCTTATGAGCCCGTTTTCGTGGCCGCCCATGACCAGCAGGCCGGATGCACGGCACTCGGGCCTCTCCAGCAGGCCCTGAACCTCCCGGGCCATTTCCGGCGTTCCATAAGGCACGTTGCGATCGGTCCACGAAAGCCCTAGGGCCTCGGCGCGCGTCCAGATCTCGCGCGAATGGCCATGAAAGACATAGCGCACATCCGCGCACGACGCGTAAAAAATCGCATGCGTCAGAGACTCTGAAGAGGGCGGCGCAGGCCCTTCGGCATCGACGCGATTGGCATCCAGATCAAAACCCGTCACGAGACTGTAGTCGTCGGCAGTGAGGGTGGGTTTGTGGCCCGTCTGAGTCGCAGTGATCACAAAGCGCGCCCCGTCACGAGGCCCATCATAGCGCTCGCTCACGTTCCCGAAACCAACGGGCCCCGCCTCGGTGAGTTCCTGCCCTATCAGCCCGAGATCGAAGAGTCTCTGCCGCCAGGCCTGCAGCGTGGCCAGACGCGCCGCCAAAAGCGGGGGGCGGCGCGTGAAATGCAGCCTGAACTTGGTGACGCCCTCGCCTTCAGGGACCGGCGGATCACCCGGGCCGCGGCCTTCTAGAACTCCCATCCGGCCCCCACCCCCCAGTAATGGCGGTAGCCCCCGAGGGCCCCATAGAGCCGCTGCCCGATCTCGGCGTCCACCTCGATATCGCGCGTCACGAGATATTGCACGCCGCCATCGGTATCCCAGCCGCTGCCTGCCCCCTGGGCAGTATGCGTCTGCCCATAGAACTCGGCATAGAGTTGCCACCGGGGATCGACGAGCCATGTCGCAGTAAAATCGGGGTTGACGCTCGTATAGCGCCGTCCCGCCTCATCGTACAGGCTTGTCACGCCCAGCATGAGCCCGAATGCGACACGCGATGTCAGGCTGTACCCGACAATGCCGTTTATGGCCGTTCCCCAGCCATCCGTGGTCCCGTCGGCATTGCGTGTCCCGGGCGCCGTGAACAAGACCTCGCCGGTATAGATCCACCGGCGGGTATAACCCCATTCGTGCTTGAGTCCCATGACAGTCGCGCTGTAATCCGTTTCCCCGCCCTCCTCATTGCCGGCATAGGTGGCATTCGGCGGCAAAAACACGAATTCATTGCCACGCGGAAGACCAAACCGCAGCTCGGCTTGTGGGAGATTCTGGCGCGTGCCGGCATTGGTATTGAGGTGGGCGTAGCCCATCTCCACGATGGCGCGTCCCGGCTCGGCAACACAGGCGCTATCGGCCACGGTCGGCCGGTCGAGCTCCGCAAGCAGGCCCGAAGGCCCGGTGCAGGGATTCGGAACCGACGGCGTGACCATGGCAGATACGGGCGCCGCACAGAGCAGCCAGGGTATTGTGATGAGAAACATCCTCGCGCGCATGGCATCTTGTCCTTAAGGCGATTTTATGGGAGGCTCAAAGACCGCGCATGTTACAGCATGCCAGTCGCGCCTTTCATTACATCCGATGATCAGGCGGGCGGCAAGGGGTCGGCCACGCGCATCCGCGGCATGGCAAGCCCCATCCGCGACCCCTAACACCCCGACCCATGCGCTCGACCGGACCGGTGGGATGAGGATGACGTGATGAGTAAGGACATTGTGCAGGCCGTATCGCCTTACGGGTGCGATGAGACGGTCGAGCGCCTGAAGGCGGCGCTTGCCGCGGGACCCCTGCGCCTCGTGGCGCATATCAATGGGCAGGCCAACGCCGCCAAAATGGGCCTGAGCGCCGAGTGCGACCAAATCCTGGAGGTCTTCCGGCCGGACCTCGCGGTACGCGTGTGGGCCGCGTGCAAGGCCGCGGGGATCGATATCCCCTTGCGTCTCCACATCTATGCCACAGACAACGACACGATGGTGGCCTACCGCCGACCCTCGCGTGTCTTCGCACCGTACCACCATCGCGATCTCGACGCCATGGGCGCCGAGCTCGACACACTCTTTGCGCAAATCGTCGAACGCGCGGCTGCGGGCTGAGCCGGCAAACCGGACGACACCCCAAATTCCCAGGCCCGCTTGCCGGTGGACAGGGCGCGATTGTCGAGAACCTCCCGGGATGCCCGGGACTATGTGCGATAATGACGTCTCGCCTTCGGGGACCCTTTGATGCTGTTTCCGGTGTTCATGGTCTTTTATGGTCTCGCCCAGGCCTTTGTCTGGCATGTGCTGGTGGTAGGCCTTAACCTATCTCTATCCGGACGCATCAGTGTGGGTACGGCGATTTTCTGCCTCGGACTCGCCCCATTCCTCGCGCGGCGCCTGGATCGGCGAGGACTTGAGCGATGGGGCAAGGCCTTTTCCTGGGCGGGCTATACCTGGGCCGGCCTCGTGTTGCTGTTTGTCATGGCGCGACTCGCGGCCGATTTCGTTATGAAGGTCGCATTCATGGCAACCGGAGGGGTACCCTCACCTGCCGCTCGGCCCTTATCCCTTGCGCTCACCGTCGGGCTGACCGCGCTGCTCGCGATCTACGCCTTCATCGAGCGCTCGCGCATTCGCGTCGAGACGATCGACATACCGACCAGCAAGGATATCGGCATCCCCGGAGGGTTGCTCATAGCCCAGATCTCGGACGTCCACATAGGGTCGATGAACGGACGGCGGCGCATCGATGCGCTCGTCAAGAAACTCCGCGACCAGAATCCGGATGTGGTGGTATCGACCGGGGATCTGATCGATTCGCGAGCCGGTCTTGCGGTACCGGCAACCGACACTCTGTCGGCGTTACAACCGCGCCTTGGAAAATTTGCGATAGTCGGCAATCACGAGTACTACGCGGGTCTTGTGCCGGCGCTTGCGTTCATGGAGCGTTCCGGCTTTACGGTGCTGCGCAATAGCGTCGTGACCATTGCCGGCCTGCAGATTGCGGGCGTTGACGACCCGGCTGCCGCTCGCCCTGGTGAATCGGCACAAAACGAGGCGCGTGTCCTGCGCACCCTATCGGATAGGGCATTCACGATCCTGCTCAAACATCGCCCCGAGGTACTGCCGGGCGCAGAAACCCGCATCGACCTCCAGCTTTCGGGACATACCCATAAGGGCCAGATCTTCCCCTTGGGCCTGTTGACGCGCCTCTATTACCCGGCGCATGCCGGGCTTTTCCGCCTGACACCCACGTCTCATCTTTATGTAAGCCGGGGGACAGGGGCCTGGGGACCGCCCTTTCGATTGGCTGCGCCGCCGGAGATCACGCTCTTTCGCATCGGGCCCGGGTACCCCGATCCCGGAGGGCGGCCGGTCCCGACGATAACCTCGCACGCGAAGACCGCCCGGCAGACGCCTTCATCACCGAGCGTGGCCGCCTTTGGTGATCGGCCGTCCTAGGTTGCCCGCCCCCCCACCACGGCAGGCTCGGCCAAGGCGCTGTCGGGTGACGGCGGCTTGGTAGGGACTCGTATCCAGAACGTGGCGCCGCGGCCGGCATTGTTGCGCACCCCGATGTCCCCGTGATGAAGCGCGATCAATTCCTTGCAGATCGCAAGACCGAGTCCGGTACTTTGCTCATTACCCGTCGGTTTGTTGCTAAGCGCCTGGTAGGGCTGAAAAAGCCGCACCTGATCCTCTGCGGAAAGGCCCGGACCCTCATCTGTCACCTCGCACACGATCTGCTCGCCATCAGCCACGGTAGAGATGGCGACGCGGGTCTTGGGCGGGCTGAACTTGATGGCATTGCCGATCAGATTGTCCAGTACCTGCAAAAGGCGCAGTTCGTCGGCCACGATATGGGGCAGGCCTGGCGAGAACTTAAGACCAAGCTCTATGCCCTTGCCATGGGCGTAGCCTAAGTTGTGGGCCACTGCCTGGCGAACGATCGCGCCGAAATCCGTCGACTGCCTTTGCAGGCAAATGCGGCCGGCGCGGATAGCGCCCATATCGAGAAGTTCGCCTATGATCTGCTGCATGTACTTGCCGGTGTCGATCAGAAGGTCCAGGGCTGACTGGTCATCGGCCGACATAGGCCCTCCGGCTCGCGCCGACAGCCGGATCTGGCTTGCGACGTCGAGCATGAGCATGATCGGTTTTTTCAGGTCGTGGCTTGCAGTCCGAAGAAAGTGATCATTGACGTCCTTCAGCGCCTTCAGGGTAATCTGAGTGCGGACACGGGCCCGCACCGTGCTCGCATCAAAAGGCTTCACGACATAATCATTGGCGCCGTCACGCAGCGCCGTGACGATATTTGCGCTATCCGACGACCCCGAGATGATGATTACGGGGAGATTCAGGGGTGAGCGCTGGGCGCGGATGGTATTGAGCAGGCTCAGGCCGTTGATAGTGCCCGGGAGGTGGAGGTCGAGCAGGATAAGGTCGAAGTCCATGCCCGCGAGCTTCTCGGTCGCCTCATGGGCATCACCCGCAAGCTGCACGATGTAACCGTCGCGCTTTAGGCCAATGGCGAGTCCGGCGCGTAATCCGTCGTCATCATCGACGACCAGTATCCGCCGTGGCGGCGGATCGCCGCCCATCTCCCGCCCCCCATCTGTCATCTGGCATCGTCCGGCTCAGGGCACGCCCCCTCCCCTATAAGAATAGTCCAGATGAGCTGCCTGACAAGACATGCCGGCCCGGGGCCACGGCCAAAGACATCAAGGGCCGCGCAAATCCTTGCGCATTACCGCAAACACCAGATCCGGCCGCTTAGGGATACCAAAGCGCTCCTCGCCGTATGGGGTGCCCTGCGCTCGCCGGTAAATACGTAACCCATGCGCCGATACCAAGCCGCAATATCCCGCCGCGCATCGATCACCGTAAGCAGGGCTCCGCGCGCGCCCCACGTCGCCTTGGCCCATCGCTCGGCGTACTCCATGACCGATCGACCCAGGCTGCGGCCCTGAAGGGCCGGATGCACCGCGAAAAGTCCGAACTCGACGTGACTGGGCGAGGTCTTCGCGAGATGGATACACGCGCATAGCGCCCCATCCCAATCCACCTGCAGGATACGGCTGTCATCGCGCATCAAAATCTCTTGCGGCGTGCCCGCATCAATGCGCTGCCCGCCCAGCAGATGGGCCTCGCTCGTCCAGCCCTTCACGGGGCCGGTCCCGCGATAGGCGTCGATGATGAGGCCCGAAAGCGCGGCCGCATCATCGATATGCGCAAAGTGGTATTCGGGTGCGCCTCGCACGCACGCTCCTCCGGCAAGTGCCGCCCATGTGAGCACATAAGGGGCCACGGGCACCGCGCGCGCTGTTGGCAGGCGCCCTAGCGTACCACCGCCCCCAGCCGCACCGCTTAGGCCTGGGCTGCGCCAGCCCCGTCATCGCGAGGGCCCCTGCAACGCCTGCGCGCCGGCGTTGGCCGGATCAAGCCCATCCTGCGCGCCCGCACCCCGCACGAGGCGCGCGGCCCCCGTCAGCAGCGCCGCAAGGATGAGTCCCACAAGCGGCGAAATGTCGACGCCGCCAAGCGCCTGGGCGCCATAACCGGTCCATAGCGGGTTGCTCGAAAAAAGCGCGCTTGCCGCAACCGCCACCGCCATGACTACCGTTCGCCGGCGGCGGCCTGCAAGCCACGATGCCGGATCGGCGGGCAGGCCGCCGCCAATGCGATCTGCCAGGATCTCGACTGCGACCACGCCAGTCCAAGGAGCAGCGACAATGATAATAAGCGACAGAAAGACCTCAAATACATCGAGGAAGGTCGGTGCGTAAAACAGAATCCACACGGCGATCGCTGTCCCTATGGAGGCGTCTACGAAGGTCGATAATCGGCGATTCAAATCGCGGCGCAGCATAACGGCGAGACTGAAGGCCGAGCTAAATGCATTGAGAAAGTTTGAGGCGAGCAGTCCGATAACCGCGAATATGCAAAAACCGTAATACAAAAACTCGCTATGGAACATGCCGCGCGGGAATGCAATACCGTCTTTCCCGAATGCGACCCCGCCCGCCTGATAGAGGGCCACAGACACCAGAAGAATAACGAAATTCCCAAGAAATCCCCCGATGGCCGGCGCCATGGCCACGCGCGCAAGCGATGTCCCCGGGCGCATAAACCGCGAATAGTCCGAGGAGAACATCGTCCATGACAAGGCGCCGCCCATGAGCCCCAGGGACAGGGCCCCGAGGGCATCGCGCAGCGTAGTGCCCGACATGACCGTATGCCCCAGAATAAGGCTATTCCTCGCGGGGATGTGAAGGAAAATCACCACGGAAAAGACCATCAACACGATGGCCCCGGCCTTTTGCGAAACCACGATCGCCCGGTACCCCAAAAGTGGCACCGTGAAGTTGGCAAACAGCGATACCACAAGCGCGGTCAATGTCGCACTCAGCGGGTACACCGTGTCCCCGGGAAACAGCAGGCTGCGGACGATATAGATGACGATCACCAGTACGACGCTCTCCCACCCAACCTGGGAAAGCCAGTTGGCCGCCGATATCAGGCGATTGACCCGCGCGCCGAACAGATGCTCTGAGACCACCATCGTCGGCAGGCCATAGACAAATCCCGGGATGCTTATGATGCCGACCAGCAGGAAAAACCCAGACGCCGCCAGGATCACCGGCAAAAACGGCGCCCCGGGAAACATCTGCGCCATAATGCCTCCCAGGGGGATGGTCGAGGCCGTCATGGTGGCGGCAAGCCATATGAAGAACACCCCCCACACCGACCCGCGGCGCTGGTCTGTGCCGGTCGCGCCCAGAGAATGCCGTTCGCGTGTCATAGCTTGTCCTCCCCGTTTCCACTGCCGGTCACGAACCGTCCCCGCTGATGTGTACGGTGATCTCGAAGGTCGTATCCCGTCTCGGCATATGCCGCAAAAACTGTGGGTAGTGGCTGCCCTCGACGGCCGCGAGCGCAGCGGCGTTCACGGCGCGGATGCGGCTTGGCACAAGGACCTTGGCCCACAGGAGGCGCCCGCGCGGCGACAGGCGAAATTCTATCGTGGAATGCCCGGACATGCCCATAGCCTTGAGCAGGGCCGGCACGCGCAGGTGCCCTTCTATCATGGGCCTGACAAGCCCTACATAGCGCGACATGAGTGATGCGATCATCTGCGGCGAGGGACTGGCTGCCGGCACGGTTTTTCGGGGTTTCGTTATCGGCATGGACCTTGGGGCCACCTTGGACCTTACGCGCGGCGGCACCACTTCGCGTGCCCGTTCCTTGGTCACAAGCGGCTTGGGCTCGACCTTATGGACTACCGGTACCACAGGCCGAGGCCTGGGCTTGGGCGCAGATGGCGCAGGCCGGGGTAAAGTCACCATCTCGACTGCGATTGAGCTTGGCAGTACGGTCTGGGGTTTACGATACGGCCAGAACGCCACAGTCGCGACCAGCGCCGCCTGCAATACCAGGGCCCCGGCCAGGGCATATGCGAACACCCGCGATTCATCGCTATCGTCACTGCCTTGCGCACGCCCGCCGGACCAGCTCAAGACACTCATACCGGCCCCCCGCGCCCTTGCCCCCCATTCCCCCGCGCGCGCCTTCTGCATGCCCGCCGGGCACCCCCGTTCATGGTCCAGGCTCCGTCGCGATCCCGATCTGGCTCACGCCGGCCTTGCGGCACGCGTCCATGACCTGCACGAATTTTTGAAACGGCACCTTCTTGTCGGCTGCGATCGTCACCTGGGTCTTGGCAGGATCCCCATCCGAATGCAGCATGGTGACAAGCGACGCCAGGCCGTAATGCTTGCCGTTTACGATCACCTCACCCGGTGTTTTCACGTTAACGACGAAATGCGGCCGCGGCAATGCTTGCGCCTGACTCGAGGTTGGCAGATTGAGGTGGAGACCGCGGTCCGAGATCATCTGCATCGTGATCATGATGAAAAACACGAGCAGAAACAGCATGACATCAATCATGGGGATGATTTCCACCCTGCCCCTTTTGCGTCGCCTCGTGCGTGGCGTCATAGGCCCCCCTAGATCATCACTCGCCCGGCCGCCTGCTGCCGGTCTTCACCATGTTCCGGCCATACCTGACCGTCTTCTGGCCATACGGGCGCACCATCCATGCGATTTAGCAAGAGAACCTTCAAAGACTCAAGTTGGTGCTCGATTTTTTCTATGGCGTTATTGAACGCATTGAAGCTTATAAGACCCACCATGGCAATAAAAAGCCCGGTCGCGGTGGCGATCAAGGCATCCGCCACGCCCGCCGTAACTGATGTCGGCGCATGGCCCGGTACGGCCAATATGGAAAATGCGTGAAACATCCCTATGATTGTCCCAAAAAGTCCGAGAAGAGGTGCAAGCGTCACTATCGTATCAAGAAGCCACAGCCTCTTGTCGAGAGTCGGCGTGATCAGGAAAATGGCTTCATCGAGACGATTGGCAAACGCCTCGCCGCGCGCACTCCCGTAGTGGTGAATAAGCCCGAAATAACGCTGTGCCACCTCGACAAGGCGCGCCTCTGGGAGATCCGCGCAGCGCTCGACGATCTCCTTGAGGTCTTCGCGCTGCACCCTACCGCGCCGCGCTATGTCTTGAATTACCTCCTTGCCTTTCCTCAGGCCCCGCCGCAGAAACCACAGTCTGTCGATGATAACCGCTATCTCCAGCGTCATCACGAGCGCCAAAACGTACAGCACGCCATCCGAGTAATTGGCCAGATGGACGATATATTGCAGAACTACCATATTTGTCTCCTTCGCTTGGACCTTTGAGGACCCTGGCCGCACTCTGTTCGAACGCCAGGCTATGGCCATCCCATCGCCGGGCATGAATACATCCTTGCATGCACACAAAGCATGTTTCGTGCCAAACGCCTCCCGGAGCCTTCAAGAGATTTCGGTCGCCAAATCGCATACCCGCGCGCAGGCCGCCCGGATACCGCCCTCGCCCTTAAGCGCTTGAGGGCCCGCCCATGGGCATTTGTATACAAGACCGCACCATATGCGCGCATCGAGGATCTGTCATCTGGTAGCGAGCTGCGCGGTCTTGGCATCGTTGCGGGCGAGCTGTTCGAGCGTCACGCTGCGCGCGAACTTTTCACTTCGCTGTATATGATCCGCCATGAGCGACTTGGCAGCGGAGACATCTCCGTCCAAAAGCAGGTGCGCTATGCGGTTGTGCTCTTCATAGGTCCGTTCGACGCGGAATCCGGCCGTGAAGTCGAGCCGCCTTATGACACGGATCCTCTCATTGATGTCATCCAGGTGTTTTGCCAACGCCCGGTTCCCCCCGCCGTAGGCTAGCGTCATATGAAAGGACTCCTCCTTTTCCACCATGCGGCTTAGGTCCGTGGGGGCAGCCGTGCATCGCGCTGGATCCCACTCGTCGGCAAGGGCGCGCAGTGCGTCTTTTGCCATGGATCGTGCTGCGATCTCCAAAGACAGGCATTCGAGCGCGGTGCGTACTCGGTAAAACTGCGACAGTTCGGATATGCTGATCTGGCGCACGAAGCATCCCTGTTTGGTGCGGATACTAATCTGGCCTTCCTGAGCGAGCCGCTGCAGTGCCTCGCGCACGGGCGTCCGGCTCACCCCGAAATGCGATGCGATATCAGACTCGGTGATGCGGCTTCCAGGATAGATCTCGAAGTTAAGGATCATCTCCTTGAGACGCTCATAGATAGCAGCCGCGCCGATGCGCGGGGCTAGCCTGTCCATAGGGGCCTCCGTAGATTTCGGCATCGCAAATAGACCAGCCAGTCCCGGCGGCGGTTCATATTGCCCCGTACGGACCGGTCCCGCACCGCAATACGGCGCGCAGGCACCGCCGCAAGCACGCGGTCTAAGCGCGCGGTGCCGGACAACGGGGACGCGGCAAGGATTGCCGCCGATTGGCCAGACAGCAGCACGGGATGTCCTCCCTGCCCGCGCCACGCGGGCACGGCGGCGGGCGCCCCGCGCAGCGCCTGGCGGAGGCGATAGAGCGTGGAGGGTGCCGCGGGCCAGGCGTCTACCGGCACCACGAGGACACCGCCGCGCGCAGCCCGCACTCCCGCCTGCAGGCTTGCAAATGACCCAAGCGCCCTATTCCGGTTCCAGATCCGCCGCACGCCCGGAGGCACGCAGCGCGCGGTGTTCATAGCGGAAAAGCCTAATACGACCCGCACCTGCCGGAATCCTTGCCGACGCAAATGGCGGCACTGATGATGAAGCCAGGGGCGGCCGGCAATGCGCCGGCAGGCCTTGTGGCCGCGCGCGCGGGACGATCGCCCCCCCGCCAGCACTACGGCCATCACGGGCCTTCCCCCTGACGGGCCTGCAAGAGTTCGGCAAGGACCGCCACCGCCACCTCATAGGGCTTCTTGCCAAGACCCGGGACCCCCATTGGCATATGCAGCCGGGCAAGGTCCTTTTCGCCGAACCCCTGATCTTTTAGCCGCCTCTTGAAAAGGGCGGCCTTCGTGCGGCTGCCGATGACGCCGACATAGGCGGCCCTGCGCGCAAGCAGGGTGGTGGCGATCGCAAGATCGAGGCCATGACTATAGGTCATCACAAGCGCCGCAGGCGTGAGGCCGGTATCATCCGCAGGCGGCATGGCATTGCAATGGCGTACGACTTCGGGCGGAAACCGCGAGGCGGCGTTCCATTCGGGCCGCGCATCGAAAACCGATACATCATAGTCGAGGCGGCACGCCATGTCCGCGATCGCCGCGCCAACAGGGCCGGCACCGAAAAGCCAGAGCGGATGCCGGGGCGCAGGACGCTTTACAAAATACATCCGTCCTTTCCACGTGCACAGGCCAGTGGGCCATTCACGCGCCGCTACATCGGGCTCGCCGCAGGCTGAACCTGCTTGCCATAGACCCCGACACCATGCCCCCATGAGGTGCGGCGGATTGCCCTGATCCCATCCATAGAGGCGCGGCACGTCATCCTCGACCCATCCCGCCTCGGCCCGCGGCACCACGCAAATGACAGCTGTCACACGGCCCCCGCAACATTGGTCGCGCTCGGAATTCAGGGGGAATTCTACGATCGCCCCCGCCCCCTGCCTGCGGCACGCCACAGCGCGGACCTTCAAGGCCTCCTCGAGCGCGCCACCACCCACTGAGCCGCGCCACCCGGACACGCCCAAATGCAGGGAATCGCCGATCGCAGTGGGCGCCGATCCCGCCACCTGCGTGATGATGACCTCGATAAGCGGGTCTGGCTCACTCATCATCGACAATCACCGCCACAGGACCCCCTCCGGATGGCCCCATGTGTTCGGCACGCGTGGAGACATAAACCGCAGTAGTCCCCGTTAGGGCCGCTAGCACACCACCGACCACGCACCGCGAATACCGCATGTCGCTGAAGTCCTCGTCGCTCCACATGGTATGGCGGCGGCCGCGTATCATATGGCTCGGGTCGGCATCAGACTTGGCAAATAGCGCACGGATGCGACGCGTCTGCTCGGGCGCAAGCTGGCCGCACGCCGACAGGCCGGCGGATGCCAAAAGCACGCGCACCGGCTCGATATCGATGATGTCGCGCATGACGGCATGATGGATCCGGCAGGGACTGCTCCAATAGGGCGAGTTCGCGAACACGAGGATTTCGCTGACACGCAACCCTGGTTTGGCCGAAACATTGGCAACCCGCGAATAGAGATCCCGGCGCACACCTATAGCATCGGCGGTCAGTTCATCGGCGTCGACTTCGCCAAGGGCTGCCGCGACACCCAGTGCCGAGGCGGCCCGCGCCTGGGCCATGGTGCACCGCGGAAGACCTGCGGCCCCGGCTTCCGCGGCCGGCAGGGCTGCCTTGACATGTACGAGATGGATATCGTCTGCGGGCACGCGCAACTCTGACATCGCCCGGCGCACCGCCGCTTCGGTCTCGCGCAGCATTGCCATGGTGCCCACTTCCGCGGGATCGAAGGGCCGCGTGCGGCCTACGGCAAGCGCCAGGCGCTTGCGCGCCGCGGGCTCGCTTGGCGGTGCCGATGCGTGTTTCGTGCACACCAGATAATGGGGTGTTATCACACCCTCCGAGCCCCCGGAAAACGACAGCATGATCCGTGATGCCACTTCGCTTTCGGGAATCCCGAGATTACCGGCCAATAGCCGCGTGAATGCGTCTGTGGCCATCGCCCTGGTGAAATCATTGCCCGCCCCGTTTCCTTCGGTCTTACCGATCACAGCGATGATGTCGGCGGCTACGATACGACGGTCCCGCAAGGCTTGCGTAAGCCCTTCGACATCATCCGGCGCCGACGCGCTAAATGAATGGACATCGGCGCGCATCAAAACGGGACCCTCGGAGTTCGTCCGGTGCGCGCGGCGATATTAATCTTAAAGACGTCACCGTTATCGATCTCCTGAGGACCAGGGACCGCACACAGAGCGTTCACGACCTCCTCGGAGTTTGCGGTAAACACCGTCACCGGCTTATCGATTGCCATTGGAAAGTCATGCCATGTTCCCTTATGAATCATGACCCCGTGGCCTGCGGGCATTCGGAACGCCACCATGTCCGCGAAGTCCGGAACGTCGCGGCCCGACTCATGGTTTGGCCTGGCCAGCACCATGACAAATGGCTGATCGCCAAGCCCTATGAAGATTTGCGTCATGCGCATGTGCCGTTCGAACCATATGAGGTCCGAGGACCGCTTGCTGATGCGCGCAGTGCGCACCACCGCCCGCCCATGGTAGGAAAACTCCAGATTTTGCCCCTCCTCGACGCTTGCATAGAACGGGATGGCAAGGCCCGGCCTGTGAACATCGGCGCCTATCATGACGCCGTAGTCCTTTATGTTGTCAGCCGTGGCGTCCACGATCGGCACCGGAAAGATAGATTTCTCCTCAGGCACTAGCATTCGAACCCCCTTGACGTGTCCAGGGCGCGAGGGCCTCCCGCACCAGATTCATCGCGACCCGCCGGCGATAGTCTGCTGTCGACCGGATATCGTCACGAGGCATGATGTCGCGGCTTAGCGCGATGGCGAGCTCTGCGTCGTCCGGCAGGCCACGGTCGGAGCCGGTAATGGCAACCGCTAGCGTCCGGGCAAGGATTGGGATCGGTGCCACGCTCGCAAACCCGAATCGCACACATTCCCAAGATCCGGGACGGCCGACGAGCAGGGCCGCGAGACTAACCTTGCTGATCGCCTGGGCGCGCCTTGCCCCGACCTTTCGAAAATAATGGCGGGCGCCCGGCGGAGGGACCGGCACGAGAATCTCTGTCAGGATCTCCCCCGGGCGGCATACCGTCTGCTTGTACCCGCCATGGAAGTCCTCATAAGGGACGCGCCGCGAGCCCGCCGCCGACATGAGTACGACCTCTGCCCCATAGGCCAGCAAGGCCGGGGGGTTATCGGCCGCCGGCGAGCCATTCATGATATTGCCCGCGAGGGTTGCGCGGTTTTGAATCGCGATCGCGCCGGTTGCCCGCGCCGAGGCCGCGAGCGCGGGTAAGTCCCGGCAAACGTAGGGATGGCAGCCGATCTCGGTCATGGTTGTAAGCGCCCCGATCGCGACACCCGAGGCGGTTTCGCGCACGCCCCGCAAAACGGTAAGCCGGGCAAGGCTCAAATATTGGCGGCCGCAGGCAGGCGTCTGGCGCCCAACCATAAGATCCGTACCGCCGGCAAACGGCACCAGACCCGGGCGTTCGGCTAGCAACGCCAGCGCCTCATCGAGATTTCTTGGCGCGTGCCAGGACACGGTCATTCCCCTCCCTGTCCCGCCGCCGCGCGAATCGCCGCGTAGATCCCGGTGTAACCAGTGCACCGACACAGATTGCCTGACAGCGCCCGGCGGATCTCGGACAGGTCGGGGTGCGGACAGTCATTAAGCAAGGCGCGCGCCGCCATGATCATACCGGGCGTGCAGATACCACATTGCGTTCCACCGGAAGCAGCAAATGCCGCAAACAAGGGGTCATCTGTGCGCAGGCCCTCGAGGGTCGTCACCTCGCGGCCATCAACCTCGGCAATCGGCACAAGACAACTATTGACGAGCGCGCCATCAAGCAAGACGGCGCATGATCCGCACTCACCCTCCCCGCAGCCCTCCTTGGTCGCGGTCAATCCGCACTCGGCGCGCACCACGTCGAGCAGGCGGCGCATCGGCGCGAAATGCCCGTAGACCGGCGACCCGTTCACGGTAAAACGGCATGACACCGTCATAGGTGCCCCCGATCCATCGCCGCCAGAATATGCTCCGGCATGGCCGGCACATGCCGGATCTCGGTGCCAAGTGCGGCATTGATGGCATTGATAATGGCTGGCGCCGGCCCATCCATGGGCAACTCGCCGATACCGGCCGCTCCGCCCGGGCCCGCGCCCGCGCGGGATTCCTGGAAAAGCACACGTATAGGCGGGACATCGGCGCTCGTGGGAATAATGTAGTTCGTCACGCGGTTGTTGGCCATTTGGCCATCGGTTCCGAAATGCACCTCCTCGAACAGCGCGTAACCTATACCCTGGACCACGCCGCCCTCGATCTGGCCCGCCGCCACCGTCGGGTGCACGACCCGCCCGACCTCCTGGACGGCCGTGAAATCGAGCACGCGCGCCTCCCCTGTCGTGGTATCGACCTCGACCTCCGCCACATAACAGGCCCACGCAAAGCTTCGGTAGGGGCTCCCCTGGAAGGTCGATTCATCCCACTGACTGTCCACGGGATGCTGATAGTCTGCCATGACCGTGGCGACATCTCCGGAGGCATGGAGCCGCGCGCATGCCGCACAAAATTCATCGTAGTCGTAGGCGGATGGCAGGGCTGCGCCGGCGCGCAGCCGGGCAATGAGCTTATATGCCGCCTGCGCGAGGATCCTTCCCACGACCATACAGGTCCGTGACGCAACCGTAGGACCAGAATTGGGCACGTCGCGGGTATCGGGCCTCGCCACGCACACCCCTTCATAAGGGATCTGCAAGGCCTCGGCCACGATCTCGGAGAGCGTCGTCTGCATCCCCTGCCCCATCTCGGTCGTCGATGTCAGAATCTCCACGAGTCCGCCCGCGCTCACACGGAGACCGGCGCGCGAGCGCAGCGCAAGTTCGCCGTTCCCCGTAAACCCCGCCCCATGATAGAAGGTGGCAATCCCCATCCCTCGGCGGCTCGCCTGACCCTGCGCGTTCCACTGCCGGCAACGTGCGACCTTGGCGTGGTACTGGCTGGCCTCCAGGGCCTCCTCCATGACGCGATGCATATCAAGCGGCCCCTCGATCCCCTGGCCTGCCGGCGATAAGTCGCCAGGGACAAGGACATTACGGGCGCGCAACACCTCCGGGGGCATACCCAAGGTGCGGGCAAGACCATCCATGGCGGTCTCCAGGGCAAAAATGCTCTGTGGAGCGCCAAATCCGCGAAATGCGCCAAATGGGGGATGACTTGTGGCAACCGCCCGGCCACGCACCCTGACATGGTCGCAGCGATAGGGGCCGGCGGCATGGATCATACCCCGCGACAACACGACCGGACTCAAGGTCAGATAAGCGCCGCCATCGATCACGAAGTCGATGTCGATGAATCGCAAACGCCCGTTGCCATCTGCCCCGAGACGCACGCGCGTGCGCGAAGGGTGGCGCTTGGGTGTCACCGCCATATCCTCGGCCCGCTGGTAGATAAGCGCCACAGGCCGCCCGCCGGCCTTCAAGGAAAGCAGTGCCGCATGACAGGCAATGTGCGATGGGTACTCTTCCTTGCCTCCAAACGCCCCACCGGTTGCGCACTGCAGAACACGCACCTGATCGGCCGAAAGACCCGTCATGGAGACCAGCGCCGCATGCACATAATATGGACACTGAAGCGACCCCTCGACCGTCAATACGCCCTCTTCGACGCGCGCTATCATTCCCTGCGGCTCGATGTAAAGATGCTCCTGCGCCCCGGTCTGATATTCGCCTTCGAACACATGGCAAGGTTCGCCTAGCGCCCGGGCAACCGAGCCCTTTTCCATGCAGTAGTCCCGGTAGACGTTGCCGGCGACAATCTGTCGGGTCATTGGCCGCAAGGCCTCTTCTATGGTAAAGACCGGTCCCTCATCACAGGCGCGTTCCTCGATGCGAATGGCGGCCAAAGCGGTGCCCAGGGCCTGTGGATCGCGATGGGCCACAAGCATAACAGGCTCTCCCGCATGCCGGTACTGGGCCTCCACAAGGACCGGCTGATCCTGTTCTATCATCTTGACGGCATTGACGCCCGGTATGTCCTTTGCGGTCACGACCACATATTCATCCCAGGCTATGTTCTCATCGAAATCGATCGATACCACCGTCCCTCCGGGAAGCCGCGTGCGCAGCGTCGCGCCATAAAGCATCCCCGGATAGCGGACATCGGCGATGTAGCGCGCCGTGCCGCGCACCTTCTCGGTCCCGTCTTTCCGTAATGGGGCTTCCTTAAAAGGCACTGCCCCGGATCTATCGTCGTCATGCATCGATGTGTACACAGCATTTTCCGTGCCGTCGCGGCCGCCGGCAGGACCTTCCTTAACGGCATCTTGTATACATCGCGCTGCCCTATTGGGGCCGGCCCGAAACAAGCAAAATTTCCCGCTCACTGCACATGACGCACGCGTATCACGCACACGCGCTGGGCCTTGCCAGATAAAACCGCGCCCCCTGCTAGGGCACGAGCATTTCTCCAATGCACGAAAACGGTGAGCCTGCAGGGACGCGGGGCGCACATGGAGCGGGAAGGACTTGCCACCCGGGGCCTTTCGGATTGGCACGTTTACTGCTTCGACTGACCTGACGCCGCATCTTTAATTTTGGCTTGAGACCGACCTATGGGACAGATGAAGCACCCAAAAAAGCGGGCGCGTGCCGCAAGCCCCCACCTCTATGATGCGAGCGGGCCGTCCGCGCATGAGCCATCGCGCTATTTTCTGGGCCCGCAGGATAGCGCGACCGACACGTCCGAATGGCGGCCGTTACGGCCTGGGGTGCGTATTCGAGATCTTTTCAAGGGACCGGATCTGCACATCGCGCTCCTATCCTATATCCCCGGCGCGTGCGTCCCCATGCACGTCCACACCGGCGATGAGCACATCTTCGTGGTTCAAGGCAGCCAGTCTGACGAGCAGGGTGACTACCCGGCCGGCTCTTATATTTTCAACCCAGCTGGAACCAGTCATTCTGTGCAGAGCGAGGAGGGGTGCCTCGTACTCATACAATGGCGTAGTCCGGTTGCCTTCATTGATGACAACCCAATATCCTAGGAGGGCACAATGACCGGATACCATGTCGAAGCGACGCCTTATGTCTGGCCATTCGATAAAGTGGCGCACGCCACCAAGACTGCGTTTCTCGTAATCGACATGCAGACCGATTTCTGTGGAAAGGGTGGTTACGTGGATGCCATGGGCTACGACCTCAGCCTGACCCGGTCGGCCATCGGGCCAATCAAAGAGACCCTCGAAATCGTGCGCAAGGTCCCCGGCATGACCGTTATACACACACGCGAGGGACACCGGCCGGAGCTTGTCGACCTTCCGGCCAACAAGCGGTGGCGCAGCCGTAATGTATGTCCAGGTATCGGCGAGCCCGGGCCGTGCGGGCGGATACTGGTGCGCGGCGAGCCAGGCTGGGAGATCGTTCCGGAATTGCGCCCCGCGCCAGGCGAGATCGTAATCGACAAGCCCGGCAAAGGAAGCTTCTATGCAACCGATCTCGAGCATATCCTGCGGACCTTGGGCGTGACTCACTTGATCTTGACCGGGATCACGACCGACGTGTGTGTGCATACTACTATGCGCGAGGCCAACGACCGGGGGTTCGAATGCCTGCTTTTGACAGACTGCACGGGCGCCACAGAGAAGCGCCACTATGAGGCCGCGATCACCATGATCAGCATGCAGGGGGGGATATTCGGCGCCACGGCCCCTTCCGCCAACCTGCGCTCGGCGCTCGCCGGCCTGATCGCCTTATGAGAACCCTGTTTCGCGCCGCCATTCTCAATCCGATCGATGCCCAATCGTGGGAATTCCTGGATGATGGCGGTCTCCTTGTCGAAGACGGCGCGATCGGCACCCTTGGACGGTTCGACGAAGTTGTTAAGAGCCATCCCCTGGAACCGATCGAACTCGATGGAGTGATAGTGCCCGGTTTCGCCGACATCCATATCCATTGGGTTCAGCACGCCGTCCGCGGGCACTATGCCCAGGCGCTCTTGCCATGGCTTGCGACCCACATCTGGCCGGAAGAGGCGCGCTACGCCGATACCGCGCTCGCGCGCGAGCGCGCGGAGATGTTTTTTGCCGACTGCCTTGCCGCCGGCACGGTAATGGGCATGAGCTATTCAAGCCCACACCCCGCGGCAGCTCGCATTGCCCATGAGGCACGGCGCGGCGACTGGATTACGGGAAATGTGATCATGACCACGAACGCGCCCGCCGACCTCACGGCCGCGAGCGCCAAGCCGCCGTCTGATCTCGCAGTTTTGCCAGACACCATCGGGCGCGCCCACTACGCGGTCACGCCACGATTTGCGCTCAATTGCACGGCCCGCGATCTCGCCGCCCTGGGCGCCTTTGCGCGGTATCAAGGGCTTGCCGTACAAACCCATCTTGCCGAATCGGAGGCCGAGGTGCGGGAGGTCGAGCGCCTGTTCCCGGAGGCCACCGACTATACCGATGTCTACGACCGGGCAGGACTCCTTGGCCCTCGCACGGTACTCGGCCATTGCATTCACTTAAGCGAGCGGGAGTGGTCGTGTCTCGCGGCGCGCGGCTGCTGGATAGCGCACTGCCCATCAAGCAACGAGGCCCTAGACAGCGGCCGCTTTGACCTCGACACGGCGTGGCGCTACAAGATCCCGTTTGCGCTGGCATCCGACGTGGGCGCAGGGCCCAGTCACAGCATGCTGCATGTGATGCAGAGATTCCTGAGCCAGCACCGGGCAGCTGGCGTGCATGTAACACCCGAGGCGGCCTTATTTTATGCAACCATCGCCGGGGCGCACGCCATGGGACGCGGGGCAATAGCTGGTAGTTTGAGCCTGGGCAAGCGCGGCGACTTCGTACTCATGCCGCGCGCGACACGCCTACGCTCACCGCAGGCATGGTTCGAAGATCTCGTGCAAGGCCCCATGGCCGAACTCGAGCGGCGCCCGCTTGGCACATGGATCGCCGGTTACCCTGTCTTCATGAACCCTCGGCCACGGCCATCAAGCCCGGCGCCGCCATGCTAGCCCAGTCGCGCACCGCGCTTATCACAACCCCGCATCCGGACGCCACCGGCGCCGGGCTCACCATTTTGCGCGCGGGAGGTAACGCCATAGAAGCGGCATTGGCGGCCGCCGCCATGCTGTGCGTCGTCTACCCGCACATGACGGGGCTGGGAGGCGACGCCTGCTGGCTGGTCGCCAAAGACGAAGGCGAACCGCTTGGCATCCTCGGTATCGGACAGGCGGCCGCCGCCAAACCGCCAGATGCGGAACACGCGCAGCGGGGCCCTGCCGCCGCCTTCACGACCGCCGGCGCCGTCGATAGCTGGGGACTTGCCTACCAGTTCAGTCGCGAATCCTGGGCCGGGAGGCTTGGCTGGCCGGCCATTATGGCACCCGCCATCGCGCGCGCGAAGGACGGTTATGCTGTAAGTCAATCGCAAGCCTTCTGGTACAAGACCCATCGCGAGGAATTAAGCGGCCAGCCCGGCTTCAAGGATACCTTCGATGGGCCGCATGGACGATGCGAAACCGGCTGCCGGCAGACGCAAGGCGCGCTCGCGGCCACCCTTAGCGAACTCGCTGAACATGGTCCCCGCCACTTCTACGAAGGGCCGCTCGCGGCACGGCTTGCCGCCGGACTTCGTGCCGCGGGTAGCGTCGTCACAAGCGCGGATCTTAAGGCTACGCGGGCCCTCTATGTGAGGCCCCTAGCCGTTTCCTATCGGGGCGGAGTGGCCTTTAATATGCCCCCGCCTACCCAGGGGGTCACGGCCTTGCAGATTCTGCACCTCTTGAACCGGTTCGAGATCCCGCCAGCGCGTGGCGACGATACACGCTTTTACGTCCTGCTCATCGAGGCGATAAAAACAGCCCTAGCCGACCGCAACCGCTTCGTGGCGGATCCTACCTTCGTCCCCGTGCCCGTGCATGCCATGCTCCATTCCGAAGGACCCGTCCATGGCCATCACGATGCGGGCGCATCCGCGCCGGAGGCCATGGACCCGGCACTGCCGGGAGACACCGTCTGGATCGGCGTGCGCGATCCGGCTGGAGGGTCCGTAAGCCTCATTCAGAGCCTATTCTTCGATTTCGGCAGCGGCGTCATGGCCGGAGACACGGGTGTCTTGTGGCATAACCGGGGCGCAGCCTTCTCACCTACCATAGGCCACCCCAATGCCTGGGCCCCCGGAAAACGCCCACTCCACACCCTCAGTCCGGGGCTCTATCGCAAACAGGGCAAGGTGCGCGTTATTTATGGGTCGCAAGGCGGTGACGGGCAACCTCAGGCACTGGCGCATATCCTGACACGCATTGTCGATTTCGGTCTTGATCCGTTTACCGCCCTCGCACGGCCGCGCATCCATGTCGGACCCACCTTTCTTGACACGCGTAAAGGCATTAAGATCGAGACGAATGCCGACATGACTGCGATTCAGGATCTGCAGCAATTTGGCTATCCGATAGAAATCGTGTCGGCCCTGAATCCGGGCACCGGGCAGGCGGGCGCGATCACCATTGACGCAAGCGGCGGCCTTCTGCTGGGCGCGTATGACCCACGCAGCGATGGCCTGTGTTTGGGGCTTTGACGCCTAGGGTGCAGATAGACCGCCACGGGCCCGCGCCCATGACCTTTCAAAAAAACACAGGGGGTGCAGACATGACCGGCATTCGCAGGAATTGGACACGGCATGCAGTCCTGGCCGCTATCCTCAGCGCACCGCCGCTCGCATCGGCGGGGCCCCTTTACCACCCCCAGGCCGTCGTCCTCACGGCCTTCCCTCCCGAGTTTCGTGTCTGGCAGGCCACCGGGCGCTACAACCGGATCGTGCCTGTTCCGGGACTTCCCCGGCCCATGATCTGCGATGCGCACCGCGTATGCGTGGCGATTACCGGAGAAGGCGAGATCAACGCCGCCGTGCGCACGAGCGCCATCGTGCGCGACCCGGCGCTCGACACGCGCGCCACGCTCTTCATACGCAGCGGCATCGCAGGCGGCGTGCAGGGTAAGGCGGCCCTCGGCTCCGTCTATCTTGCCAATTGGATCGTTTCGTGGGGGTTTGGCCACCATTACCTGACCCGATCCGGACACCTGGCCTGGGCGCCACCGCGGCCCCCCTATGCCCACAACCCCTGGGATACGCTCGCCTATCGTGTGGCCCCGCGGCTCCTATCCGCCGCCTATTCCGCGACCCGATCGATGCCGCTTGCCAACAGCGCCGCTGTGCGGCCGCTTGATGCCGCCTTGGGCCTAAACAAACACCCAGGCGTCTATCAAGGCGCCAACGTCTCGGGGGACGACTTCTGGATCGGACGGCAAAACCAGCGCATCGCCCGCCACATCGTCGCGCTCTATACCCACCGGAGCGCACGCTACGCCACAACCGCGATGGAGGACCTAGGCGACATCGCTGCCCTTGCCGCCTTCGGCCTTCAGGACCACTACCTGTCGGTGCGCGCGGTGTCCGACATCGACGTCCCGCCGCCTGCGACCTCGGTCGGCACTATCATTGCCAAGGGTGATGAATACGCCGGATCACTCGCCGCCCGCAATGCCTATCTCGTCACGCGGCGCATCATAGCCCGTCTTGTCTTGCACCATCCCTGACACCAACCATGGCCCCCGGCCTGTCGCATCGGCCGGAGGCTCTCATCTGGCGCCATCCCTAAAATGTGGCCGTCAATTCAACGCCCACGAATCGCGGCATCATCGGCTCGGCCTCATTATAGGTCCCGGTTCCGCTTGGGTAGATGAACTGCTTCTCGTAGATGTAGGCGTGACTGTTCAAGATGTTGGTGATGTTGAGTGACGCCTTCAAGGACTTGATGCCCGGGGCGTGTATGGGCAAGGTGTAGGTCAATGAGGCATTCACAGTCCGATAGGCAGGCACCGAACCCGTGGTCGGGCCGCCGGCAGATGTGCCGATTACCTGCGAACCCACGAAGTTGGCCCAGAGAGCGCCCGTCACGCGCGCGTATCGTTCTTCAACGCCAATATTGGCCAAATAATGCGGTGTATACTGTCTGGGATCGCCGGCGCTGACCGAGCTGCCAAACGAGTTGGTGGCATTGGATGTATATTGCGCGCTCTGCAAAGACCAGCCCCCATAGATCTTAAGCCCATAGCCTGGCTTATAGGATCCGGTCAAGTCCAGGCCCGTATAGCGCGATGCCCCGTAATTGTACTCATACGTCAGGCCGTTTGTGGCGTCATATACCGAACTAAAGGTGTGCGCAAAGTACTGGCGGTAAAACGCAGCACCCAAGGCCGTGCGCCGGCTGCGAAATGCCACCCCGATCTGGTAGCTCGTAACCCTTTCCGGAAGGACCGAGATGCCAGGTGGCGGCGAGGTCGGGGTAGCAAACGAGTCGGCCGAATAATATGCGGAGATATTGGGGAACTTGTAGGCCTGCGCGACATTGCCATAGACCTTAACATCCCGGGTCACCTTATAAGACGCGCCCAAATACGGTGACGGCTCGGTATAGTTGTTGCCGCTGCTTGCCCCAACCGGATAGTACGCGCCCGGGATATCGTTGATTGCGGTATCGGCGTACTCCTCCTTCACGCCCGGCACGATCGTAAGCGCGCCCAGGAATTTCAGTTCCGCCTGCGCGTAGATCTTGCCGTAGAGCCGATAGGCATGCTCGTCCCAGGCGTCATTCTGACCCGGCACACTGGCCGCCCCTGGACTTGCGAGCCAGTACTGGCTCGAATGGTAGATCGAGGCGGCCCCGAAGCCGCCGAATGTCACCGTGTCTGGCCCAAGCATGAGGTTTACGGCCTCGCTTAGGCCTGCGGTCCGGGTGACATAGATATACCGATTATAGGGCGCCCCATTACCATACGGAAAGTATGTGATATTCCCGTCATAGGTGGGCGTCACCGCCGGGTTCTGATACGTGAGCTGATCGGAACGGGTATAGGCGTAAAAGGCCTTGCTATCAAGCAGGATGTAGCGATTCATTTCGGTCTTGTAGCCGAGGACGACCATTTCATGAGTCGCTTGGCCATAGGAGTAGGTGAAGCTTTGCGGCCATTGGTAGTTGGGCCCGTAAAGCGAAAGCAATGCAGCCGGCATGCGCGCCGGAATGTAGCCAGAATTGTTATTGTAGAGAACGATCGCACTAAACCGCGATCGGCCGCCCCGCGAAGGCAAAACATACGCCCCGTAGAAGGAATTGCCGCGGTCTGGGGAGTTCTCAAGATAATTTCCCGTACTATGGTGCGCGGCCCGCAGGAACAGGGCGCCGCCATTCTTGGACGCACCCGTATTCACCTCCGCCCCATAGTTCCTGGTATCAAAGCTCCCAAACCCGCCAAACACGGATGCTGAAAACGTCTTTCCCGGCAGACGCGGCATGTATTCCACGGTCCCGCCCATGCCGCCTACGGAATCCACCGAGGGCTCTGCTGGGCCATAAATGACGTTGATCCCCGAACTCTCGCCCAAGGTCACCGGCACGAGGTTATAAAGAGAGGCGTAATTATTATTGCCGCCCGTCAGTCCACCGCTAAAGAGGTCCCCTATCGGCAGGCCGTCAAAAGTGTATCCAAGTTGGGTCCCCGAAAAACCCCTGACCGAGATATGGGGCCGCGTGCCTAAGGGATTCGTGCTAGTGACGTTAGTCCCTGGCATACTGTTTAGAACCGTCTGCGCATTCTCTGCCATCTCGTCGCCATGCAAGGCCGCAGCGACTAGGCTTGCCACCGGCGCCCCGTGGACACCACCCATAACGACCGGCCGGCCACGACCCTTGTGCTTCTTGCCGGTTTTACTGACCGATGCAATCTTCACGACCTTTCCATGCTCAGCGACAACCATAGGTCGTGCGCGGGCGCTTGCAAGACCCGGGAAGGCCGCCGCTATGGCGCCTGCGAGTGCCGCGTGAAAAATATTCCGAGACGCACGTCCAACAGAGATTGCGATTGACGGCATTTCTACCCCCATATGTTTGATCACCCAACGCAACGTTGTACGCAACGCTATAAGCACTAACCATGCCATACCAGGCGATGTGCTATTCCTACGCATAAATGCCATCATAACGTCGTGTCCTTGCAGCATCGGGGAGCCCCCGCCCCGAAAGCGGGCATGCATTGCCCCCTCGATGGGCAGCGCCTCGCTAGGACCTTCGACCTTATTCCTTGCCTATGATATGGCCAATCATTTCCAGCAGGATTTTATGTTTATTCTCGCTGGGACTCTGGCCACGCATGGACGTCGTATCTTTCATAGACAGTCACCACGCTATTGGTTTTGCCGCTAGAGCGTTTCACTTCTGAGCGCATTCTCGTGTCGTAGCCGGCAAGCAGCGCCCGCCGCGCTCCCGGGCGCTGTGCCCACACAGATGTTTTGGCATGTGCTTGCTTAATTCAGCGCGATTTCCGAGACCGCCTCTGTTCACATTGCACGCAATGGCTAGTCCTCGGATCGCATTTGCCGTAGTTGTCCGCAGTCGGCCTGCGCGAATGTTTTCCTAGCCACCCCCGATCGTCCTCACAAAGCACCGCCCCCGGTTTAGACAACGTATGGGAAACCCGCCGGGTGGGGCAGAAAGCTATGCAACTACTGCAGGGGCCGTTCGGGACTTTCTATGCACGGGGGCGCGGTTACCAGCGTATGTCATGACCTCGTGCCCACACGGAGACCTATCAGAGCATGGCTAGACGGCAAGACCGCACGGCCAATCATGCGTTCCTACCTCTCGAGCGCGGTACGCAGCGCTCGTCATCGAAACGGCGGGGCGCCGAAAACGTCGATGAGGGACGCGTTGGCGTCAATGGCTAGCGCCCACTGATTATGGTCGCACATGCCCCTGAACGCAGGCGCCGAATTCGGCGATGCCCCGTGAGGTGCATAGCCATCACACATTAACGTGCCTGCAACAACGGGCATCCATGATAGGGGGTGGCCGGCGATCTATAAGACGGTGGCGCACCAAGATGCAAGCGCCGATGGCACAGCCAGATGCATCGGGTGGTCTTGTCTTCTTACTTTCTATTAACAGCGGGGGACATATGTGGAATAAGGGCTTACGCTACACTCGCCTCAAGGGTCATCAACTCCGTCGGACACCTCTGGCGTTGGCCATAGGCCTAGGCTTGTCCGTAACCCCCGTGATCGCCGACGCTCAAGTGGGCACGATATCGGCAAATCATTCACCACTATTGGCAAAGAACGCATCCGTCAATATCGGTGAAGTGAGCGCGCACGCAAAAAGATCCCCGTTATCCAAAACCCATGCCCCGCTAAACGCCCCATATACAGAGCATGCGATCGGAACGCAGGCTATCCGCCATGCCTCGCCGGCGCAGAACGCGCAGACGATCCTCGCGCGAAAGCCATCAATTAACGCGTTTAGCACCGGTCCCAACGGAGTACGCAGCACCATCACCTTCCGGGCATTTACGAGTGGCCAGTTCACAGAGACCTTTGACGGCATCCCGTTGAATGATATGTTCAACGGCGGTACGACCAATAGCGCATCGCTGCGCAACAATATCCCGCTTACACTTGCTGATGCCTCGGGCATACGGATCTACAATGGCATCAATAACCCAACGGTCAATGGCTATAATTCGCTTGGGGGAACCATCAACTACGAGCCCCGCCAACCCGCGCGCCATCGTGGCGGATCGCTTTCAGTCGGTTATGGCAGCTTTGGCACATTCAACTGGGGCGCGACTCTTAACACCGGCTCGCTCGACGGCTTCCGGTCGGTGTTCGGTTTCCATCGCGAAACGAGCCGCGGCTGGGTCGAGAACTCCGCAGACCAGAACAACAACTTCTACTACGCTGGGCTCTTGCCCTATGACGGCGGACGCTCACGGATCTCGACCTATCTGATCGTCAATCGCAACACCGGCTATACCCCGCATAGCGTTCCCGAGCCGCTGGTCGACCAGTACGGAATTTCCTACGACTGGCCCTTGAACTACGACCAGTCCAATAACAAGGACACTGAGATTACAGCGATCATAGACGCCCGAAGCCTTATCAACCGTATGGTGATCACGGACTCCAAGGTGTTCTATCAGAGCGACACCTATCAGCGCACCTCCTACAGCAATCCGGCCTTCGGCCAGAGCGCAAGCCAACCCTACTATCTCCCCAATCAGGGCACGGGCTACGACTTCTGGAGCTCCTATCCCGATCCCCCGACATACGACCCGGCAGCGATCTTCGGGTCGGTGCTAAATGGCACCGACTATCACCTCTACGAGGACAGATCGAGCGACCTCGGCTACAGCCCAAGCCTCAAGATCCTCGCCCCGCACAACACCATAACCATCGGCGGAAACGTCACCTACGGTCTTTTGCGCTCTGCGGAATACTGGTACGGATCGGCGCCGGTGCCGCAGATTCCAGGCTATAATAATGCCTGGTATGAACACGACCAGCGCCTGCTGGCATCAGCTTATGCGCAAGACGACGTGGGTCTTTTTGATCGCACTGTCCACATCACCCCCGGCGTCAAGTTCCTCGATGCCTATACCATAAGCTCGGACGCCATCGGCATCTATTACCCGATCGGTGGGACGGTGGCCAACAACCAGCGCTTCGTCTCGCCCACCCTGGGCCTTAGCTATGCGCCGCTACCGGGCTTTAGTCTCTATACCTCCTGGGGCCGGAACATCAAGTTCCCCAACATCGGCGCCTACTACAACAACATCGCCGAACAAAACGCCGCTGGGCAGTATGTCGTCGTACCGGTCTCGATCAAGCCCGAATACGTTACAGATTATGAGTTGGGGACCCGCTACCGGCACGCGGGCTTTTTGGGCAGCATCGATGCCTATCGCGAGTACTTCACCAACACCTTCGTGACCGTCACCAATCCCACGACCGCGCTCAGTACCACCACCAACGGCGGGCGCTCGCGCTATCAGGGCCTGGAGCTTACCCTCGAGCAGCACTTCGGGCGCCTCTTCGTCGGCCGCTGGCTGGGCTTTGCCAACTACTCCTACAACCAGGCGGTGTTCACCTCGTCTTTTAACTCCAGCGCCGTCGGCCCGGTCTCGGCCGGCCAGCCGCTTGCCAATGTCCCGAAGAACATGGTGAACGTGGGCCTGGGCTGGCACCTGGGCCCCGTTCACGCGCGCATCGACGCCAAATATGTCGGGCCACAATATGTGAACCAGCAATTCGCAGGGGTCCCGGGGGGTCTCAAGATACCCGGCTACACGGTTACCAACATCGGCGTGTTCGATACCCTTGCGCTCCACGAGGTCGGCGTCAAAAGCATTAAATTTGCCTTGAACATCGACAATGTCTTCAATCACCATTACGTCGTGGCCGCCACCAGCAACACCGACTACTATGGGAACCCTTATCTGTCGGTGTTCGAGGGGATGCCGTTTTCGGTATATGGGAGTGCGACAGTGCGGTTTTAGAAAAGCGGAATGCGCGGCACCCGACGTCCGAATAGGGGGCGCGCCGTCGCGCCCCCTATGGGCGGTGTTTTTGCCACACAATCGACATAGGGCGATGGTACGCTGCGCGGCCATGAGCGGCTCACACGCCTGCATGGGGGGTATTATGCGTAAGCGATTGGTGGTGGTCATCCGGACTGCATGGGGTTTGGGTCTCGCTGTGGGCGGCGGGTTCCTGACGGCGCAGGCGCGGCCCATCCCCAACGACAGAGACGTCTCGCGGCCCGTAATCATAAGCCCCGTGAATCGCGCGAACTATACTCATATCCTGCCGACTGGCCGCGTGACGAGCCCAGTCGGCAGGATAAACGGTACACCGAACCTGGCGACGGCAGTGGCGGTATCCGGCCACGACCTCCTGGTGCTTGCCAACGGGGCTGCGCGCGCGCAGACCATAACATCCTACGATGCCCGCACCCTCGTACGCATTGGACAGCTGGCGGCCTACCGCGGCCATGGAAAGGGTGCGTCGGCCCCCGCACCTTCGACATTGGTGCTTGGCCACCAGAACCTCTTTCAGGGGCTTGCCGCCGCGTCCGATGGGCTTGTCTACGCCGCAGGCGGCGCTACCAATGACGTCGTGGCGTTGCGCCAGAACAGTGGACGGCTGACGCTAATACGCCGCTACCCGCTCACCTGGCAGCCATTCCCCAAGACCCAGTACCCCTACGATTACCAGGGCCATCACATCGGCAAGCCGCGCTTGTTTTACCCGGATGCCATAGCCCGCGGTATGCGCGGCCACCATCTCTACGTCACGGGACTGCTCGCCAATAGCCTCGCCCGCATCAATCTCAAGACCGGGCATGTGCGCTATCTCAATATCGGCCCCTACCCCTATGCCCTGGCGCTTGCCGATCACGGGCGGCGTCTTGCGGTAAGCCTATGGGGCGCCAATGCCGTAGCGATCGTGAATCCGCGCCGCTTTGCGCTCCTCGGCCGGATTGAGGTCGGGCCACCGGCCACCGCCGCGGACACCGCCGCGGGCCTGCATCCCACCGCGATGGTTGCAGACCACGGAGGCGCGGACGTCTATGTTACGCTCGCCAATGTCGATCGTATCGCCCAGATCGACACCGCAACCGGCAAGGTCGTGCGATGGATCGACGACAGCCCTTATCGGGGTGCCCCGCCGGGTAGCTATCCGGACGCATTGGCGATTGCCGGCAGGCAGCTGTTCGTCGCCAACGCCGGCAACAATGATGTTGCCGTATTCAATCTGCATTCCGGCCGCCGCCTGGGCCTGATCCCCACCGGATGGTACCCGACGGCGCTTGTCACCACCGCGCGCGCCCTCTACGTGGTCGCGGCCAAGGGCCTGGGTTCAGGACCCAATATCCACCATCAATGGGTGGGCGACATGATGGATGGTCTCGTGCAAAAAGTGCGGCTAGCGGCATTAGCCGAAAAACTTCCCCGGTGGACCCGGCTGGCGCTGCGCCACGACGGCTTTACCCGCCGCGAGCGCGCGGCGCGGGTACGCGATGACAAGGCGGCCATTGCCTTTGTGCGCAAACATATCCGGTACGTGGTATTCATCCTGCGCGAGAACAAGACCTTCGACGAGGACCTTGGCAAATACCGGGCGGCCGGACCCTATGCCGACCCACAGCTCGACCTCTATGGTCCGCGCGAGTTGCCAAATCTTTATAGTCTTGCGCACCACTACACCTTATTTGCGAATTTCATGGCCGACGGCGAGGTCACGGCGCAAGGCCACCAATGGACCACAGCGGCCTCGGACTCTGATTTCGTCCAGCGGACCTGGCCCGAGTACTACTCGCATCGCGGCTTTGTGGCAAACCCCGGCTGGACCCAATCGCTGATCCCGGGTGGGGCGACAGGAACGGGGGGCGTCCCGCTTGGCGTGGACAATCCCTACGCAATCTACGAAAACCTCTCGGCCCTGGGGAAATGGTCCAACCCCTGGATCAGCTATCCCGGCCGGCTCTTTCTCTTCAATGACCTTCTGAGTCACCACGTATCGTTCGAGGACTTTGGAGAGTTCGTGTCCCGCGCCCGCGAGGGCGCCATATCGCACGCCATGAAGGCGCACCTTGCGACAAGCTTTCCTGGATGGGACCGCATGTTGCTGGATACCCGGCGCGCGGCCCTGGCCATCCATTGGCTCAAGGCGCATCCGGGACAGGCATTCCCGCACTTTATCTACATTTGGCTGCCTGATGACCACACAGCCGGGCGCGAACCGTGCTACTACAGCCCGGACTACTACGTCGCCAACAACGACCTCGCGACCGCGCGCTTCATCCATTATCTATCGACCACGCCGCAATGGCGTCACATGGTCGTCTTTCTGACCGAAGACGATGCCCAATCCGGGGCGGATCATATCAATGCCCATCGCACGTTCGCGCTGGCCATGGGGCCATGGGTCAGGCGCGGCCTGCTCGATACCCGCTCATACTCGCAGGTGAACATCCTAAAAACCACGGAAGCCGTCTTCGGGCTCCCACCACTATCTCAGTGGGATCAGAACGCGGCCGTCTTTTCCGGCATCTGGACACAACACCCGGACTTTGGGCCGACCCGCGTCTACCCATCGCAGGTCCCCGTTACGTTCAATGCAGGTGTCTGCACGCACTACACCCTCCTGCGCCGCGAGGCCGGCGCCGCGGGCCATATTCTGTCCCCGCAGTGGTACAGGGCCCACACCGATCCGCACGGCGCGGGGACTGCCCCACCGGCGCGCGAGGCCTACGCCCCAACGACCCTGCTTAAGGTCCCTGGGCCCGTGCAGATGCGCCAGGAGTGGGTCGCCTCACGAGGCAAGGCCGCATATATGGCCGTGCAGCGTTACCTGAGGCGCTACGCCCGCCGGCACGGCGCGCCACTCGCCGCCTACGAGGCGGGGGCGACACCCTAAAAGGGCGGACCTACCGGGAGATCACAGGTTGCCCGCGCGCGGCCGCCAGCCCGGCGAGGACGGAAAAGGCAGGCCAAACGCGCAGGGCGGCTACCGACCCGGTCATAGGCCGTGGTCTGGCCTCATGCTCGACGCGATATCAGTGGCCCCGAAAGCCAAAGGCAAGAGCCGCGTAAATGGCATACTGATCGGTTCGCCCTCGCAACCGGCGGCATAGACTATGGCGTCTTGCGCCATAAACTCCTGCAAACGCTGGCGGCACCCCCCGCACGGCCAGGATGGATGGCGCCGTGCCGTTACCACCAGGGCCGCGCGTACACGCTGCGCACCAACCGCCGAAACCATGGCGCCGAGCGCGGCAGCCTCCGCGCACAATCCTAAGGGATAGGCGGCATTTTCCACGTTGCAACCCGCAAAAATGTCGCCTGCCCCGGTAAGAACCGCCGCACCGACAGGAAACCCTGAGTAGGGCGCATAGGCGTGCACTATTGCCTCGCGCGCGGCCCTCAAAAGCCTTGTCGCATCATCTTGCACCATCGATCACCCCTTTTAAGCGCCCTGCGCCGAAACCCTGCCTAGTGCCCAACGCCCCCGTTTTAAAGATACCGGCACGGCACGCCCTATGGTAGAGCCACTGACAACCCCGCTATACGCCCGCACGCCCCGGCCGGCCGCACGACAGGCCCGGACAGCCAGCACTGATTGCGAGACCCGAAGCTGCGCGCCAAATCAAGCCCCAGCGCCGCACTCAAGGGGTCTAGGCCGCGACCCGTGACCGCCTCGATCAAGCGACTTCGGCGCCCCGTCTTTACGGGTTATACTTGTCGCGCCAGAAGGGCCGGACGGCATCCCCCTGCCCGGCCACGTCCTCATAAGGAAATTGTTTGCCATGCCAGAAGACCTACTGGGACTCGACGACAAAATGTCGCCGCAGGAGCGGCGCACCGCCTACTCCCTAGCCACAATCTACATAGTTCGTATGCTGGGTCTGTTCATGATCCTGCCGGTCTTTACCATCTACGGCGCCGAACTTAAAGGTCACACCCCGCTTTTGATCGGGCTTGCCCTCGGCATCTATGGGCTCTCGCAGGCGACCTTCCAGGTCCCCCTGGGGGCGCTATCGGACCGGATCGGCCGCAAACCCGTGATCCTGCTCGCGCTTACGCTGTTTATTGCCGGCAGCACGGTCGCCGCGCTGTCCCACACCATCATCGGCGTCATTGTAGGCCGCGCCCTGCAGGGAGCCGGGGCCATGTCATCCACAGTAATGGCGCTCGCCGCCGATCTGACGCGCGAACAACATCGCACAAAGATCATGGCCACCATAGGCGTCAGTATCGGTATTGCCTTTACCACAGGCATGATTCTCGGCCCCGTCCTGAACGCCTGGATCGGTGTTTCGGGGATATTTTGGTCGACCGCAGTGATGGGTCTCCTGGCCATGGGCGTCGCCATCGGTGTCGTCCCCAATCCTCGATCACATAGCCACCATCGCGATGTCGGGGTTGTCGCGGCCTCATTTGGCAACGTCCTCAGAAACCGGGAGCTACTACGACTCGATCTCGGTATCTTCATCATGCAGTTCGTGCTGACATCGAACTTCGTGGTCCTGCCCGTTCTGCTCACGCATGTGACCGGCGTTCCCGTAAACCGCAGTTGGGAGCTCTATCTCCCGATCATGGTATTGGCATTCCTGCTCATGGTCCCCTTCATCGTCATCGCCGAAAGGCGGCGCAAGATGCGTCAGATCCTGCTTGGCGCAATCGCCGTTCTTGGCCTCTCGGACCTGGCATACGTCTACGCCGGCCGGTCTGTATTCGGCATGGCGACGGGGCTGCTGATCTTCTTTACGGCATTTAGTATCCTTGAGGCGACCCTCCCCTCCCTCGTCGCCAAGGTGGCACCGGCGGACCAGAAGGGTACGGCCATGGGCGCCTATTCCACATCCCAGTTCCTGGGAGTATTCACGGGCGGCACAGTCGGCGGCATCGCCTATGGGGCCTGGGGCATTCATGGCGCCATTCTGACGAGCGCCGGGGTGGTACTTTTATGGCTACTGGCCGCGGCGGGAATGGCCGAACCCCAGTACCTGTCGAGCTATGTCCTCCCGATCAAGGCATCGGATGCGCAGGAGGCCAACGCCCTCAAAGCCGCACTCACCTCCATTCGCGGCGTAGCCGACGTCGCGATCGCGCCTGATGAGGGCGTGGCCTATCTCAAAATTGACCGCGCCACAATCGATGAGATGGCGCTGCGTGCCTTTATGCGCCCGGCGCGCGAACCATTGGCCGGCTAGCGCAGCACGGGCCTGCCAGCGCATTTCGTCGCACAACCGCCAAGGGGCCCCTCTCCTGGCTGCCCAGCTGCGCAACGCCGGCCGCCAGACCGTATCGAGGCAGGTCATACGCCGCCTTTGTCCTTGCGTAACCCTCCCGTCCTATCCATTAAGAGATAAACCCCCCTCATAACCATAGACCCTGGCATATCGCAATTAGACAATGCGCCATCGATTCGGTAAAAAGCACACTCGGTGTACTAAACTTATAATTGGAATAATCCTAGCGGCTCAACACTATTTTCGGGAGTTGATGACACGATGGCCTATCAAGTGGGTGGAAAATCCGTAGAAACCACAGAAACAGGGTACCTCGTCAATCAGGGCGACTGGGACAAGGATGTCGCGGTAGAGATCGCCAAAAGCGACGGCCTGGCACTGACGCAGGATCATTGGGATGTGATCGAGTACTTGCGCGACCAATACTTCAATCATGGTGGCGAACTGCCAAACAACCGTCATATTCTGAAGGGAATGCAGGAAGTCTGGTCGGACCGGAAGGTCGATAACAAGACGCTCTTCGATCTGTTTCCCGGCAACCCATCGAAACAGGCCGGGCGCATCGCGGGCCTGCCCGAGAGCATGCGCAAGGGCGGATACTAGCAGGACATACCGGTGTGGGCGGGGCGCACCCGCTGGACGCGGGCCGTGCGCCCACACAGCAACGCCATTTCTTCCCAATGGTGCCGGCGTGGAGCGCGCAGAAGACACGCTCCACGCCTTGGTATGCCGTTTTGCCAATCACCTTCGCCACATAAAGACCACCCAGCCGGGCCCGCATCCGCCATGGACCATCCTTCCAATGAGACCCGCTAGCATATTCCGACAACTACCCGCCGGCCCAGCAGCCACCGAGCCTTTCATGGCGTACCATTTTCTATGCGTCTTTGAAAACTATGGCACCCGCCAAACCACAGACCATGTTTTATAATGGCGATCTCTCTTCATGTCGTTTCCCCAAACGCCTAAACGATAGGCCGACCGTCCGCCGGCTTACCGCGCCCAATACGATAGATACGGGCCCCAGAGTAGTGCGCTATGACATAACAGGATGCCCACGCTAGGCTGCTCGTTTTCTGCCCATGTCCGCAACGTCCGTCCATCGTATAATTTCCATACGCCCATCCACATTTTCCACAAGGGCCGTGCAACTTTCCACCCAATCTCCACTGTTGAAATACGACACGGTATCTATGCTCTTTTTCTCAGCGTGATGAATGTGACCGCAGATCACGCCATCGTAGTTGCGGCGTATGGCTTCGCTTGCAAGCAGTGACTCGTAGTCGTTGATAAACTGCACAGCCCTCTTGACGTGATACTTAACATAACCGCTAAGAGACCAGCGGTAGCGTACTCCGAAAATGCGGAACATTTTATGCAAATAACGGTTTATCCAAAGGAGAGCCGTGTAGCCACGATCCCCCAGGTGGGTAAGCCATCTGGCGTAGCGCATTGCGGCATCAAACTGATCTCCATGGATAACCCAGAGCCTTCTCCCATCAGCCGTCTCATGAATACACTCATCGAGAATCGCGATGTCCCCAAAAGGACCTATCTCTTGTCCCGCCGGAATGAGTCCCGAGAGAAATTCGAATATCGGATCGTGATTGCCGCACACATAGGACACCTTCACCCCGTTTCTTGCCATTCTCAGAACTTTTTGAATGACCGTGTTGTGGCTTTGTGGCCAATACCAACGGCTTTTAAGGCGCCATAGATCGATAATGTCTCCTACTAGGTATAACCGCTGACAAGGATGAGCCCGCAGAAAATCAAGGAGCTTTTCCGCTTGGCATCCGCGGGTACCGAGGTGTACGTCTGATATGAAAATTGCGCGGTACTGGACATCGCTCATAACACTCTCCTAATCATTCGGAATTAGTGGCGTCCAGCTGTCGTGTTCGTGGTTATTGGTTTCTTTTACGCAGCATCTAGGCATGGTTCACCTTGATTTTCACGGCGATTCCGCTCCAGAGCGAGCCAGTAACTCATAGCCCATATATTTGAATGCCTAAGATTCTGGCATTCCCTATGCGACCCCCCGTATGGCGTCAGCTACACCAACCAGCCCCGCGTACGTCTCCCCGAGCCGTCGCGACATGGCATCCTGAGACAGGCGCATCGCATGCTGAACGGCCTCTGTGGCCATGCGTGCATGCAAAGCGGGGTTTTTTAGAATCTCAAGGCACGCGGCGCTGAACTTATCCGGGTCCGCCTTGCTGCTACACGTGCCTTGGTGGCTAGCTAAGAGATCGGCCACACCCAGTGCCGATATCGCAACAATCGGCAGCCCCGCGGCAAGCGCCTCCAAGAGGACCATGCCCTGCGTCTCTGTCTGGGAGGCAAATACGAAAAGATCGGCGGCCCGGTATATCTCTTTGAGTGTGGTGTCACGATCTACATAACCAAGAAAACGGACGGCGTCCGTAAGATGATGTTCGTGAACGAAGGCCTCGAGGGCGGGCCGTGCCGGACCGTCCCCCGCCATCAGCATGAGGATGTCCGGTATTGCGGTTCGTAGTCTTGCTGTGACCTCGAGGAGAAAGGGGATATTTTTCTCAGGCGCCAGGCGCCCCGCATAGAGTATTATGGGCCGTGTAAGATTTATGCCGTTGCGAATCCGAAAATCTGATCCGTCACCTCCATAACTCGATGACATGTCGATTCCGGTCGGTATGACGTCGATGCGCGTTCGCACTCCGTAGGACCCTAATACTCGGGCCATGGCGGTAGATGGTGCTATGATTACATCTGCGCTTTGGCATTGACGGCGGGATATGGCGCGCACCATAGCCCGCCCCCCTGTTCTCGAGAGCCATGGATAGTAATGCCCAATATAGGCCTCAAAGTGTGTGTGGTATGAGACGGCGACCGGGATTCCCCACTTACGGGCGAGGCGCAGGCCATAAATATGGGCGACGAATGGTGTCTGGATATGGATGACATCATAGCCGAGCGTCTTACCGCATTGTTCCCAAAATGCGTGTTTTCCTGGCGCCATGATGCGCTCTTCCGGATACAAGGGTATGCGCCAAGCATCAGCATGAAACACCCCGGGCTCGTTCATGTCGTCGACCCCGTATCGCGGGACAATCAAATCGACTTCGTGGCCGAGCCTGGCAAGTCCAGCACGGAAGCTTCGGATGGAGCTCGCTACACCGCTGATGCGCGGGAAATAGGTGTCGGAGACCATCAGTACGCGCATGCGCCGATCCCTTATGTTGCTCAGTCGGTTGGTCGAGGGTCAAGGCCGCGATCTGGGTGGGTCCGGCCTTAAAAAGCCCTGGTAGCTCGACGAGTTCGTGCCTTTTATGGCATACGAATATGTTACGTTTATGACGCATTGCGTATTTCGCTGATCGTAACCAGCCAAAACGCTGATCGTCATCGGGGCGTTGGACGGAGCCGCTGTGCGGCGGAACACTAGGCATTTTGATCCCGACGAGCCCGCCCGACTAACCCATCCCGACAGGGATGACAATGGTGGCCGGAGGGATGGAATGAATACCGGTTTCGGGTGCTGCGACGGCAAAAGGCCGTCAGCCCATCGCCGTTTTCAGCGTCAAGAGGTTGTGGGCGGAGCAGATCAGGCCCCATTCGCCCTGCACTTTCCGCAGTCCGCGCAAGAGGAACTGTCGAAAGCCCCGCGCCTGTCAACGATCATGGGAATCCGCGTAACTCTGGCCATACGCGTTTTTCGGGCATGATGATTGCCTTTACGCAACGGGAGGCGATCCCCTATCCGGGTCACGGGCGGGCTTTCAGACCGGCGCAGCGCACCCTTGACGCGTTGATGGCACGATCCACTCGCGTATGGTCATGGGCGCGGGCTGCCCGCGCTCATGACCATACAGGCGCTTTTCAGGGTCCAAAAACAGGCGCATGGGCGTGATCGTCAACGCCCCAGCAGGTCCGGGAGCCATCGCTGGAAAACGCGTAGAGTAGATTGGTAGGTCACGGTGATGACCGATGGGAGGCCTTGTGGCTGTGGCGGTGGTCTTGCCTTCTGGACACCAAGAGCGCCACAACCACAGCGGCTATCCCATAGGCCACGACAGCCCCCATCCCAATAAAAACAGCCGTTGTCATATCCATATCTTTTAGTCCTCTATCGCTAAAAGCACGTTGGCGAGAATCTGGCACGCAATCCACTACAAAAAAGCTGTCATCATCACCAACGGGGCACGTATTGAATACCCCAGCAGATCGAGGCCGATCCCACCATAAGTGGACGCTTTCTTAGCTCCTCCGCAATAGAACGTCGAACCTCTTTATTGAAGCGTAGCCTCATGGTTTACCTCGCCGCGCCCCATCCAGCCGTTCTGCCAATCGATGTGCTCGCAGGTGAGTGTAGCGGCTCAGCATTGAGAGTGTCCGATGGCCGGAAATACGAGCGATCTCCATGGCATCCAGGTCGGTGTTCTCGAAAAGCCTGGACACCGCCTCGTGCCGGAGGTCGTGAAACGTCAGTCCCGTGATCTTGGCCTTGGCGCAGGCGCGCTTCATGGCGAGCGTGATGGCGTTTTCGGTCATGTTGAACATGGATCCATCGATGCGGCGGGGGAGGCTGTCCAGCACGGCAAGTGCCTCCCGCGACAGCGGCACGGACCGCGCCTGACCATTCTTGGTTTCGGGTAGAAACGCCGACCGCTTTCCGCGATCGACATGCTCACACCGCAGGCACGCGATTTCGCCGCGACGCATGGCCGTCGCCAGCGCCCAGCGGATGACGGGCGCGAACCCGGCGCCGGCCTCTTTCAGGAGGCGGGCCTCCTCGCCATCACCTAAGCGGCGCTCGCGGCCGGGCGGCAACTTCGGCCGCCGACCCTTGACCATATCTACGGGATTTGAGAGGGATTCCATGCCCCACGCGGTGCGGGCGGTATTGAAGAGATGCGAAAGTAAGGCCAGATGGATGCGAATTGTGTTTGGACTTAAGCCATTTCGTTCTTTTTCTTGGATAGCACCAGCAATGTCTTTTTCCCGGATGCTCGCCAACACCCGTCCGCCGAGCGGCGATGTACGCCACGCCGCGATGGTAAAACGCTCCCGACCGCCGCTTTTCTTTGTGCTACTTACGTCTCGCTCGTATCGGTTCAGTGCCTCGGCCAAGGTTGTCGCCTCGGCCTCGGTACGCGAGACGAACACCTCCCGCGCGATTTCTGATTCGATAGTCACAGCCCACGCCTCGGCCTCCGTCTTCGTATCAAAGGTTCGGTATTGGGGCTCATACCCTCGCCGGATGATCTGGGCCTGCCATGCGGTGCGGCCGCCCGGACCCGGGCGCTTGCGCAATGTTGCCATGCCATCGCCTTTTGCCATACGTGTTATGGCAGGATTATGGCATATTCAAGGATGGGGCTGGCGGGATGATAGGTGAGTGCTTGTTTTTATTGGTGGGCCGTGCTGGGATCGAACCAGCGACCACCTGATTAAAAGTCAGATGCTCTACCGACTGAGCTAACGGCCCCAAAAGCTGGTCATTATTGGGACTGTCGCAGATGCTGTCAAATCAAGATTGCCGGGTCCGGGACACCGGCCTCAGCAAAGCCTTTGGCTCGCAAACGGCAGGCGTCGCACACACCGCAAGACCGCCCCTCGCGCGGGGCGTAGCACGAAAGGGTTGGGGTGTAATCCACACCCAGCCCAAGACCGATCTGAATGATCTCGGCCTTCGTAAGCCGCAACAAGGGCGCACGGACATGGAATCGCTCGCCCTCGACACCGGCCCTGGTCGCAAGATTGGCGAGCGCCTCGAACGCCGTCAGGTATTCCGGACGACAGTCCGGGTAACCCGAGTAGTCGACCGCATTGACGCCAATAAAGATATCCCGCGCCCCCAGCACCTCCGCCCAGCCGAGGGCTACCGCCAAAAACACCGTATTACGCGCTGGCACATAGGTCACAGGGATGCCGGTCGTGGGTACCTCGGGGACCGCCAGACCCGGGTCCGTCAAGGCCGAGCCACCGACAAAACCCATATCCAGGCTTGCAACCCTATGCTCATAAGCCCCCCCCGCCCTCGCGACGGCTGCCGCCGCCTTGAGTTCGTCTTTGTGGCGCTGCCCGTAATCGAACGACAAGGCATGGCACTCGAATCCCTCGTGACGAGCGATTGCCAAGGTCGTCGCCGAATCGAGCCCGCCGGACAGCAAGAGTACGGCCTTTTTGTCACCGGCCACGAGTATCCCCCCAGAGAACCTTATGCAACTGAATCTGAAAGCGCACCGCGAGCCGATCCCGCAGGATCCAGTCAGCGAGATCCTGTGCCGCAAGGCTACCTTGGGCAGGCGAGAATAGGACATCGCAACACTGGGTGAGCTGATACTTATCCACAGCCTCCCGGGCCCACTCATAGTCCTCGGCATTCGTAATCACAAATTTCACCTGATCAACGGCGCGCAGGCGGTCAACATTCTCGTAGAGGTTGCGCGCCGATTCCCCGGAACCCGGGGTCTTGAGGTCAAGCACAACACTCACCCGTGGATCGATATCGCGCGTCGACAAGGCCCCGCTCGTCTCAAGCGAGACCTCATAGCCTTGGTCACAGAGTTCCCGTAAGAGCAACAAAACCGCGGGTTGCGCCAAGGGCTCACCGCCGGTCACTGTCACAAACCTTGGCGTGTAATTACTCACTTTCTCTAAAATGCCTGCGATAGAAACGCGCTCGCCCCCCTGAAAGGCATACGCGGTATCGCAGTATCGGCAACGCAAAGGGCAGCCGGTCAGGCGCACAAAAACCGTGGGCCAGCCCACGGTGCGCGCCTCTCCTTGGAGGGAGTAGAAGATTTCAGTGATCCGCAGATCCCGCAGCATGGTCCATTCTACCGCGGCCCCACGAGCGGATGCGACGACCCCGCCAAAACGCCTTATTTGGTGCCCTTGGCCCCGAGATTCTTTACGGCATTTCGCGCTACCTGAGTTGCCGTCGCCTTGGGATACCGCGCAATCAACCCCTTCCAGATGATCCGGGCCTTATTGGCATGCCCTTGCCATTTGGCGATATAACCCATCTTCAGGAGGGCGCTCGGCACCTTCCGACTCCCGGGATACCGCGCCACAAGCGTCTTGAAGGCCTGCTCGGCGTCGGGATAATCACGCTCCACATAGTCGGTCTCCGCGACCCAATATTGGGCCTTGGCAGCCCGCTTGTCCTCTGGATAGGCCTGCAGGAATACCCGGAACGCGGCAACCGCATGCTGGTAACGCCCAGCTCGCAGGAGATTAAGGGCCTTGGCGTACATCTCCTTGGCCGATACATGGCCCTGGCTTGCGGCGACCCCTCCGCCTGACGTGGTAGATGCCGCGCTAGGGCTGGCCGCACTGGTGGCGCCCACCACCGTCCCCGTACTGGCCGGGGGTGACACCGCTGCAGGGGTAGTGTTCGGGGGAATGACCACGATCCCCGACCCGCTGCCCGCGGTGCCGGACCCAGACCCAGCCTGGGGGGCGACTGCCACTGAAGGACCCTGCGGCGCCACTGCCGGCGCGGCCGTTACCTTCTGAAGATGGCGCAGCCGCCGGTCAATATCCGCGAAAAATGCCTGCTGCTGCTGGCGCAGCCGGCTGATCTTGTGATTCTCGATCTCCACTTGGTTTTCGAGACTGCGAAGCTGCTGGCGTATTGCGTGCAACGTCTCAAGGAGGCTCAGGAGCCCCGCTCGCGAAGAAGAACCCGTCCCATTTGTGGGAATGGAGATAATAGGGGGTTGGCGGTCATAAGCGACGGCGGGGATCGCCACGATCCCCGCCAACGCCAGCGCTGTCCCGCAAAAAACCCTGGACCGCTCGCCCACAAGCCTTACTTGCTAGCGAAATACTTGTAGTTGAAGTAGACGCGGCGATTTACGGCCCACGCCTTTGGATTGTGACCCAGGGCAAGCGGCCGCGACTTGCCGAAAGAAATCGTCGCAAGCTGGCTGCCCGACACACCCAGCACCTCGAGCATGTGCTTTACGGCATCGGCACGGCGCCAACCCAGCGCCATATTGTATTGGGCGGTACCGCGCTCATCAGTATTGCCTTCCAGACGCACGCGCACGCTGGGATGGGCCTCGAGATAGCTGGCATTTTCCTTCACGATCTGGCGGTTCACGCCGATGATCGCCGAGCTATTGGTGCGGAAATGCACCATATGCGAGAAGCTGCTCAGTGTCGGGCTGCTCGTGCTCGCCATGCTGCTCCCCTGCGCGCTGCTGCTCTGCCCTGCACCGCTTGCCTGAGTCCCGCTACGCGACGCTGTCGCCGATGACCCGCTCGGTTTTACCGCCTGCTTGCCTGCGCAACCCGCCAGAGCGGCGAGCCCGACCACAACGAGCATGCCTTTATTCATTTTCATTACACCACTCCTTTCCTTTAACCTATTGATAATGTAAGTAGTCACGGGTGACGAAATGGCGACCACGCAGGATCACTGACATCCCCCCCTGTTAACCCCAGTATACGACGCCCCCGCCCGTTTAACGAAACCGTGGCTAACACCCTATGCCCCCCCACCACCGTGCTATACAGTATTTCCTGCCCGTTTGGTGCAAACGTTGGGGATTCATCAAGGCTTGTGGCAGTCAGAATCTCCAGGGTCGAGTCCGCCAACTCAAACACTGCTGCATGATACTGGCCCGCGCGCCGACTTACCAGCGTCAGCCATTTACCGTTTGGGGAAAATGAGGCCCCGGCATTGTACCGGCCACGGAAGGTTAGACGATGCTTATGGTTCCCGTAAGCCGTCATTTCATAGATCTGGGGCCCTCCGCTTCGGTCCGAGGTAAACACGATATGCCCCCCATGGGGCGACCAGGAGGGCTCGGTATTAATATTCGGCCCGAAAGTCAACTGGCGCAACCGGCCGGTCATCAGGTTCATCACATAGATCTCAGGGTACCCGGTCTTAGATAGACTGAGCGCGATATGGGTACCGTCTGGCGCAAACGAGGGTGCGCCGTTTAGGCCATGAAAGGCCGCCACTCGTCGGATATCCCCGGTGGCAACGTCCTGAATATAAACGGCTGGCCACCCAGTCGCAAATGACACATAGGTAAGGCGCCGCCCATGGGGCGACCAGCGCGGCGACATGATAGGCTCATGCGACCGCAAGATGACATGCACCCCATGACCCTCAGCATCCGCCACCTTGAGTTCGTAAAGAAAGTGGCCGGGCGCCCCGTCGGGGTACATAGTGACAAACGCAATGCGTGTATTAAACACCCCGCGCACGCCGGTCCAGTGCTTGTAGACGATATTGGCGATGGCGTTATCCACGGTGCGCAGCTGCCCGGCAGGCACGACATACTGAAGGGCCTTGAGCTGGGTCCCCAGATTGACGTCATAGAGCCGAAACGCCACCTTGACACGCCCCCCTGGCTGCCTCTCGATACGCCCAATCAGGAGCCCTGACGCCTTTAGGAGCCGCCAATCATTGAAGTGACCCTCGACCTGGCGGTCGTGGTGGGGTTGGGTCAGATAATCGGCGCTGGGCAGCACATTGAACCACCCGCTCCCGTCCAGATCCTTGATGATGACAGCCGACGGCCGCAGATCCTGTGGCCAGGCCTTCTCGCCCTTGAACGGCACGATGGCAATCGGAAATCTTTGTCCATAGCCATGGTTGATGTGGATCGTGACGGCCCGCGCTACAAGCGGCATAACCACCAGCATGACCAATAAGGGCACAAAACCCAGTCCAATACGATTCATGGTAAAGATCCCTTCGGGGCCGTAAAGATAAACGTCAACGGGTTCAAGTAGCGGAGCTTGGCCGCCGAACGCGGAACGGGGAGTGGCGCAGCATTATAGATCGCCGCGATCACGGAACGATCAAATACCTGATTACCGCTGCCCTGAACGATGTGGGCGCCTACAACCTGCCCCCCGGCTATAAGACGAACCCGCACAGTACAATGCAGTCCTCTGGACTGGGGAACGGCAACCCAGGCCGCACTCACCCGAGCCTCTATGAGGGCCTTATAGCGATCCACAATGCCCCGCGCTTGGGCAGCCGCCGCGGCACGTGCGGCCGCCCTCTCCCGCGCCCTTGCCATGGCCTGAGCCACCTCATGCTGCAAGTTCGCACGGGCACGCGCGGCAGCTGCCTGCTCTTCGGCCTTTAGGCGTTTTTGAGCGGCTTCACGTGCGGCCTGTTCGGCCCGGGCTCGGGCCTTGGCCAGTGCCTGGGCCTTGGCCAGTGCCTGGGCCTTGGCCAGTGCCTGGGCCTTGGCCAGTGCCTGGGCCTTGGC
>JAKARI010000008.1:0-28124 GCA_021819245.1 Pseudomonadota bacterium | reverse complement strand
GGGCCTTGGCCAGTGCCTGGGCCTTGGCCAGTGCCTGGGCCTTGGCCAGTGCCTGGGCCTTGGCCAGTGCCTGGGCCTTGGCACGGGCCTCCTGTAAGGCCTTTTGACGGGCACGGGCAGCGGCAAGCTGGGCCCGGGACGGGCCGGTGCGAACAGCCGGTCTGGGGGTTGGTAAGACTTCAGGTGGCGGCACAATGGACGGGAGGGGATGAAAGACCGGGTGCGACTGGACCATAAAAGCATGGATCACGTCGGGGCCGCTCTTTATGACATAGGAGGTATCGAGCTCACTAAAGCGAAAACTCACCGCCAAAAACGCGATGACCGCCAGATGCACGAGCAGCGAATAGAACGCTGCGCGCGTGCGCCCCGGCGCCTCTCGGGTCCGGCCAGCCATAATTAGTGTCCGCGGGTCTTGGTCATAAGGCCCACGCTCGGGGCACCAGCCCGCTGCAAGAGAACCATGGCGGTCACAACATCCTGGTACGGCACGGTCCGGTCGCCGCGAATGAGAATCGGCGTATGCGGCCGCAACCGCAGGAGGCGTCGCGTTCGCTGCTCCAATGCCCTGCCTGTAACGGGATGCCCATCAAGAAAATATTGGCCGGCCGAGTCGACCGTAACGATCAACACCGCGCGATGGGGGTTGGGGATTGCGTGCGCGGAGGCTTGAGGGAGCTTGACCTTCACCCCGCGCTTTAAGACCGGCGCCGTAATGATGAAAATGACCAGAAGCACGAGCATGACATCAACATAGGGGACAACGTTGATCTGGCTCATAAGGCGGGCGCGGGGTCGGCGGTTATGTTTCATGTCGAGCCCTTGGCGATATATGCCTGGCGTTGCAGAACGCTTGAGAACTCTTCCAGAAATATTTCGTAACGCGACGCCAAACGATCTGTATCGTCAGCATAGCGATTGTATGCGATGACCGCCGGGATCGCTGCGAAAAGCCCCATGGCGGTGGCAACGAGCGCCTCGGAAATGCCTGGCGCCACATGAGCAAGGGTCGCCTGCTGCATGTTCCCGAAAGACTGAAAAGCCGACATGATCCCCCAAACCGTGCCAAACAAGCCTATATAGGGGCTCGTTGATCCGACGGTCGCAAGAAACGAGAGATTAGTGGCAAGATAGTCAGTTTCGCGGGTCAGCGCCACGCGCATCGCCCGCTGGACACCCTCGACGATATCCATGGGGGATATGCCTTTTTGCTTTTCGAGCCGCGTGTACTCCCGGAAACCCGCCACGAATACACTCGCATTTCCGGCAAGCTTATCTTCGTTGCGTGAAAGTTCCGCGTACATCTGATTCACGTTCGCGCCTCGCCAGAAGGTATCCTCGAAACGCTCGGCATCCTTATAGGCCTTTTTCAGAATAAACCATTTCCGGAAAATCATCGTCCAGGACACGATCGAGACGACGAGCAGAATCAACATCATGAGCTGCACGACAAGGCTCGCATGGTCCACCATGGACCAGAGGGTTATTCCCTGATGGGAAGCGGCGACTCTCAAGATACTCTCCTTTACGGGGCGGATGCCTCGGCCAAAACCTGTAACAATTCACTGGGTAGCCGGTGGGGCGCGAAGGTCCGCGCATCCACACAGGCCACCCCCACCTCTCCTACGCATACGCACTGCATTGCGCGCCAACACTCCTGCCGAAATGTCAGGCTCGCGCCGCGAATCGAGACCGGATCGGCAGTGACGCGCAATACGTCATCTAGGCGCGCCGGCGCCTGAAACTTGATGGCAAGTGATCGTACGGCGAATAAGACACCCGCCTTCAGCGCCAGTTCATGCGGCCCGCCAAGCTGCGCCCGCAGCCATTCGTTGCGCGCGCGCTCCATAAAACGCAGGTAGTTCGCGTAATAGACGACCCCCGCCGCATCCGTGTCCTCGTAATACACCCGAAGCTCGATGGCAAATGGCTGGACAGGGGCCTTGCCACCGCTCACGAGCCGTCCCCGGACGGCGTCGCCAGTCCAAAGAGATGATAGGTGCGGGGCGTGGCCATGCGTCCACGCGGCGTACGCATCAGATAACCTTTTTGAATAAGGAAGGGCTCGATGACGTCTTCAATCGTCCCGCGCTCCTCGCCGATAGCGGCCGCCAGATTATCAACCCCCACAGGGCCACCCTGGAAGGTGTCGGCCACCGCCCATAACAAGCGGCGATCGAGGCCGTCCAAACCGCGATCATCCACGTCGAGCATCTTCAGGGCCTCCTTGGCGACGGCCTCGGTCAGCAAGCCGCCCGCCCGCACCTGCGCGAAGTCACGGGCGCGCTTCAAAAGCCTGTTGGCGATGCGTGGCGTACCCCGCGCGCACGAGGCCAGCATGCGCACCCCGGCATCCTCGGCGCGCATTCCAAGAATATCGGCGGAGCGCGCCACGATACGTGACAGATCCTCCACCTCGTAGAACTCGAGCCGCTCGACGATCCCGAAGCGATCGCGCAGGGGTGAGGTCAGAAGTCCGGCGCGGGTCGTAGCGCCGATCAGCGTAAAGGGCGGCAGATTGAGCTTGATGGAGCGCGCCGCTGGCCCCTCGCCGATCAATATATCGATCTCGAAATCCTCCATGGCCGGGTACAATATCTCCTCGACTACCGGACTTAAGCGATGGATTTCGTCGATAAACAAGACGTCATGGGCCTTGAGGTTGGTGAGCAGGGCGGCCAGATCGCCCGCCCGCTCGAGTACAGGCCCCGAGGTCTGGCGCAAGGAGGCGTCCATCTCCGAGGCGATGATGTGGGCGAGCGTCGTCTTGCCAAGCCCCGGAGGGCCAAAGAGCAAGACATGGTCCAGCGACTCCTGACGGCCCTTTGCGGCCGCCAGGAATATCTCGAGCTTTTCCCGAAGACGTGGCTGGCCGATATAATCGGCGAGCCTTTGGGGACGCAGACGGACCTCTTGAGCGCGCTCCTCCGCAGAGCCCTCGAGCGAGACCAGCCGTTCGGTTTCGATCATCGCACCATACCCCTGAGCGCCTCGCGGATCAGTGCCTCACCTAAAGCGGCCGGCCCCAAGGCCTTTTCCGCCCGCTCCACCGCGGCCTGCGCCTCGCGTTCATTGTAACCGAGTGTCTGCAGCGCGCTGATCGCCTCATCGCGGCGGCTCGTGGCCGTTCGTCCGCCCGACGGCACCTTTCCGCTCAATTCCACGAGCAGCCGTTCGGCGGTCTTGCGGCCGATCCCTGGTACCCGCGTCAACCGCATCACATCTCCATCATGTACGCATTTCGCCAATTCCTCATCTGCCAGGCCCGACAGGAGCGCCAAGGCCACACGGGGGCCGACGCCATTGACCTTAAGAAGCAGGCGGAACCAGGCGCGGCGCTCGATGGTGAGAAACCCATACAGGAGATGTGCATCCTCGCGAACCACGAGATGCGTATACAAAACCACCTCCCCAGTCGCCGGCAACTCCGCGAAGGTTGATAGCGGGAGATCCACTTCATAGGCGACACCCTGGACCTCGAACAGTACCTGGGGTGGGCAGCGCTCAATCACTATACCCCGCAGCCGCCCGATCATGAGGATATCGCCCGGGCACGCTGTCCGAGACCCTGGCTTTCGTGCAAATGACAGAGGGCGCAGGCCAAGGCATCGGCGGCATCCGCCGAAGGCCGCGCTGACAGCCCCAATAGAGCGCGCATCATATGCTGGACCTGGTTCTTGTCAGCATGGCCCACCCCCACCGTCGCCTTCTTGATCTGCAGGGCCGTGTACTCATGGATGCTGAGGCCGGCGCTTGCGAGGGCGACCAGCGCCGCCCCGCGCGCCTGACCGAGCTTTAGGGCGCTGTCGGGATTGCGGGCGAAAAAGACCCTCTCGACCGCACAGACATCCGGCCGATAGGACTCAACCACCTCGGCAAGTCCGGCAAAGACCCGGTGCAGGCGTTCGGCCATGGTCCCGGATACCGACACCACGACGCCGCAGGCCACATAAACTGGTCGCCCCTCTCGATCGTCGACGATGCCAAATCCCGTGCGTCGCGACCCGGGGTCCACCCCCAAGACCCGCATCACGCACCCCTCCTTTAAGCCGATTCCTCTATGAAGGCCGCGTTCGTATAGACCACCTGAACGTCATCGAGGTCCTCCAGCGCCTCCAGAAGCTTCATCACCCGCTCCGCGTCCTCGCCGGCCAGCGCGATATCGGACAGCGGCCGGATCACGATTTCCGCCGAAGACGGCGTGAATCCGCGCTGCACGAGTCCTTCGCGAACACCCATCACCTTATCGGGCGCGGTCAGGACCTCGATCCCTTCGCCAGGTACGGCATTGATATCGTCCGCACCGGCATCCAGAGCGGCCTCCAGCAAGACCCCCTCGTCCCCATTCGGAAACGTCAGCACCCCGCGCTTCTCGAACAAATAAGCAACCGACCCCTCGGTCCCGAGGTTTCCCCCGTGCTTGCTAAACGCGTGCCGTACCTCGCCTGCGGTCCGGTTGCGGTTATCCGTGGTGCAGGCCACCAGCACCGCGGCGCCGGCCGGCCCGTAACCCTCGTACTGGATCTCCTCGTAGTGGGCCCCCTCCAGTTCGCCCGTGCCCCGCTTTATGGCTCGCTCGATGTTGTCCTTGGGCATGTTCTGCCCGAGCGCCCGGTCAATGGCAAGCCGCAGGCGCGGGTTATGGCTGACATCGCCGCCCCCCACCCGTGCGGCGATGGTGATCTCACGGATCAACTTTGTAAAAATCTTGCCGCGCTTGGCGTCCTGGACGCCCTTGCGAAACCGAATATTGGCCCATTTACTATGTCCGGCCATATCAATATCCTCTCAATCCCCAAAGCGCCCCATACGCACGATAGGCTGGGGTGGCGCACGCGCAAGCAACTTGACGAGATCTGCTTGCGACAGCGGCAACGCTACCGCATCGCTCGCGCCCCGTAAACGGGTTTTGCGTGCCCATGGGTATTCACGCGCCCCACCTATCGTTAAATCCCCAGCCAAACCCCGCGGCCTGAGTGCGGCCACTACGCCGATGCGGCAGGCGGGGACCGCATGCCGCGGATCGCGACCCGCGCCGCGGCCGCAGACACCCCAAGCAAAGCGGGCAAAGGGCAAGCGCCCGTCCAACACCCGGGGAAACGACCCGCAAGACGGGCGTAAAACCCGATCTCCCGGCCATGGCGCGGCCATCGTCACCGCAAAAAATACGGCTTGCCGCCTGAGCCACAATCCGGACACCCGCGCCGTTATGGATACAAGAACCCTCGCTCACGACCCAGGATCTCGAGCGCCCAGCGATTGCTCGCCGAGGTGACGCGCGATACGGCTGCGGGCCACGCGAGCCATTCATATTCCCGATGCTCATCAGGCCGAAGCACAACCGGTACCCGACCCGGTAGTTCCACCGAAAACACATGCTCGATATTGTGCATCGTCCCCGGACGATAGCGATGCCGCCACTCGCGAAAGATCTCGTAGCGGTGACTCACCCCCCAGTCACGCCAGCCGCAATCCGTTGTAATGCCCGTCTCCTCGCGCAATTCCCGCCGGGCTGTCGCAAACCGGTCCTCTTCATGCCACTCGAGACTGCCGGTCACCGACTGCCAGAAGGCAGCATGATCAGCCCGGCGCAGAACCAAGACCTCGCCGGGGGTGGTAAAAATCACCACCAGCACCGATTCCGGCCGCTTGAAAGACGACGGCACGCCGCCGGCCACGAGTCAGACCCGAGGGGCCGTGCTCTGCAGCGCCAGATCCGCGAGCTGCTGGGCGGAGACCGTCGATGGGGCCTCGGTCAAGGGGCACGTCGCCTTCTGGGTCTTGGGGAAAGCAATGACATCGCGAATCGACTCGGTACCCGCCAATAGCGCGCACAAACGATCGACCCCGAACGCAAGCCCGCCATGAGGTGGTGCACCATAACGCAAGGCATCGAGCAGAAAACCGAATTTCTCGCGTGCCGTGGGGGCGTCGATCCCCAGCACCTCGAAGACCTGCTCCTGAAGCCTGGACTCGTGAATGCGGATCGAGCCACCACCCACCTCCGTGCCGTTTAGCACGATGTCATAGGCGCGCGCGCGTACCCGCCCCGGATCCGTCAACAGGTATGAAAGATCGTCCGGGTGGGGCGCGGTAAACGGGTGATGCATGGCCTGAAACCGCCTGTGGTCCTCATCATATTCAAGCAGCGGAAAATCGACCACCCATAGCAGTTGCCAGCCCTCCCTCACGAGGCCGCGATCGGATCCTACCCGCAGGCGCAAGGCCCCCATCGCCTCATTCACGATGCGTGCGCTATCGGCCCCAAAGAATAACAGGTCGCCGGCCTGCGCCCCGGTGCGCGTCAGAATCTCGCGCACCACGGCACCCCCTAGGAATTTCAAGATCGGCGACTGCAAGCCCCCTTCGGAGGTCGGGTCATTCACCTTGATGTAAGCGAGCCCCTTGGCGCCATATCCCGCCACGAATGCCGCATAATCGTCCAGCGCCTTGCGCGATAGATCGGCCCCTCCCGGCACGCGCATCGCCACGACCCTGGCCTTTGGGTCCTGGGCGGCAGCTGCAAATACCTTGAATTCCACATCGCGCACGAGGTCTGCGATTTCCGCAAACTCAAGAGGGTTGCGTAGATCCGGCTTGTCGCTCCCGAAGCGGCGCAAGGCCTCTTCGTAGGCAAGCCGTGGCAGAGGTGTCGGGATATCCACCCCGATCGTTTCGCGAAACACCGCGCTAACAAGCCCCTCCATAAGCCCAAGAATGGCGTCCTCGTCCAGAAACGAGGTCTCTATATCCAGCTGAGTAAACTCGGGCTGGCGGTCAGCGCGCAGGTCCTCGTCGCGGAAGCACCGTGTAACCTGGTAGTACCGCTCAAATCCCGCCACCATCAGGATCTGCTTGAAAAGCTGCGGAGACTGCGGCAAGGCAAAAAAATGTCCGGGATGGGTCCGGCTCGGTACGAGATAGTCGCGCGCGCCCTCGGGGGTGGAACGCGTCAACATCGGTGTCTCGATCTCCATGAAATCGTGATCTTCGAGATAGCGGCGCGCGGCGCGAATCAGGCGGTGGCGCAGACGAAAATTGTCACGCATGACGGTTCGCCGCAGATCGAGATAACGATACTTGAGGCGCACCGCTTCACCAATATCCGGCTCGTCCAGCGGAAACGGCAAGGCATCGGCGGTATTGAGGATCACAAGCCCTGTCGCATCGATCTCAAAGGCCCCTGTCGGCAAGACGGGATTCTCGGTCCCTGCTGGGCGGTGACGCAAAATCCCGCTCACCTCGAGCACATATTCGCTGCGCAACTCCTCGGCGCGCGCGAATACCTCGGGGCGGGCAGGGTCAAAGACCACCTGCACGACGCCGCCGCGATCCCTCAGATCTACGAACAGGATGCCGCCATGGTCCCGCCTACGTTGCACCCAGCCACAGACGACCACGGCCGCGCCGGCTCCGAGCGCGGGCAATTCTTGACTTAAATGTGTACGCATAGGGATCCTAGCCCGCCACCCTCTTGGACGCCGGGGCGGCGCCCTTCCTCGGAAGGCCGGGAGCGACCATACCCATGGAGAGGATCATGCGCAAGCCCTCATCTACGCTCATGCTCAACTCCACCACATCCTTCTTGGGAACCATGAGGAAAAAACCCGATGTGGGATTGGGGGTGGCCGGCACAAACACGCTCACGAGCTCGGTACCCAGCGCCGCCGAGGCCTCGGCCAAGCCATCGCCGGTCAGAAAGGCCAGCGTCCAGCTCCCCGGATGGGGGTAGGGTACGAGCACGACCGTGCGAAACGAGTTGCCGCTACCGGACATGAGCGATTCCAGCAACTGCTTTACGCTCGAGTACACGGAGCGTACCAGCGGGATGCGAGCCAACAGCGACTCGCCCAGGGCAAGCAACCATTGGCCCATGACATTGGCCACGACCACCCCAGTCGCCAGAACCCCGATGAAAACAAGCAATACGCCAAGGCCCGGTATGTCATGCCCGAGCCAATGTTCGGGCTGCATATCGGGCGGCAAGACGCCCAATACATAATTGGCGAAGTCGACAAGCGACTCAACCGCCAGGAAAGTGACTCCGAGCGGCACCCAAACCAGCAGGCCAGCCGTCAGGTACCGCCGAAACCGCCCCATTTAGTGACAGCCGCAGCCGCCCCCACCGCAGGCCGCCACGGGGGCCTCGTCTTTGGGCTTATCTTCGCCCTTGGGCTTACCCTTGTCGCGAAAATCCGTCGCATACCACCCGGAGCCCTTGAGCTGAAAACCAGGCGCAGACAACAGCTTCCTCAGTGCCGGCTTGTGACAGACCGGACACTCGGTGGCCAACTCCCCCACCTTCTGCATGATCTCGGCATGATGGCCGCAGGCATCACAAACATATTCGTAAATCGGCATAGAACCTCGCACATTGCGTTAGCCTAATGACCCCTTATATGAGGCCGAAGGCGCAAAAAACAACACGGCTAGTATAGCGAAAACCCGGGCATCCGGCACATCGTAGGCGCAACTAGTGGAAAAACCCGCAAGAATACCTTTCCCTTGGGAATTTTTATGCTAAGTTAACGGCGTTGTTCCCAACTACCAAAATAGGATACCCATGGCAACGAAAAACAAAGCCCCAAGCAAAAAAGCGACCAAGAAGCCGATGTCGAAATCGGAGCTCTTGTCCCACTTGGCGGACAAAACCAATCTCAAACGTAAGGACGTAAGCGCACTATTCGATGAACTGGTCGCCGTTATAAAACGCGACATCAAGGGGGGGCCGGGGACGTTCAACCTGGCAGGCCTCATGAAGATCAAGGTGGTCCGCAAGCCGGCCACGCGCGCCCGCAAGGGGATCAACCCCTTCACTAAGGAAGAAATGGTCTTCAAGGCTAAGCCTGCGCGCAATGTCATCAAGATTCAGCCGCTCAAGACCCTGAAAGGGATTTTCTAAAACCCTGAAGGACAGGGCGGGCGGCGCGCGGGTCGCCCGCCCGCCTCTTGGGACGCGCCGTGATGACTTCGGCCAGTCCGCGGCCGGATAGTGGGGAAATTGCGCACCCAACGTCGCGACCGTCGCGACCGCTTCAGCCGAGGCGCTGGTCATGGGATTGCTCGGCATCTCTGCCGACACCAAACGAACATGCCGCAGCAACCGACATGAGCTGGGTCGCAACATCCCCGCCGCGCTATGCACACAGCTCGCCGCTCTATTCGAAAACGTGTCTCGGTTTCGCGGTTCGAGGAAATACATGGTGGGTTCAGCCATGCCGCCTGCGCGCGGATCGGCCATCATTTGCCTCACCAGGCCCCCAGGAAATAGCCCGGAACGGTCAAGTCCAAGTTCTGCTGTAAATTCGATCCGGTAATGGCGTCTCTTTTCTCGCTCGGCGCCACGATATTGCCCCCGGCGTGCGTGGGTTGTCGCGTAGCCCGCCACTCCCGGAATTCATCCATGTCGAGGTAGCGGCGTTCGGCCCAGATCTCGTTCTGCTCGGCCAGCAGGCGGCCTGCGCGCGGGGCAATAGGCATTGCGTTTTGATCCGGCGCTGCTACGTCGGCCCGTGAGCCGGATCCGAGGCTTTGCGGGCATTGCACGCCGAGGTGATACGGGCCGCACGGTACAAGTATAATCCCCGAGCAGGGCAATTGCATGCCGTCAAAGACACCAAAAGGCCCTACCACGGGCAGGGCCATTCACTATCAGGCCCTAGGCGGTGACGCCCTCAACCCGCTAAAGCGGACGGGCTTCTAGCCAATACTCGCGGTTTATGGGCAGTTCCCCGGGGGGAACGCACAACGGAACTGCCTGCTGCGGTGCTTGATTCCGCGATTCAGCGAGACAACTGTGGCCCGTGCCTGGGCTACTACGACTCCGGAGGCATCCCGGACGTAGCATAGATAACGAAACGCCGGGGGTCAGCATGGTGAGCTGGGGGGAAATAGCCCAACAGATATCACAGGCAACGGGTAAGCCGTTCGTGGCGCGCGTCGCGCGCACCGCGCAGGTCTCGGGCCTCAATGACACGACCATACTAAGCGACGGCGCAAGATCCTATTTCGTCAAGCACAATGATCCTGGTCTTCTCGAGATGTTTCGGGCCGAGGCCCTGGGGCTCATGCAAATCGCCAACACCCACACCGTACCCATTGGCCAGCCGGTCTGCTCTGGCGCGACCGACGAGATCTCCTATCTCGTCTTGCCTTATCTTGACCTGTCGCATCGCGCCCCATCACATGATCGAAAGCTGGGGCACGCCCTGGCGGCGCTGCATGCCTGCCACTTTTCCTCCTTTGGGTGGCATCGCGATAACACGATAGGGACCACGGCGCAGATCAACACACCGCACGCCGACTGGGCGGTATTTTTTCGAGACCGGCGCATCGTCTTTCAACTCGACCTCGCCTGCAAAAACGGCTACGGCGACCCCCTTCAAGAACCCGGTCACAGGCTCGCCGAGGCCATTCCGGCCCTGTTAGAGGGCCACAAACCTATGCCTAGCCTGCTTCACGGGGATCTCTGGTCGGGAAATTGCCTGGCCTATGATGACCGCCCTATCCTCTTTGATCCCGCGGTGTATTATGGCGATCGGGAGACGGATCTCGCCATGACCGAGCTCTTTGGCGGATTTTCTCCGGCATTCTATGCCGCTTACAAGGAGGCTGCGCCGCTCGAAAGTGGGTATTCGATGCGCAAAACGCTCTACAATCTGTACCATGTACTAAACCACCTGAACCTCGCGGGTAGGGGTTATCTTGGCCAGGCGCAACGCATGATGGCGCAGCTCCTAGCCGAGATCGGGCATTAACCAATCACCCTGCCCGGGGAAGCCCGCGGGCACGGAGAAGCGCCATGCTAGTCAAAGACGTAATGACCACTAATGTTCGGACCGCGCGCCGCGATACTCGTGTTCGCGACGTGGCGATTTTGATGTGCTTTCACCGCATCAGCGGCCTGCCGGTCGTAGACGATGACGGCGCGATCGTCGGCGTGATTTCTGAAAAAGATGTCCTAAGGGCCATGTATCCCAAGGTCGATGAGGCCTTGCGGCTCGCCCAGACGCCGCATTTCGAGGAATTGGAGGCAGAGTATCGCGACGTCCTGAATCTGCATGTCGACAGCCTCATGAGCAAGCGCGTATTCACGGTAGCGCCGACCGACCCGATATTGCGTGCGGTGTCAGTCATGTTTACGCATAAGATCCGCCGTATTCCGGTTGCCGACCACGGCCGTCTTATGGGTATTCTCAGTATCGGCGATGTGCATAAAGCGATCTTCAAGGAGACCTTCGATCGCGAGTTCGGTTTTGAGGACACGCAGATCACTGATACGCAGAATGACCGGCTCACCTCCCCCTAGCCCGCATCGGTCGCCACCGGACTCGGCTCGGGATCCGCCATGACCCGAAATTCCGTCGATCCCTGAGCCGCCGGGGCGTTCTTACCGCGCAGCTTTATGGCAAGCCGCAGTTCGTTCACGGAGTCGGCATTCCGAAGCGCGTCTTCATAGGTGATCGCGCCCCCCTCATAGAGATCGAACAGCGCCTGATCGAAGGTCTGCATGCCCTGCTCGCGCGATTTCGCCATGGTCTCTTTCAGAGAATGGACCTCGCCCTTAAAAATTAGATCCGCCACGAGCGGCGTGTTGAGCAAGACCTCGACCGCGGCGGCGCGCCCCCGCTGATCCGCGCGCGGGATAAGCCGCTGGGAAACGATGGCGCGCGTATTCAATGACAGGTCCATCAATAGCTGGTTACGCCGCTCTTCGGGAAAGAAATTGACGATCCGGTCGAGGGCCTGATTGGCGCTATTGGCATGCAACGTCGCCATGCACAAGTGTCCAGTCTCGGCAAAGGCGATCGCGTACTCCATGGTCTCGCGGTCACGAATCTCGCCGATCAAGATCACATCAGGGGCCTGGCGCAGCGTGTTTTTGAGCGCCGCGAACCAGTTATGCGTATCGGCCCCGACCTCGCGATGCGTGATGAGGCAATTCTTATGGCGGTGCACATACTCCACAGGGTCTTCGATGGTGATGATGTGGCCGTGGGAATGCTCGTTGCGATAATCGATCATGGCGGCAAGCGATGTCGACTTCCCGGATCCCGTACCGCCGACTAGGATCACGAGGCCGCGCTTTGTCAGACACACATCGCGTAACACGGGGGGAAGCTTGAGATCATCGAACGCAGGGATCTTGCTCGTTATGGTCCGCAGCACGAGCCCCACATGCCCTTGCTGGACGAACACATTGACGCGAAATCGGCCGATATCTGCCGGGCTGATCGCGAAATTACACTCCTTTTCCGTCTCGAATTCCTGGCGCTGCTTGTCATTCATGATAGCGTCGGCAAACGCGCGGGTGTGAACCGGCGTCAGGCGCTGCTGGCCGGCCGGCGTCATCTTGCCGTCAAGCTTTATGGCCGGTGGAAAATCGACCGACAAAAAAAGATCGGACGCATTTTTGTTTAACATGAATCGCAACAGGCCATGCAGGTTGGTGGTGGCTTGCTCAGGTGTCATGAATACCTCACTTCAATCTAAAAACGCGCAAGCCGGACTGCGAGTCGTCGGGAAACGATGGACCGGCCCTGCTGTAAGCGTAGCCGCCCTAGGCGATAAAGAAAGGGTCGCGGAATCCGCGGGGGCAAGACCGCGCTAAACCACCATGGCTTACCCGCCAGCGGATGGGGCTTGGCGATAAGCGCTGGCTCTTAAAGGTGCGCGGCCCTGCCACGGTCTTGAGGGCACGCGTCGAAAACGACACTGGCAGGGCAGATGACGAGAGGGGCCGCGCCCGCACATAGGGGTAGGAGCGGTGCCGATGGCGGGAACCGTGCGCCTTAAGCCGCGCCGGAGCGAACTCCGATCGCAACCTCGACTTGCCGCCATGGCCCGCGGCGCAAGCCAGACTCGCAATACGCCCAAGCATATCGCGGATCAAGGGGCGAGCAAGGCCGCTACGGCCGTGCTCAAGGCCTCTGCCGCAGATCGGCCGGGCGGCAGGCTTACGCGACGCGTGAAGTCTCCGGTGGGCGCGCCGTCGATACGGCCACATACCAGATAGACCGGTCGCCCAAGCCGCCGCGCATAGGCCGCCACCAACTGCGGCCCCTTCCCATAATCGGTCTGGGCATCGCAGGCCCCCTCGCCAGTCAAAACCAGGCCTGCGGCCTTGATGGCAGCCGACAGCCCGGTCAGGCGCGCAATCAGGGTGGCACCCCGGACTAGGCGTGCCCCAAGGAGCGCGCAGGCAAACCCGAGGCCTCCAGCCGCCCCGCTTCCGGGACGTCCCCGGGCCACAATCGCAAACGCCCGCTCGAGGTGATCGGCAGCCACGCCCAGGCGGCGATCGATATCCGTAAGAAGAATCGGATCAGCACCCTTCTGCGCAGCAAACACCACCGCCCCCGACGGGCCCGTGAGGCCATTGACGACGTCGGTCAGGACCACGAGACGGGTTTGCGCCAATCGTGGGTCTAGGCCTGTGATATCGACGCCACGGATCTGGTCCAGATTCTCAAGGGTCGGATGGGGTAGGCCCGCGAAACGTATCCCTAGCGCCGCCAAAAGTCCGGTACCAGCATCGCATGTGGCGCTGCCGCCAAGCCCAAGATAGATCGTCCGTGCGCCGCAATCGAGGACATGACGAATGAGCCGCCCAAGCCCGTCTGTGGAGCGCGCCGCAAACAGACCGTACGCCCCGGTTAGGCCAATGACCTGCGCGCTTTCAATCAGGGCCACAGGCCCCTGGCGGCGCCTGATCAGCCCGAAGGGCACCAGGCGCATCCGACCACCGCTGTCTGGGACCTCAAAAAACCGCATATCGGCCTTCAGGGCGCTTGCCAGGACCTCGAGTGTCCCATCGCCACCATCGGGCATGGGCCGCAACAACACCGCTCGCCCCGGGCACGCCCGGGCCACGCCACGCGCCATGGACCGCGCCGCCTCGATAGGTGACAACGTCCCCTTGAAGGCATTGGGGGCTACCACTACCGGCGTGTCATCCATAGCAAAAGGCTCACGAGCACACTCAAAAGCAGCGAGACGGCCCACAGGATATGGATGCGTACGTCGCCCACGCGCAAGACCAGGTCCCCAGGGACTCGTTGCCAGGGCAAGCGATCTCGCGCCCCCCATACCAAGCCGGCTATGATGAGGATGACCCCCAGTATCACAAGCCATCGCGCCATAAATTACCCCCCATACGTTTAAGCGAGCGGGCCTTACTGGGCGCTATGCACATCACCTACGCGCGACACGCGGCCAGCCCTTGTCATGCTAGGGTCTGGCAACCATCGCGACAAACTCAAGCCGCCAAGGGTGGGTCCGATGCCGCGGCACGCCCTTAGGGCGGCCGCCCGTTCATAAACGCACCGCATACACGCCCCCCGCGGGGCGGCCTATGGATCGCCGCATGGCGATTGCGGCCGCAAGATCGAGGCAGCCGCGACGCGTCCCGTTATCCGTGGATCATCCCGAGAATGCCGATGACAATCAGATAAATTGCCACGATATAGTTGAGGAGACGTGGCACGATGAGTATCAGAATGCCGGCGATCAGGGAAATGAGTGGTGCAAGCGCAATGTGCAGATACATGAAGTCGGTTCTCGTGAAGGATGGAAATCGTAATCTTACCCGATACGCACAAGGCCAGTCGCGCCCCAGTCCCCGAAAAACCGCAGCGTGCACAGGGATGTGACGACGCTAGACCGATGATGGGGGCATGGACATGTGATGCGCAGACCGGCTCATATGCACTACCGGACGGGTCAGATCATGACGTATCACATATCGCTCGGCGCGCGTCACAAAGATGGCCATGGCCAAAGCCAAGGCGGTAAAGACCGCGGTCGCCTTGAGGCGACCTATGCCATGGACATAGACGCTCGCGATGACCAGCAGGGCAAACGACCAGAACAATCCCACTACCGCCAAATAGGGGACGAAACCCAAGACCGTAGTCACCGGCGAAATCCCATAGGCGTAGGCAAGCGTGCGGTAGGCGGTCTCATAGGACTGCGTCGAACCCATCAGCCTCCAGAATACGAAGAGCACGCTGGTGAGAAAGAAACTCGACACGGTCAGCGCGAGCGGGGCGAGCACAAAGACGCGGCCCGCCAAGGCCAACCCCGCTGCCGGACCGACCGCCAAGGCCTCGAAAACAGACAGCAGCACGATATCAAGCAGGCCAATAACGAGCAAAAACACATAGGGGGCACGAAAACCCCCCTGTCTCGGCATGGTCTGGAAAAACGCCACCGGCCGCGTTATGACGTTTATGGCCGTATCACGAATGGCCCCCAAAACCCCGGCAACCGTATCCCTTGACTGCATCATAGCCCCTTTGCATGAGGCCGAGCATACCAGCGACACCCCTACGGCGACTAGGCCCTCAGGGCACACCCTCGCACAAGGATGCGCCGCATGGCGCGGCAATCCGGATCCTTGCCATGGATCCCCCCGAGTCCGGGCCCGCAACGAGAACGAAAGAAGGCCGCCCATTGTGTCCACGCCGGAGGAGACGGCCTGGCCCGCTACGGCAAGCATCCACCAAGACCGCATCCCATGCCCGGTCGAGCCGTCCCCGCCCCACCACGACTGCGTCGCACACCGGGCGCGTCGCGGCCTGTCTTACGATAGCGCCGCAAACCCGACTTTTTTGACCGGACACCGCGAGCTGTGCCCCATAAGACCTGCCGTGCGGCCCCTGCCGCGGTCGGGTGCGGCCGCGGATGCCCTCAGCCTCCATACGACTCATGGCGGTCTCACCCATCGGCCGCAAACCGCGTCATGACAGCGCGCGGCCCCGCCTCTGCGCCCGACACCAAACCCGACCAAGCCCGCACCAGGGCCTCAAGCGAGGCCGTCATGGCGCTTTCGTGAAGGCCGGCGGCCGTCACAACCCGACCGTCCTCACGTCCCGTGACCTCGACGATGACCAGAGTGCCGCCCGACTGGCAGCGCACCGCCTGCTCCTCATGGCGGGACAAGCGCATCGCACCGGACAACGCGTGGCACGCGGCATCCAATGGACCGTCCCCGCGCCCGGCGCAGCAAACCGCCTGTCCATCGACCACAAGATGCAGTCTCATATAATCGCCACCTGTGCCGGCAGCCCACTCATGGCCTCGGTAACGAATCATTTCTGTACCGCTTAGATAATGATTGCAAAACACCGCCCAGATATCGCTTGCCGTGATCTCGCACCCGGTCTCGTCGGCACGCGCCTGAACGGCAGCGCTCAACCCGATCAACATCCGGCGCGGCAACACGATACCGTAATGCGCCTCGAGCAGATGGGCCACACCGCCCTTGCCCGATTGGCTGTTGACGCGGATCACTGCCTGATAGTCGCGCCCCACATCCCGCGGATCGAGCGGAAGATAGGGGACATCCCACGGCCGATCGGGGCGTTGCGCGGCGAGACCTTTACGAATGGCGTCCTGATGGGAGCCGGAAAATGCCGTATACACAAGGTCCCCGACATATGGGTGGCGTGGATGTATAGGCAAGCGCGTCAAGCGCGACGTGGTATGGGCAATCTCATCAAGTCGCGAGAAATCCAGCCCTGGGGAGACCCCCTGGGTGTAAAGATTAAGCGCGAGCGTCACGAGATCGACATTGCCCGTGCGCTCGCCGTTGCCAAAAAGGCAGCCCTCAACGCGTTCGGCCCCGGCCATGAGGGCGAGCTCGGCGGCCGCCACGGCCGTGCCTCGGTCGTTATGCGGATGCACACTCAAGACGACCGCCTCACGCCTAGCGATATGGCGGTGCATCCACTCCACCTGGTCAGCAAAAATGTTAGGCGTCGCCGCCTCAACCGTCGCTGGCAGATTGATGATAGCGGGCCTCGTCTCCGTCGCCCCAAACGCCGCTATGACGGCATCGCAAACCGCCTTTGAATATTCAAGCTCGGTAGCGCTGAACGTCTCGGGGCTGTACTGCAGAATCCATTGCGTCTCCGGCCGGCGGTCCGTCAACGTTCGCACATACCGCGCGGCGTCAACCGCCATAGCCATGACCTTGGCCTTGGTCTTGCGGAAAACCACGCGCCGAAACGCCGGTGACACCGCGTTATAGACATGGACTATGGCGCGCCGAGCCCCGGCAAGGGCCTCGATAGACCGCTCGATGAGATCGGCACGTGCCGGCGTAAGCACCCCTATGGTGACATCGTCCGGCACGGCATCATGCTCGATAAGATGCCTTACAAAGGCAAAATCCGCCCGCGAAGCGGAGGGAAAACCGACTTCGATCTCCTGGAAACCCACGGCGCATAACAGATCAAACAGTTCCCGCTTCGCATCGACGCCGAGGGGCTCAAAAAGCGCCTGATTTCCATCGCGAAGATCCGTACTGAGCCACAGCGGGGCGACCTGCAAGGTACGTCCCGGCCACGTCCTGTCCGTAAGATTGACCGGCGCAAAGGGCCGGTATTTCTGCTGGGGTGCCTCTAACATCTCTGTCTCTCCAAAGGTCAGCACGACTGACGCCGGGGCCAGCGGCATCTGCCGGGCAGCCGTTGCTCACGGCCCGGCAGGGGCGGCGCAGTCGCAGACCTCTCAAGACCCTAAAGAGACGCACACCATGACCTCTTGAAACAAAAACAAAACCCAAAACACGAAGGATTTAAACCGAAACTACGGGGCAATCACTCTACACAGTCGCCCGGGAAGGCACACGTGAGAACGAAAATAGAGGCCAGACTTGATCATGGCCTGATCGTAACGGCGTATCGCCACCTTTGTCAACCTGACGAGCTCGCCGCCCCCTCGCTAGGCGCCTTCTCAACCAGGTTGGCGCGCATCCGTGCGCAGCGGCCACAACTTCGCACACAAAACGAAACCCGTGGCCGCTTTCCGCCGGCCACGGGTCAATTCCCTTATCGCCCTTCGTTTTTCCCTACAAGCGCTTTATGTGGTCCATTCCATTTTGGACCACGTCCTTACACTCCGTAACCCCTGTCACACGGATCACGGCCTCCTCTGTTAGGCGACCAGCCATAGGGCCACGGTAATCACCCATCCGGCTATCGCAATATCCACTAGCGTCCAAGGTATCATGGTTCGTCTCCCCTAGAAAGGTCCCTGATGGCCAGGCGGCATGGACCAGAGCACCGCCGGAACTGCAAACGTGTAGATAGCGGCAAATGACACCACCCACCCCACAACGCGCTCTTTTATCCACCCCTTCAGCATATACAGGCCCGCGAGATTCATGGCGATGAACCACACCAGGGCTATCGTAAAGTGATAGACCCACGTGCCGCCCGTTGGCGCTGGTGTCGTCAGGAAAAAGTAGGCGTAGACGCCGGTAAGCCACCCTATGAAGATGGCTACCGCCCCCAGCTGGCGCCGAGACTCCACATGAAAGATCTGCGTGAAACCAAGCGCCATAAAAAAGAACGCGTACATGCCGGCCAGTCCCGTGACCAGATTCGTGAGTGGCCCAAGCCCCTGCACGACCATCATGGCGATCAGAAACGGCCACCACATGATGCCGGCAATGGTCGTGATGAGGCCCACACCGAACTCATTGGCCTTCTTACGCTCCGGATCCAGGTGCATGAGCCCATTGGCGAGCAATGCAAACGAGCCAATGTACATGAGGGGCGCTATCCATTTGCCATCGGTCGTCACGAAAAACGGCTTGGCCGGCGCCAGCTCCTTGGCAATCTGCGCCAGAGAGGCCGCCGCACCCCCGCCCCCCGCGGCCGGCACCGTGGCGGCCCAAGCCGGATGCATTCCGATGACAAAGAGGCAAAGACCGACGACCAGCATGACGAGATGTCCGGATCGCAGACCTCGAGAACTTCCCATTTGCTCCATAATCTCCTCCATTTTTTTATGATTGTAATTCCCTGCCCATACCAGCGCCGCCAGTGTATCCAGGGCACACAAACAATGTCCTATCGTGTTTTTTTATAGCGCTTAACTATTTTTTATTTTTGCAATTAGTAACATTATTTATTAATTATTGTTTGTAATGCCGTTTTTCTGAAAATCGCTTCGGGGTTGTGCCGCCCAATATGCAGGCAGAAATATTATGAGGATTTCGAGAAACCTTACGCTAATGTAGCGTAAAATCGAAAAGAAATGGACACCGGCAAGTAATAATTACAACAGGGCCCCGGCATATGGGCACCGCGAGGCATGCAACGGGCCCCGCCCGCATAGCGCAATGATACCCTAGGGCTTGGCCATGCCAACGGGCAGGGAGGGGACGCTGTAAGGGTGAATTCCAGCCACCTGCGGAGGAATGGCGGGCCCTATTTCACGATTATCTCCCCGTACATACCCATCTCGGCGTGTCCGGGGATTGCGCAAATGTAATAATAATGGCCCGCGGCCGGGTGCCAAGTGAACTGCGCATACGCCGACTCATCGCTTTTGGGTGGCGGTGATAGCGCGGTTCCCGCCAAAGGGGGCTGGACCTTGGGAAACATGGGGTAAGGAGGCGGTGTTTTGGTAATCTCAAAGCTATGGCTAAAACCCATGACGCGATTGATAAATGTAAATTTGACCGTTGCGCCGGCGAGAAACTCGAGCGTCGGATTAGTCACGTGGTCGACTTTAAATTGTGGGAACGGAAACTCCGGTTGGGACACTATGACGACCACGCGCGCCACGGGGTCCATATAGGAGACGGTCTTACCAAGCACTGTCCCATTATCCTGAGCGCGCATCGTTCGTACTAGTGGTGATTTAGCCCACCTAAAGGCGCCGGTGCTCACCAAGGGCCCGGCCCACGCACTACCGACCTGAAATAATGCCCCAGCGCCAAATAGCGCCCCCCATGCCACCGCCACAACCCGTCTCTGCGCCCCATATCGTCTCATGTGTCGCCTCGCATATGGTTACGCGGTCGCCGCCCTCACACGTGCCGAACCGCCATTGGCTAAAGTCCGGCATGACCTCATAAAGTGCGCCCGCGTTCCTCGCCTTAAGATATCTAGCAGCACCCCTACGATGTCATCGATGTAGTTCAAATATAGTTCAAAAATGTCGAGGTCGCCCTCCGTAGCGGTCTGCCCCGGCGGCCCAAGGTCCGGCCCTCTTTGAGCAATCCTTGCGTGCCACGAGACCGGGTCGGCCCCTACCTACGGGCGGACAGGGGATCGCCGGCCGCGGCTACCGGAGGATAGCCTCGGTCATGCCAAGCCCTGTTGAGCCGCGCGCGAGGGCCACATGGCCGCGGGGACCCCCCCTTTTTTTAGTGGAGGGATGGCAGTCTCCTCTCCTGAGCCCTCCTGAGCCCTCCTGAGCCCCTTTGGCAGGCAAAGACGCCGATACCGTCACCCGGGCCTGTGCATATAAGGCGCTCGGGCAAGGGCCTTCCGATACGGGGCGCTTGCGCCGTGTCAGTGGCACGCCGCCTCAGTGGACCCCTCGCATCAAGGCGTCGCCCCTCTCTTCGGGCACAAGGTCAGATCTCCCCGGGTTGAGGCCGGTACATGCCTTTCGCATAACCACCGGATCGGCGCCGTTCGCCCAGACCGTCAAGGCCCCGCGACCTCTTCCCCTACGACGCCCTCGGCAAGACCTTCTCGGGCAACGTATGCATGCAAGGGCGTACCGGGGGGTTGAAAATAAAAAGCCCCGTAAACACGGGGCCTTATGTCTCTCTTTCCAAACAAGCACTGTATAAATATTCGCTAAAACGGGATATCGTCGTCGAAATCCTCTCCACCCCCGGCTGATGCCGAGGGCTGCGATGGCCGAGCGGCCGCTCCAGACGCCGGCGATTCATAGGATAGGTCGGCAGGCGGCCCCTCGCCCCCGCCCGCGGCACCACTACGCCCACCCAGCATCTGGAGCTCGCTGCCCACAATCTCCGTCGTATACCGGTCCTGTCCCGACTTATCCTGCCACTTGCGCGTCTGCAGGCGCCCCTCGACGTAGATCTGCGCCCCCTTTTTTAGGTACTCGCTGGCGATTTCCGCAAGCTTTCCAAAAAAAACCACCCGGTGCCATTCGGTGCGCTCCTGTTTCTCGCCGGTGGCCTTGTCTTTCCAGGATTCAGACGTGGCGATGTTGAGATTGGCCACAGCACCGCCATTGGGCACATAGCGAATCTCTGGGTCCCTGCCAAGGTTTCCTACCAAGATGACCTTATTGATGCCGCGCGCCATAAATGCCTCCCTCGAGATGAAACAGTCCCCTTAAAACAGGTCCCGCAAGCTAGGTGCGGCCTCACAATTGGCGGTCCCGCGCCTCTACAAGGCCTTAAGTTTAAGCTAGGCCGCTCGGCTTTGGATAGGGACAGGCCCCGGACGACCCAGCCCGTCGAATCCCGGGATGGCAAGCGGCCCCCGCCCTCCCAAAGATCGATGTCCGGTTTTGCCTTCACGAGGCTGCGCGCCGTATAGTATCCGATTTATTCCGGCCCGAAGAACGCCATGGACCTCATTCGTCTGCGCGGTGTACGCACGCATAACCTCAAAAACCTCGACCTCGATCTGCCGCGCGATCGCCTCATCGTCATCACGGGACTATCGGGCTCCGGTAAGTCCTCGCTTGCGTTTGACACCTTGTACGCCGAGGGCCAGCGTCGCTACGTCGAGTCGCTGTCCGCTTATGCCCGACAGTTCTTGTCACTCATGGCCAAGCCTGATGTCGACCTCATTGAAGGGCTCTCGCCGGCAATCTCCATCGAGCAAAAGAGCACCTCTCACAACCCACGCTCCACGGTCGGGACCGTCACTGAGATCTACGACTACCTGCGGCTCCTCTACGCGCGCGTTGGCGAACCGCGCTGCCCGCGGCACGACGTCGCCCTTAACGCAAAGACCGTTACACAGATGGTCGACGAGGCCTTGACTCTCCCACCGGGCACCAAGGCCATGGTCCTCGCGCCGGTCATTTCCGGACGCAAGGGCGAGGCCCTCAATAAGATCGAGGAACTTAAGGCCCGCGGCTATGTTCGTGCCCGCATTGACGGCCAGGTCGTCGAACTTGGCGAGGCGCCAGCACTCTCCAAGACTCATAAACATACGATCGAGGTCGTGGTCGACCGCCTCGTGCTGCGCCCAGGTCAGGAGTCGCGGCTTGCCGAATCCTTTGAAAACGCACTCTCTCTGTCGGACGGTCTCGTGCAACTCGTGACCCTGCCCACCGAGGGAGAGGCCGCTCAAGAGCTATTGTTCTCGGCACGCTATGCCTGTCCCCATTGCGGCTTTAGTCTCGCGGAACTCGAGCCACGAATATTTTCGTTCAATAATCCAGCGGGCGCCTGTCCGGCCTGCGACGGTCTTGGCGTTCGCCAGTTCTTCGACCCCGACCGGCTCATACAGGATCCGAGCTTAAGCCTGCCGGCCGGCGCGATACGCGGATGGGATCGCCGCAATCCATTCTACTTTCAGCTCCTCGAGTCGATTGCCCGGCATTACGATATCGATATCGAGACCCCCTTCGAGGATCTCCCGAAAAAGGTTCGCCAAGTCATTTTGTATGGCAGCGGGGAGGAGCCGATCACCTTCACCTACATGGATCGGGGCCGTCGGCATCGCCGCAAACACCCGTTCGAGGGCGTGATCCCCAACATGGAACGGCGCTACCGGGAAACAGAATCGGCAAGCACTCGCGATGATCTCGCGCGCCTCATTGGCAACCAGGTCTGCGAGGCGTGCGCGGGCAGCCGCCTGCGCGAAGAGGCGCGCAACGTATTTATCGACTCACGCGCCATCCATGAGGTGACTGGGCTTTCGATTCACGAGGCCTATGCGTTTTTCCAGCGCCTTCTGCTTCCCGGCCAACGGGGGGTGATTGCCGCCAAGATCATTCATGAGATCGGAGAACGCCTCAAATTTCTCGTAAACGTTGGCCTCGATTACCTGACCCTTGCGCGCTCCGCGGAGACACTTTCAGGAGGGGAGGCGCAGCGCATTCGGCTGGCATCGCAGATCGGCGCGGGGCTTGTCGGCGTCATGTACGTCCTAGACGAGCCATCGATAGGCCTGCACCAACGCGACAACGGCCGCCTGCTTGCCACTCTTGAGGCCCTGCGCGACATGGGCAATACCGTGATCGTCGTCGAACACGACGAAGAGGCCATTCGGACAGCAGACCATGTCGTGGACGTAGGCCCGGGGGCGGGTATACATGGTGGGCGTATCGTTGCCCAAGGGACCCCGGCGCAGATCATGGAAAGCCCGGACTCGCTCACCGGTAAATACCTAAACGGTATAGAAGAAATCCCGGTGCCGGCGCACCGCCGCAGCGGCCATGACGAAATCATGATCCACGGCGCGCGCGGCAACAATCTGCGCGACATCGATGTGCGCATCCCAATCGGGGTCCTGACATGCGTGACCGGCGTCTCTGGATCCGGCAAATCCACCCTTATCAACGACACCCTATATGCCGCCGCAGCCAACCACCTCAATAAAACCCACCTGGAAGTAGCGGCGCACAACAAAATCGACGGCCTGGATTTTTTTGATAAAGTCGTCGACATCGATCAGAGCCCGATTGGACGCACGCCACGATCCAATCCGGCGACCTATACCGGCCTCTTTGCCCCCCTCCGGGACCTATTCGCCGCGACCGTCGAGGCCCGAGAGCGGGGATTCGGTCCGGGGCGGTTTTCGTTTAATGTCCGTGGCGGCCGCTGTGAGGCCTGTGAGGGGGACGGTCTCGTCAGGGTCGAGATGCACTTCCTCCCCGACATGTATGTGCCGTGCGATGTCTGCAAGGGTATGCGTTACAACCGCGAGACCCTCGATGTGCGCTACAAGGGCCGGACCATTCACGAGGTCCTGCAGATGACGGTAGAAGAGGCGTTCACATTTTTCGAGGCCATTCCTGCGATACGACGCAAGCTTGAGACATTGACCGACGTTGGGCTTGCCTACCTAACGCTTGGGCAATCGGCAACGACCTTGTCCGGCGGCGAGGCGCAGCGCATCAAGCTCGCCCGCGAGCTATCCAAGCGCGACACGGGCCGCACCCTCTATATTCTTGACGAGCCGACCACGGGCCTCCACTTCCATGACATCCGCCAGCTCATCAGTGTCCTTCAGACCCTAACAGGACGCGGCAACACCGTCGTTGTCATCGAGCACAATCTCGATGTCATAAAGACGGCCGATTGGCTTATCGACCTCGGTCCGGAAGGAGGCAGCGGCGGCGGTCGGGTCATGGTGACCGGAACGCCCGAGACCCTGGCTGCCCACCCCGCATCACACACCGGGCGCTACCTGCGGCCGGTGCTTGAGCGGCGTAGTCGTGCCCGCGCGGCCTCAATCGGCGACCAGAAGCGGATCAGCAAGGTTTAGGCCCAGGATCGCGGCCGCCGAGGCCTCGCGGGCGGCAATCTCGATCAGGCCATTGGCGTTTTCATAAAAAAACGGCTCCCCCGGCGCCCCTTCTGCGAAAATATCCCGGCGGCGAAGGCGGCGGCCGCCAGCGATGATGGTGCGCAACTGAGGCCTCGCGCGCAAACCGGTGACGGCATTCCCGTAATGATCGATGAAGATGACGCGCGCCCAGTCATCGTCCCAGTCCGGAAAGCGGGTTAAAGACACGGCACGTCCTGATGGACGAACCCCGCAAGCCAGCGCCGCGGCCGCTGGCGCAAAAACGTCGCGCCCGTGGAAGGTACGCGCGGCCCCATGCGGGACCGTCAGGGCATCGCAGCCCTCCACGTTCTCGCGCCGTGCCACCATCTCGAAAAGTCCGTTATCGGGACCGACATAAGTGCGCGCGCCGGCGCGCAGGGCGATAGCATTTCGTGCGCCACCCACCCCCGGATCGACAATGGCCATGATGACAGCGCCCCGTGGCACATCGCGGCAATAGGCGCTTACAAGGTAGCTGCTGGCCTGAACCGCAAAACTCGGCAAGTCGTGAAAGAGATCGATAATCGGGACCCCGGGTGCGTCTTGACTAAGCCGCAGGCGCACCTGCCCTACATAGGGGTCAGTGGTCCCGAAATCTGTGAGGAGCACGATCATGGACCGAGTGTAGCCGGAGCGCCAGCCTCGCCCAAGGCCTAGCCTGAGGTTGCCCCCCTAAACCCCGTAAAAGTGCCCCCCAACACCCAGAGAATCAACCGCTTGGGCGTTTTTTGTCTGGCGGAATGTAGGCATGTAATATGTGTTATAATGCTTACAATATGTTATATTGTGTGCTATGTAGTAGGCATGCATATCCATATCGTGCCCAATCGCGGTTCGCGCCCCACCATCCTGTTGCGGGAGTCCTACCGTGAGGGGAAGAAGGTCAAGAAGCGCACGATCGCCAATCTCTCGCATCTGCCGATGCATCAGATCGAACTGTTGCGCGCGGTCTTTCAGGGCGTGGATCTGCAACCGGCGGGTCTCGGGTTCGTGGTGGAGCGCTCGCAGCCCCACGGGCATGTGGAGGCGGTAGCGCGCATGATGGCGCGCCTGGGGTTGCCGGCGCTGATCGCGGGCAGGCCCTGCCCCGAGCGGGATGTGGTGCTGGCCCTGATCGCTTCCCGCATCCTCGACCCGAGACCCAAGCTCGCCATGACCCGCTCCTGGGCGGCCACCACACTGGCTGAGACCTTCGGGGTGAGCGCGGCCGATGAGCAGGACTGCACTGCGGCCATGGACTGGCTCTTGGCCCGTCAGGACCGCATCCAGAAGAAGTTGGCCGCCCGCCATCTCAAGGCCGATGGCCTGGTGCTCTACGATCTCTCGTCGAGTGACTTCGAGGGCACGACGTGCCCCTTGGCGCAACGCGGCTACTCGCGTGATGGACGACGCGGGACCCTGCAGGTGAACTATGGGCTCATGACCGATGACCGGGGGTGCCCGGTGGCGGTCACGGTGCATGAGGGCAATGTGGCCGACCCCACCACTTTGATGCCCGAGATCACCCGCATCAAAGACGCATTCGGGATTGCGCAGTGTGTGATGGTGGGGGATCGCGGCATGATCAGCCGGACTGCGATCGCGACCTTGCGCGATCAGGGCGGCATCGACTGGATCACGGCGTTAAAGAGCGCCTCGATCCGCGCCTTAGTCGAGGACAAGACCCTGCAGCCCGATCTCTTCGATGAGGTGAACCTCTGCGAGATCACCCATCCCGACTATCCCGGCGAGCGCCTCATCGCCTGTAGGAACCCGGGGCTTGCCAAGCTCAGGCGCCATAAGCGTGAGGACCTGCTGAAGGCCACCGAAGAGGATCTGGCCCAGATAACGGCCCGCATCGCCGCTGGCCGCCTCAAGGGCCAGGACAAGATCGGGCTTGCCGTGGGCCGCATCGTGAATCGCTATAAGATGGCCAAGCACTTTACGCTCACCATCACCGACACGAGCCTCACCTTCGCCCGCACGAGTGAGGCCATCGCCGCGGAGGCCGCCCTCGATGGGCTATACATCATCCGTACCTCAGTCAGCCCCGAGCGCCTGGATAGTGCCAGCTGCGTGCGCCATTACAAATCCTTGTCCCAGGTCGAACGCGCCTTTCGCTCGATGAAGACCGTCGACCTCAAGGTCCGTCCGATCCATCATCGCCTCGCCGACCGAGTCCGCGCCCACATCGTCCTCTGCATGCTCGCCACCTATGTCGAATGGCATCTGAGGGAGGCCTGGCGGGGGCTGCTCTTTGCCGACGAGGATCAGGCCGCCAAGGCGACCCGCGATCCGGTGGCCCCGGCCGAGCGCTCGGCCGCGGCCAAAGCGAAGGTCGCGCAGAGACACCATGAGGACGGCACCCCGATCCACAGCGTCCCGACACTCCTCACTGACCTTGCCACCATCGTGCGCAACACGTGCCGCACCTCCGCCGAAGAGGATGCCCCGACCTTTACCGTGACGACCCAATCGAACCCGCTGCAGCGCCGGGCGCTGGACTTGATCGACGCCCGCGCCGTGTAGGCAGGGCGCGGAACATCGATTATTTCTCGACACACTGAAATGTCAAAGAAAAACGTTTTTTATGCGGCGCAGCTTGAACCTAGGGCGCGGGGTGGTGACGCACATGCGTGTGTTTTTTGGACCATGAAAGCGCCTGTATGGCCATGAGCGCGGGCAGCTCGCGCTCATGGCCATACGCGAGTGGATCGTGTCGTCAACGCGTCAAGGGTGCGCCGGGCCTTAGTCTGCCCGTGACCCGGATACGGAGGACCTACCGTTGCGCACAGGCGCTCACCATACCAACCAAACGCGTAGGGCCAGTGTAACGTCCCGCCCTTTTTTCAACCCGACGTCCCAACCTATTCCGGGATGAGACACGGGCCGTGTCCCGAGGTGGTTCCGGGGGGACACGGCCCGTACTGTTAGTGGGACAGGGGTTCGTCCGGGGCGGCACGCGGTGTTGATGGTACCCCTCCTCGGGATCGGGGAAGGGGCACGGGTTACAGGTGCGGCGCCGGATCTGGACCGGATAGTGCGCCTCCCACCACATCGGAAGTTCGGCCAGGACGTCCGCCACCACCACGGCTGTTTCGTCACGGATGCCGTCTGGGAATAACGCGTCAAGGTCGATGTTCATCGCAACTTTCCGATGGCCTGCTGCAGGATCTCGTCGGGCAGGTGGTTTAACCCCTTCGGCACCGCCAGGTGCAGCGCCCTGTTGAGGATCCGGCTGGCCTCGCGTGGGCTGCCACGACTCGCCTGGCGCAGAATCCCCAGACCCGAGTCGGCGAGCAGGGTGTGCTTTGCGCCGGCCTGGGTCAGTCCGTGGTGGATCAGCTTCGCGAAGCGCTCGCGTTCCAGTACCGGATGCATGTGGACGCGGGCGCGGATGCGTGTGGCCAGGGCGGCATAGGGCGCCCGCTCGAGGAGCTGCGCAAGCTGCGGATAACCGACCAGCCAGACCGTCATGAGGTCGCGCGAGTCGAAGGCGAAGTTCAGGAAGCTTGGGAAGTCGCGGAAGAACTCCGCCGGCAGGTTCTGGGCCTCGTCTACGATCCACACCGGCAGGCGCTGCTTGCCATCGGCCAGTTCCTGGACGTGCGCCTTGATGTCGCGCCAGAGTTGCGCCCGCCGGTAGCTCGGGGCGAGCCCGAGGAGCCCTGCGAAGGCCCGGTACACGTCGATCCGGCCGAAGTCGGTCTCGGCACGGCGGACTCCACATAAATCCTCTTGTCCGACGTCATCTTCTGCGTCATCCTCATCAACACCTTCAAAGGGGGCACCCTGATGAAACAGACCCGTCTGATCACAGGCCTGCTCGCCTTGTCCCTGGGGGGCTCTTATGGG
>JAKARI010000051.1 GCA_021819245.1 Pseudomonadota bacterium | reverse complement strand
ACATCGTCGACATGGCGTGCCACGGGACAAGCGCGGCACCTATCGTGCCGCGGCGGCTCCTGGCAACCAAAACATTGGCGCACCAAGGCTTCGGCGGCATTGATCTGGTGCAAGATCGTCTCGCATCGAGCCCTCTTGGCTTCAATGTCGCGTCGCATTTCGGCGAAAAGACGATCGACCTTGCGACTTGCCGTACCCCCCGTGCGGCTACTGGGTCTAGCATCGGCCAGTGCGATCACAGCGCGCAGGCCGATGCCCAGCTCCGTTAAGCTCAAGGCCGCGTGGAGGCGGGAGATGTCGCTCGTCGTATAACAGCGAGTCTTTCCTATGCTGCGCGCGGGCGCTAGCAGGCCCAGCTCCTCATAGAAACGCAGCGTCCGTGGCGTGGTTTTGAGGATGCGTGCCGCTTCGCCGATCTTCAAGGTCTTCGTTGAGCCATCCCCGGACCCCGCGCGTTGGCGGTGAGTCAAGACACTACAATCCGACCAGTTGCGCGCGCAAACCCTGTGTTCCTACCGACCGCAGCAAGGTTTCGGCGGATACCGTCTTGGGATCGTAACTTGCCAACAACAGATGGCTTCGTTGCGCGTCATACGCGACCTCCGCGGTCCCCGGTATCTTCATCAAGTACTCGGACACACAACGCATGTGCATCTCATCAAGCTCTTCGTCGATATGGATCAGGACCTTTACGCAAGACATGGATCTTGTCTCCATGGTGAGCCTCCATCCGGCTGCGCCGCTCTATTGATGAGACTTCTTTCGTAGTAAAAAAACGAACTCCCCATTGCCCTCATGGGATGCAATCAATTCGTTGCCGGTCTGTGCGGCAAAAGCCTGGAAATCCTTGATGGCCCCCGGATCAGTTGCCACGATCTGCAAAACTTGGCCCGGTGAGAGGTCGGTCAAGGCTTTCTTCGTTCGAAGAATGGGTAATGGACAGTTGAGCCCGCGGGCATCAAGCGCTTTATCGTAATCGGACATATCGGTTTCCTCCGGCGAACACACTTCGCGTCATGGTTGTATTGGACGACTGCGGCGGCCACGCACGCCTCTTGCTGCCATCCGTCACGACCGTCCACGCACATAATCTGACGTGTACGTAAAGGTGCACATTAGTCCACGCGGCCATGAGGGTCAAGTATCTTGCTGCTCCTCAAATAAGGGTGAGGTTCCCCTGCAAAGCGATAACGGATAAGGTTAGATCGCGAGAGCGTAGCGAGCCGCGATCTAAACCGGCTGTTGGACGAGCCCGGCCCGAGGCACGGCTAGCCTGGATTTCCACGGCGCACCAATTGACTAATTGCTCCCTCAGCGCCGGGTGGTCGTCTTGGCGTCGCGCGATTCCGCTTGAACGGTTTGAGGTCACCATTGATAACGCCGCTTAATGGTTACTCGGAAGGGGAGGTGAGCGGCACCGATGGCGAATCCCGAAACAGGCGACGGTAGAGGACGAGGTAGATCGCCTGGAAGCCGCCACCAATGAAGAATGGGAGTGCGAGAAAGCCGGCATGATAGAGGAGGCCCGCGAATACGGGCCCCACGGCGCGTGGCATCTGGACCGCGACGTTGTTGAGGCTCGCGGCCAGCCCGCGCCGATGGCCACGGACGAGGCCAAGATTGAGCGCCTGGCGCGCACCGGCCGTGCCACGATTGAGCGCCGAGCGGATGATGTAAAGGATCGCCGCTATCGGGAAAGAGGGTGAAAGCGGCAGTATCAGCAACACCGCAAGCCCCAGATAGCGCATCACGAGCACGGATTTTACGACCCCGTAACGACGCGTCAGGCGACCTACCAGGAGTGAGGAGACGGCGGTGACGATCAATGCCACGCTCATGATGGGCCCGATGCTTAAAGGGCCATGGTGAAACCGGATCGCAAACCAGTAGGCCATCAACGGCCCCATGAAACCTATGCCTATGCCGTTTAGCGCATTGATCCCGAAAAGTTTGAGGAGCTTGCGGTTCTCGGCGCGCGTCAAGGCATCCGCCACGGCCCTGGTATCATCAGTATCGTGCTTCTGGCCTGGTTCCAGTCGCGCGACCTCGGGGATGGCGCGCAGCAGGACAAGGCCGAGCAGGGCGCCCAAAAGCACCAGAAGAAACAGCGGACGATAGGCAAGCGGTCCCGGGAGGAGGGTTCCCAGAAAGGAAGGGAGCGCAGCGAGCAGCGCCCCCAGCGCCATACCCGAAAACCCCATGGCCGTGTTCAGGCTATAGACCGCGGCACGGTCCCGGGCCTCGACCATCTCGGAAAGCCAGGCGAGCTCGACCGGCGCAAAAGGGCCGGCGCCCCCATTCAAGCCGTGGCCAAAGCCGCCAAGAATGGCCGCGATCGCAAGCACGGCGCTGCGCGAATCCGTGAGCGCCATGAGGGCCGCGGCCATCTGGACCCACTCATAGGCCTGCAAGAAGGCCTTACGCCCGCGTGTATCGGATAACGGTCCCACGAACAGCGCGAGCGTCGCCGACGCCAGCAGCGCCACCATAAAAAGCCCCCCGATTGCGGGGGCGGACCAGTGGAGCGCGTGCAAATAGAGCGCGAAGTCCACGACAAGCGCCCCTTGGCCTACGCTACGCGCGGCCCGAATAACGATCAGAAGCCGCGCTTCGCGCGGGAGTCGCGCGTATCCCATGGAAAGACTTATCCTCAAATAAATCGTTGGGAAATAGGTTCTTACTAAAATGTCTTAATCTGGTTTCTTAAGCGTGTTCGCGCACCTTCGCGGAAGATCGAGGCGGTTTAGACGGGGCAGGTCCGTTCAATCGAGGCCGAAGAGGCGCTGCAATCGCGGTAATTGCTCCTGGGCGGTTCCGTAGAACACCTGTCCCTCATAGACCGTGATGGGGGCGATGCGCACACCGAATTCCGTCTTGGCCTTATCGGCGGCCCCCGGTCGGCTCAAGTCGTGTTCCATGAATGTTATGTCGTGTGCCGCAAACCACGCCTTCAGCGCCGCGCAATCCGGGCATCCGGGGCTTGTATAGAGATCGATCGCTTTTGGCAATTCCCTTTCTCCGCATGCCGGGCCGCGACCCGCAATGGGCCGAGAATAGGGGCGGGGCGCGGGGCGCAATTATGACCGCACATCCCCATCATGCATGCGGGGATTATGGCAGATGCAACCTAAAGGCAAAACCGCCCTTAGGCGGACTGGCGTTGAAAAAGTCCCCGCCACCAGCGCTTCCGGCTTTCCGGCAAGGGTCGGGGATCGGCCAGTGTTTCCGGAGGCATACGCGTCAATAGCCATCCCGGCAGGGTCTTTACGCCGGAGCTGCCGCACGAGCTCCCCAGGTTGTGGGGGTCGAAGATCTTGATGAAGCTCGGCTGCGTCTTGTCGTCGGCGTAGACGATGCCACAGTAGTCCTCGCGATGCTCGCGCCGCAAAAGCGTATCGATCTCCTCGGTGAATCGTATCAGGGCCTTAGGGTCGGCCGCGCCGGTGGGCACGGGTTCGCCGATCGCATAGATATACCATCCCTCCGGGCATGCGCGGACCGTGGCCCACAGTTCCGTGAGCTGTGCCCAGCTCACGATACCGCTGAAAGGGCCAGTCAACGCGGCCTGAAAGGCACTTCCGCTGATCGTCTCTGCCATCGAGTTCCTCCCGAAGTTGCACGTCCTGCACGATAATACAAGCCCGCGGTCCTCCCACGCGCACACGCCTTGCCATAACCGAAAAAGCCGCTGACGTCGTTTCGGTCGCCGCCAAGAAATGTTGCCGTTTACGACGGCCGATGCTTTTCCGTCCTTACGGGACAGGTCTTGATGCCGAGTATCTGGTAAAGGCCGCAGAACCCCACAAGGCCCGTGATGAGAGGCAGGACCCCGATCCATCCCCAAGGCGTCCACCGACCGGTTACTGCCAGCGCGATCAAGACCACTCCGATGATGACGCGGATGACGCGATCCAACAGCCCTTCGTTCGTGTTCATTGATTATGCTCCTCCATGATGACCTCGCGTCGCACATTATCGCGCAGAAATCGTGCGGGGGATATGTGTCAGGCCGGGCACGCTATCCGCGACCTTGATGCGGGGCTGGCCCCGACCCCGGCCCGGCGAGGGAGAAGCAGGGCTCCTGATACGAGTGGCGACCGAGTCCGTAACGCTGCGATAAGGGCTCAAAGGCGAGTTGGCATTAACTCGCCTTATGTTCTGGCGTCTTTGAGTTAACATAATATACATTATACGAACCGACGAGGACACGTCTGGGGGGGGTACCCCGGGCGCCGGTCCGTACGGTCGCAGGCCTGGCAACACGCGAGCACGCATCTCTTAGCGCATCCCTCGTGGTACCGA
>JAKARI010000007.1:75161-94197 GCA_021819245.1 Pseudomonadota bacterium | reverse complement strand
GCGGAGCTGAACCATCAACGGTTCATCCCGTTCTTGGCGCTGCATGAGTTCGAGGCATGGCTGTTCAGTGCGCCGGATGCCGTCGAGGCGCATTTCGGCAAGGCCCATCTCGCCGATCGGTTGCGGGCAGTCGTGCAGCAGGCCGGTGCGCCGGAGCTGATCAACCACGGCGCGGACACACACCCGAAGGCGCGGCTGCAGAGCGTGGTAGGCGGCTATAAGGAAACGTCGGATGGCCCGACGCTGCTGGAGAAGATCGGCGTCGCGGCGGTTCGCGCAGCCTGCCCGCATTTCGACGGCTGGTTGAGTCGGCTGGAAGCCTTGGGCGGAGGGGCTGCGTGACGGACGTTGAAGCCCTGTTCCAGCCCGGCGAGCGCATCACCCACCACGAGTATGGCCAGGGCGTCGTGCTTGATCCGGCGCGCGACGGCTCCTTGGGCGCGTTTTTCGGCGTCGGTGAACGCCGTGTGCTGGTTACCTCACTGCGGCGCGAACTTACACGCACGGAACTATGGAGATTTTATAGGTTTTTATTGGCTCCCCGGGAAGGACTTGAACCTCCGACCCGGTGATTAACAGTCACCTGCTCTACCGACTGAGCTACCGGGGAACACAAGGCCCGTTATCCTACGAAGCGCGTGGGCCGACGTCAAGGATTATCCTATAATAACACCCTTTCGCCTTGGACTGCGGCCGGTTGCGGCGGCTTGAGGAAGGCCCGCAGGCGCTCGACGGCCTCTTGCAGGACCCGGTCGCTCGTGGCATAGGAGAAGCGCAGGTGGCCCGGGGACCCGAACGCCGAGCCCGGGACCGCGGCGATACCGGCCTTTTCGAGGAGGGCCTCGGCCAGGGCCTGGTCGTCTGCCAGACCCAGCATGCGGATAGCCTCGCTGACCTCGGGGAAGAGGTAGAAGGTCCCGTCGGCGCGCAGGCACCGAAACCCCGGCAACGCCGCCAATTGCCCATGGAGCCAGTCGTGGCGGGCCTTGAACGCCTCGCGCATGGGTGTGACCAGCGCAGTCCCGCTACGTAGCGCGGCCTCCGCTGCCACCTGCGAAATCGATGTTGGATTCGATGTGCTTTGCGACTGGACCTTGGCCATGGCCTTGATGAGCTCTGCGGGGCCTGCGGCATAGCCGATGCGCCAGCCGGTCATCGCGTAGGCCTTGGAGACGCCATTAAGGACAATCGTGCGGTCCAGAAGGTCCGGGCAGACATTGGCGATATTGGCAAACGGCTCGCTGCCCCAGGCGATATGTTCGTACATATCGTCGCTTGCAATCAGGACATGTGGATAGCGGCGCAGGACCTCGCCCAGGGCGGCGAGCTCGGCGCGGGTATAGACGGCGCCGGTCGGGTTCGCGGGGCTATTTAAGACAAAGAGCTTGGTCTTGTAGGCGAGCGCCGCATCCAGGGCCTCGGGGGTGACCTTGAAGCCCTGGTCGAGCGTCGTGGGGATGATGACCGGAAGGGCATCAGCCATCAAGACGATATCGGCATAGGAGACCCAGTAGGGGGCGGGGATGACGACCTCGTCTGCGGCGTCGAGCAGCGCCTGGGCCAGGTTGTAGAAGCTTTGCTTGCCGCCCACCGATACCAGGATCTGCGCCGTGGTAAAATGCAGGGCGTTTTCGCGTGCGAACTTTTCGGCCACGGCGGCCTTGAGCCCCGGTGTGCCGTCGACCGCCGTGTATTTGGTAAAGCCAGCGCGAATGGCGCCGATCGCCGCCTCTTTTATGAGGTCCGGGGTATCGAAATCCGGCTCGCCGGCCCCAAGGTCTAGGATATCCCGTCCCTCGGCCTTGAGGGCCTTGGCGCGGGCGGTGACGGCCAGTGTCGGCGAGGGCTTGATTCGGCCTACACGGGCCGATAGTGTCAGTTTGGACAAGCGGGGACCTTTTTCGGGCGTCTATTTACTGGCGCGTATAGTACCCTGGATGGTGATGCAACCAAAGCGGCATACAGAGCATTTTGCGATTGCCAGCCCCTATGCCCCGGCCGGGGATCAGCCGGCGGCCATCAAGGCCCTGGTCGAGGGCCTGCGGGCGGGGCTTGCCTTTCAGACCCTGCTTGGGGTCACGGGCTCGGGCAAGACCTTTACCGCAGCCAACGTCATCGCCGAGCTCGAGCGCCCGGCGCTGATCCTTGCGCCCAACAAGACCCTGGCCGCCCAGCTGTACTCGGAGATGCGTGATTTCTTCCCCGACAACGCCGTCGAGTACTTCGTCTCGTACTACGACTACTATCAGCCGGAGGCCTATGTCCCGGCCTCGGATACCTTTATCGAAAAGGACGCCGCGATCAATGAGCATATCGAGCAGATGCGGCTGTCTGCCACCAAGGCCCTCTTGGAACGGCCGGATGTCATCATTGTCGCCACCGTATCGGCCATTTACGGCCTCGGGGACCCCGGCGCCTATCATGCCATGATCCTGCATCTTAAGAAGGGCGCGATGTTCGATCAGCGCGCCATTCTCAAACGCCTGTCCGAGATGCAGTACACGCGCAACGACATGGAGCTAAAGCGTGGTACGTTCCGGGTCCATGGTGACGTCATAGATATCTTTCCCGCCGAGTCCGAGCAGCTCGCCATCCGCGTAAGCCTGTTCGATGAGGTGATCGAGGACCTAGTGGAGTTCGATCCCCTCACGGGAGACATCGTAAGCCGGCTCGGTCGCGCGACGGTCTATCCCAAATCCCACTACGTCACGTCGCGGGATACGATCTCGGGGGCCGTAGATGAGATCCGCGAGGAGTTGCGGGTGCGGCTCGAGGAACTGCAGGCCGCCAACAAGCTGGTCGAGGCCCAGCGGCTTGCCGAGCGCACGCGCTTTGATCTCGAGATGATGAAGGAGCTGGGCTACTGCTCGGGGATCGAGAACTACTCCCGCTACCTCTCCGGGCGCAAGGCCGGCGAGCCGCCGCCCACCCTCATCGACTATCTGCCGAAGAACGCGCTTCTTATCGTAGACGAGAGCCATGTGACCATGCCGCAGTTGGGTGGCATGTACCGCGGCGACCGGTCGCGCAAGGAAACCCTCGTCGAGTATGGCTTTCGGCTGCCCTCCGCGCTCGACAACCGGCCGCTCAAGCTCGAGGAATTCGAGGCCTTGATGCCGCAGACCATCTTCGTCTCGGCGACCCCAGGGCCCTATGAGGCGGCACGCTCCTCGACTGTGATCGAGCAGCTGGTGCGGCCGACCGGGCTTGTCGACCCCGAGGTCGAGGTGCGCCCCGTGGGCCGTCAGGTCGATGACCTCATGGCCGAGGTGCGGTTGCGCAGTGCGCGCGACGAGCGGGTGCTGGTGACGACCCTGACAAAGCGCATGGCCGAGGATCTGACCGAGTATTTCCATGAGCACGGCGTGCGCGTGCGTTACCTTCACTCGGACATCGACACCGTGGAGCGCGTCGAGATCATACGCGATCTGCGCGCCGGGGCCTTCGATGTGCTGGTTGGGATCAATCTCTTGCGCGAGGGGCTGGATATCCCGGAGGTCTCGCTCGTGGCCATACTGGACGCCGACAAGGAGGGCTTTCTGCGCTCGACGCGGTCTTTGATTCAGACCATAGGGCGGGCGGCGCGCCATCTGCACGGGCGCGCGATCCTCTATGCCGACACCATCACCGCATCCATGCGCGCGGCGATCGATGAGACCGACCGGCGCCGCGCCAAGCAGCTGCAGTTCAATGAGGACCATGGCATCACCCCCCAGGGGGTGGTAAAGGCCGTGAAAGAACTGATCGACGGGGTGCCCGGACGGGTGGCCCCCGGGGGTGCGCGCAAGGGCATCGAGGAGGCCTCGGCCATGTCGCCCGAGGCCTTGGGCAAGCTTTTGAAAAAGCTTGAAAAGGATATGTACCGCCACGCGCAAGGTCTGGAGTTCGAGCAGGCCGCAAAGCTTCGCGACCGGATCTCGGCGTTGCGCCGCAGCGCCCTGAAACCGGGGTCCTTGGAGCGGCTGATCGATGCCTGATCGCGCACCTCGCCGAGGTTGTTTGCCCCCTTCCGGTTATGGTATGGTTCGCAGCCCGAAGGCGCGTAGCTCAGTGGTAGAGCACTACCTTGACATGGTAGTGGTCGGTGGTTCGATCCCACTCGCGCCTACCAACTTTCCTATTGAGACGTCGGCATCAGGCCGGCGGACGAGACGCCGCTAAGCCGATGCCTATCATCACCCTCCCGGATGGAAGCGAGCGGGCCTATGACGCGCCGGTCACCGTAGCGGAGGTGGCCGCGAGTATCGGCAGCGGGCTTGCGCGCGCCGCGATCGCCGGACGCGTCGACGGCCGGCTCGTCGACACCTCTTTTCGGATCACAAACGACGCACGGCTTGCGATCGTGACCGACAAGGACCCGGAGGGGCTCGAGGTCCTGCGGCATTCGACCGCGCATCTTTTGGCGCATGCCGTAAAGAGCCTCTACCCCGAGGCCCAGGTCACCATCGGGCCCGTGATCGACGAGGGGTTTTATTACGATTTCGCCTACGCGCCGGGCTTTGGTCCAGACGACCTTGCGCGCATCGAAGACAAGATGCGCGCGCTCGCGCGCGAAGACATCCCGGTGGTGCGCGAGGTCTCGGACCGCGATCGGGCGATTGCCTTTTTTGAGGGGCTGGGCGAGGCCTACAAGGCCGAGATCATCCGCGACATCCCGCCAGGCGAGCCGATCTCGCTCTACCGGCAGGGGGAGTTCGTCGACCTGTGCCGGGGGCCGCATGTGCCGGGCACGGGCAAGCTCAAGCATTTCAAGCTCATGCGGTTGGCGGGCGCCTACTGGCGCGGCGATGCGCGCAATCCCATGCTGCAGCGGGTGTACGGGACGGCGTTTGCCACCCGCGAGGCCCTGGACGCCTATCTCAAGCGCCTGGAGGAGGCGGAGCGCCGCGATCACCGGCGCATCGGCCGCGCCCTGGATCTCTTCCATATTCAGGAAGAGGCCCCGGGGATGATCTTCTGGCACGACCACGGGCTGCGCATCTATCAGGCCATCGAGCAGTACATAAGGCGGCTTTTGCGCGCCAACGGGTATCAGGAGGTGCGTACCCCGCTCATCATGGACAAGAGCCTCTGGGAGCGCTCGGGCCATTGGGACAAATTCGCCGAGGGCATGTTCACGACCTCATCGGAGAAGCGCGAGTACGCCGTCAAGCCCATGAACTGCCCCGGGCATGTGCAGATCTTCAATCAGGGCCTCAAGAGCTATCGCGACCTGCCCTTGCGGCTTGCCGAGTTCGGGTCCTGCCATCGCAATGAGCCGTCCGGGACCCTGCATGGGCTGCTGCGGCTGCGCAATTTCGTGCAAGACGACGCCCATATCTTCTGCGCCGAGGCCGATATTCAGGCGGAGGTCGGGGCCTTTATCGACCTCCTCTACCGGGTCTATGCCGATTTCGGGTTTCGCGAGGTGCAGGTCAAGCTGTCGACCAGGCCGGCGCAGCGGGTCGGCGACGAGGCCTTGTGGGACAAGGCGGAGGCGGCGCTCGAGCAGGCCCTTACGACCAAGGGTCTTGCGTTTACCCTGCAGCCGGGCGAGGGGGCCTTCTATGGCCCGAAGATCGAGTTCGCGCTAAAGGACAGCCTGGCACGGGTCTGGCAGTGCGGGACCATTCAGGTCGATTTCGCCATGCCGCGGCGCCTGGGGGCGAGTTTCGTGACCGCCGAGGGCCAAAAGGCGGTCCCGGTCATGCTGCATCGCGCCATTCTGGGCTCGCTCGAGCGGTTCATCGGGATCCTGATCGAGGAGCACGCCGGGGCCCTGCCGCTGTGGCTTGCGCCGGTGCAGGCAGTGGTGCTGCCCATCGCGGATCGCCACGGGCCAGTCGCCCAGCGCTTGGCAGACGCCTTGCGTGGTGGCGGGTGGCGCGCCGAGGTGGACTTGAGAAACGAAAAGATTGGCTTTAAAATCCGTGAGCATACCCTGCAGAAGGTACCGTATTTGCTCGTCGTGGGTGACCGCGAGGCCGAGCAGGGGACGCTTTCGGTGAGAACCCGCGAAGGGACGGACCTTGGCGGAATGACGGTGGAGGCCCTGACTGCGCGAGTCGGCGCGGGCTTGGCGGCCCCGGGACGTGGGGAGGGGTAGGTTATCGCTTCGGAACGTGAGACGCGGCTCAACGGGCAGATTACGGCCCCGCGTATAAGGTTGATTGGCGCTGATGGATCGCAGGTCGGCATCGTCGCGAACGCAGACGCCCAGAAGGCGGCGGAGCAGGCGGGACTGGATCTCGTGGAGATATCGCCGAACGTGTCACCTCCGGTCTGCCGGATCATGGATTACGGCAAGTTCCAGTATGAGGAGAGCAAGCGCCGCCACGTTGCCAAGAAGAAGCAAAAGCAGATTCAGATCAAGGAGGTGAAGTTTCGCCCCGGGACCGATGTCGGCGACTATGAGGTCAAGGTCCGCAATCTGATCCGTTTCCTGGAAAACGGCGATAAGGCCAAGATCACATTACGATTCCGTGGGCGCGAAATGGCCCATCAGGACCTCGGCATGGAGCTTCTCAAGCGTGTCGAGGGGGATCTGTCGCAGTATGGGACCGTCGAGCAGCGTCCGCGGCTCGAGGGTCGGCAGATGGTAATGGTCGTCAACCCGAAGAAGTAGGGGGGCGATCGCGGCGGGAAAGAAGGCCGCAGGGAACGACCGACTCAAGCCGGGCAGAAGGCCGGGAGGCTGCTTGAGCGGGACGATGACAAGAGCGCACAGCGCAGAGGATGATATGCCGAAATTAAAGACAAACCGTGGGGCCGCAAAGCGCTTCAAGAAGGGCGCGGGCGGTTTCAAGTGCCGCCACTCACATCTGCGGCACATCCTGACCACGAAGACCACGAAGCGCAAGCGCCATCTGCGCGCCGACCGCCTGGTCCATCCATCGGATGTGGCGGGGGTCACCCGCATGCTTCCGTACGCCTAAGGAGGGTTACCCATGCCACGCGTCAAACGCGGAGTCACGGCCCGGGCCCGCCACAAAAAGGTCACGGCCCTCGCCAAGGGTTACCGGGGTGCGCGCAAGAACGTCTTTCGTGTCGCCAAGCAGGCCGTCGCCAAGGCCGGCCAGTATGCCTATCGCGATAGGCGGGATCGCAAGCGTCAGTTTCGGGCACTGTGGATCGTGCGCATCAACGCCGCCGCACGCGAGTGCGGCTTGAGCTATAGCCGGCTCATGGACGGCCTGCGCAAGGCCTCGATTGTCATCGACCGCAAGGTGCTGGCGGATATCGCGGTCGCCGACAAGGCGGCATTCGCGGCGCTCGCCGAAAAGGCCAAAGCGACCCTCTCCATCGCCTAAGGGACGGGCCCCGGGATATGAGCGAGCCGTTCGCGATGAGGCTTGAGCGGCTCGCGCGCGAGGCCTTCGATGAGCTGGCCGCGGCCTGCGACCTCGCGGCCCTGGAGGCCTGGCGGGTCCGGTTTCTGGGCAAGAGCGGGCGGCTCACCGAGGAATTGAAGCGCATCGGCACCCTCGGGCCCGAGGAGCGGCCGCTTGCCGGCGCCGAGGTCAATCAGATCAAGGGGCGGCTCGAGGCCGCGCTCGGGGCGCGCCGGGAGTCGCTCGCCGCGGCCGCGCGCGAGACGCAGCTTGCGGCCGAGGCGGTCGATGTGACCCTGCCCGGACGGGGCCGGGGCCTGGGGGGGCTGCATCCGCTCACGCAGGCCCTGCGGCGCATCGAGGATATCTTCGCGGCCATGGGCTTTGACTGGGCCGAGGGACCCGAGGTCGAGGATGAGTTTCATAATTTCGAGGCCCTGAACATCCCCGCCCACCACCCCGCGCGGGCCATGCATGACACCTTCTATCTGGCCGAAGGCGGCCTTCTGCGCACGCATACCTCGACGGTGCAGATCCGGTTCATGCGGCATCATGCCCCGCCGTTTCGCATCATCGCCCCCGGGCGCGTGTACCGGGCCGATGCCCTCGATCCGACCCATAGCCCCGTGTTCCATCAGGTCGAGGGGCTGGTGGTGGGCGAAGGCATTCACATGGGCCACCTCAAGGCGACCTTAAAGCGGTTCCTGGAGGGGTTTTTCGAGCAAGCGCTCTCCCTGCGCCTGCGGCCGTCCTATTTCCCGTTTACCGAGCCCTCGGCGGAGGTCGACATCGGCTGCCTTTTGTGTGGCGGTAAGGGGTGCCGGGTGTGCAAGGGTACAGGGTATATCGAGGTCCTGGGCTGCGGCCTGGTGCATCCGGAGGTGCTTGCGCGCATCGGTATCGATCCCGAGCGTGACAGCGGCTTTGCCTTCGGGATGGGCGTGGAGCGGCTCTTGATGCTCAAAGACGGGGTGCCGGATGTCCGGCTCTTCTACGAGAACGACCTGCGTTTCCTCAGGAGCCTGCGATAAGGCCGTGCGCATCGCCAAAGAGTGGTTGAGTGACTGGCTCGATACCCGCGTGCCGTTCGAGGATCTGGCGGCAGTGCTGACGCGCGGCGGTTTCGAGGTCGAAGGCCGCGGCACCGCCGGGCCGCCGTTGCCGGGGGTGGTGGTGGGGCGCATCACGGCCGTCGCCGCCCACCCTCGTGCCGAACGGCTGCGGGTATGCACGGTCGATGCCGGCGGGGAGGGCCTGCGCACGGTGGTATGCGGCGCGGCCAACGCCCGGCCCGGCCTTAAGGCGCCGCTTGCGCTGCCGGGCGCGGTCGTCGGCGGGCGCACCATCGCCGAGGCCGATCTGCGCGGGGTGCGTTCCCAGGGCATGCTCTGTTCCGGCACCGAACTGGGGCTTAGCCCCACCGAGGGCCTGTGGGAGCTGCCGGATGACGCGCCCCCCGGCCGGGCGCTTGCCGACTATTTCCGGTTTGCCGATCCCTATGTGGATGTGGCCGTGACCCCGAACCGGGGCGACTGCTTGAGTATCAAGGGCCTCGCGCGCGAGATGGCCGCACTCTCCGGCGGGCGTTTCCGGGCCCCACGGGCCCGCACCCTGAAGGTAAGCGGCACGGCGCCGCATGTCGCGGTCGAGGATCAGAGGCGCTGCCCGCGGTATTGCGCGCGCCTCATTCGCGACATCGACTCGAAGCGGCGCAGCCCCGGCTGGCTCGTCGAGCGCCTGCGCCTGTGCGGGGTGACGGCGCGTCATCCGGTGGTCGACATCACCAACTACATCCTGTTTGACCTCGGCCAACCGCTGCATGCCTTTGATGCCGCGCTGGTGCGGGGCACGGTGGTCGTGCGCCGCGCGGTGGCCCATGAGGCCATCGCGCTGCTCGATGGGACCACCCGCCTCCTCGATGCCACCGATCTCGTGATCGCCGATGACGACGGCCCGCTCGCGCTCGCCGGCGTCATGGGTGGCGCGCGCGCCGCGGTCGGGCCCGCGACCCACACGGTGCTGTTGGAGGCCGCGTATTTCCGCCCCGACACGTTGTCGCAGACCGCCCGTCGCCTGGCCCTTGCCACTGAGGCGGCGCTGCGCTTTGAGCGCGGCGTGGACCCTGAACTGTGTGACCTGGCGCTCGAGCGCGCGAGCGCCTTGATCGTCAAGATCACGGGGGGTACGGTGGGTCCGGCGGCCGAGCACAGCGCCGTGGACCTGTGGCCCCGCCCCGAGCCGATACGCCTGCGCCTTGCGCGCATCCGCGCGCTGCTTGGGGTGGCCGTGCCGCGCGCCCAGGTCACGCGTCTTCTCAAGGGCCTTGGTATGACGGTGGCGGCCTCGCACGGCGATCTGCTTGTCACCGCGCCGCGCTTTCGCTTCGATATACGCGCCGAGATCGACCTCGTCGAGGAGGTGGCGCGGCTGGCCGGCTTTGATGAGATCCCGGCGGTGGAACTGGGGCGGGCCCCAGGGTCCGCGCGGCCCCGCGACACGGGCGTGCGCCGCGTCGCAGACCTGCTCGTGGATCGCGATTACCACGAGGCCATGACGTTTAGTCTGGTCGATCCCGACGAGCAGGCGCGCCTCGGGCTCGAGGGGCAGGCGCGGTTGCGCAACCCCCTGGCGGCACCCTGGTCGGCGCTGCGCGCAAGCCTGGTCCCCGGGCTATTGGCCGCCGCCCTTCATAATCGCCGGCGCCAGCAGGCGCGCGTGCGCCTGTTCGAGATCGGGACCTGCTTTGTCACGGGGGACCCCAAGGGCGCGGTGGGTGAGGGGCTCTACATAGCGGGCGTGGCGCTCGGGCCGGCCTGGCCGGAGCAATGGGCGGCGCCCCGGCGCCCCGTCGACTTCTTTGATGTGAAGGGCGATGTCGAGGCCTTGTGCGCGCTTGCCGGCGGGGGTCTCGCGGCCGCGGCCGAGGGCGCCCCGCCCTTTTTGCAGAAGGGGCTCGCGGCGGCCCTCAGTATGCACGGCGAGACCGTCGGATTCGTAGGGGGGCTTGCGCCGGGGCATCGCGAGAGGCTCGGTTTCGAGGAGCCGGTCTTTGTGTTCGAGCTCAAGGCCGCACCCTTTGCCGGGCGTGCCGGCGCCCGTGCCCTGGAGCCCCCGCGATTCCCCTCGGTGCGCCGCGACCTCGCGGTGGTCGTGCCCGCGGCCCTACCCGCCGGCGCGGTCCTCGAGACCGTTCGTCGAGGCGCCGGGCCGCTCTTGCAAGACTTGGTCTTATTCGACGTTTATCAAGGGGAAGGCCTTGATTTTGGAAAGAAAAGCCTTGCCCTGGGCTTGACCTTACAAGACTTCTCGCGCACTCTTACTGATGAGGTGGTCGAGGGCCTGGTGACGCAGGTCCTGGCGGCCCTGAAGGCGGCCTACGGGGCTGAACTCCGACAATAACAAGAAACGGTCACGTCAAGGGATGGAGCCATGGCATTGACGAAGGCGGATCTCGCCGAGGCGTTGTTTCGGGAGATTGGGCTAAACAAGCGCGAGGCCAAGGATTTTGTCGAGCTCTTTTTCGAAAAGATCGGCGAGACCCTGGGCCAGGGCGAGACCGTCAAGCTATCGGGTTTCGGCAATTTCGATATCCGGCGCAAGGGTCGCAGGCCCGGGCGTAACCCCAAGACCGGTGAGGAGATTCCGATCGCTGAGCGGCGCGTCGTGACGTTTCGTGCGAGCCACAAGCTCAAGGAGCGGGTCGACGGCCATGCTCGATCCGGGGGATAACAGCGAACTGCCCCCGATTCCGGGGAAACGCTATTTCACCATCAGCGAGGTGAGCGATCTCTGTCGCGTCAAGCCCCATGTGCTGCGGTACTGGGAGCAGGAGTTTCCGAGGCTGCAATCGGTCAAACGGCGCGGCAATCGCCGGTACTACCAGCATCACGATGTCCAGCTGATCCGCGAGATCCGCCATCTCCTCTATATGGAGGGTTTTACCATCAGCGGGGCGCGCAACCGGCTTACGCACGACGCCGGTTCGAGCCCTCAGGGCCGGGCTCAGGCGCTCGCGGCGGTCGCCGCCGGGCTCGAAGAGGTGCGCAGGCTTTTGACACCAGAGGCCGGTTCTTCCTAGAATCGCCGGGGAGGCGATGCATGACCCCATATCGCGATATTGTCACGCCGGCCGTTGTGGCGGCCCATGGGGACGACCCGTCGTGGGTCCTCCTCGACTGCCGGTTTACCCTGACCGCCCCGGAAGACGGGGCCGAGTCTTACGCCGAAGGGCACCTGCCGGGGGCGCTTTATGCCGACCTGGAGCGGGACCTATCGGGTCCTCGCGACGGTCGTTCGGGGCGCCACCCCTTGCCGTCGCCCGAGGCGTTTGGGAAGACCCTGAGGGGCTTTGGGATCGGTCCCAAGACCCAGGTGGTGGCCTATGACGAGGGAAGCTCCGTGTACGCAAGCCGCCTGTGGTGGCTCCTGCGCGCCTGGTGGGGCCACGAGGCGGTGGCGGTCCTGGATGGGGGGCTTACGGCCTGGCTGGCCGCAGGCCTGCCGCTTACGACCGATGTCCCGCCGGTACGACCCGCCGCCCCTTACCAGCGGCCCGCGCGCCCTCAGGGTGTCTGGCACGAGACGCCGGCGATCGAGGCCCTGGTCGGCCAGGCCGGGTGCCCGCTGCTCGTGGACGCCCGTGGGGCGATGCGCTATCGGGGGACGAATGAGAGTCTCGATCCGGTGGCCGGCCATATCCCCGGTGCGTGCAATCGGCCCTTTGAGAGCAACCTGCGCCCCGATCGTACCTTCCGGCCGGCGGCGGAACTGCGTGAGCAGTTCCTGGCCCTGCTCGATGGCCGCTCGGAGGCCGATATCATCCATTATTGCGGTTCGGGGGTGTCGGCCTGCCACAATATCCTGGCCATGGCCCTGGCGGGTTTCGGGGTTACGGCCCTCTACCCCGGTTCCTGGAGCGCCTGGGTGAGCGACACCCGCCGGCCGGTGGCAACCGGGGACCAGCCGCACTGACGATTCGATAAGATGATCTTTAATAGACCAGGGGCCTCGGGTACTTTGGTCTGGCGGCAGCGAGGCGGCCAGGGCCCGGGTTTCAGCGCAATGGGGACGTGTCATCATGAAGCTTTATGATCTCGAGCGGTCCGGCAACTGTTATAAGGTAAGGCTTCTTCTCGCCTTCCTGGGTCAATCCTATGAACGCGTGCCGGTGGCGCTCGATCAGGGCGAGCAGCGCCGCGCGGAGTTTCTGCGCTTGAATCCCCGTGGCCAGATTCCGGTGCTCGTGACCGATGACAAGGCCGCCATCTGGGATTCGACCGCCATTCTCGTCTATCTCGCTCGGCGCTACGGCGGCGAGCAGTGGCTCCCGGGGGATCCGCTGGTCATGGCGCAGGTCATGCAGTGGCTGGCGCTCGAGCAAAACGAGGGCCGGTACGGGACCGCGCGCGCGCGTGTGTTGAGCCTGGGGATCAAGAGCAGCCTCGGTCAGTCCGGCACGCTGGAGGAGTCGCGGCGCCTGGCCGAGGTCGCGTTTGCAATTCTCGAGGAACGCCTGTCGGCGCATTCGTGGCTTGCGGCCGATCACCCGACGATCGCCGATATCGCCTGCTACCCCTACACCGCGCTCTATCCGGAAAGCGGCGTCTCTCTCGACTCCTATCCCGCGATCCGCGCGTGGTTTCGGCGTCTCGAGGCGTGGCCTGGCTACATCGCCCTGCCGCGGCGCCCGGCGCCCGCGGCCCGCTGACCCGCGGTATCCTCGATAGGCGGGGCGGCCACAGCGGTCCGGGGCTGCGTCGGACCGGTCGTCAGGCGTGATCCCCCTCGCCGCCCTCAGCTGCGGGCAGGGGCCGCGCGGGCGGCGGCCTATTCGTGCGGTTCAGCAGGCACCGGATCTTCACTGAATGCGTCACCAAAGCCCCACCAGCCCCCCGGGCCGCCCCTGCGCGCCTTGTATTGGTACATCGCGATATCGGCAAGATGCATGAGCATGGCAGGGTCTTCCGCCTGGACCGGGAACAGGGCAAAACCCATGGTCATGCCAACGTTCACAGAGTGTCCCGGCGCCACGTGGAAGGGCGTCTCGACCGCGTGGTGCAGGCGACGCGCGGCACTACCCAGTTGGACCCGGTATCGTGCCTGATCGAGGTCCTCTATGACCACGACGAATTCATCGCCACCGAAGCGGATCAGCAGTTCAGGTTCCCGCATATGGCCCCTCAGACGGCGGCCGAACTCACGCAGCACACGATCACCGGCGGCATGACCCCAGAGATCGTTTACTGCCTTAAAATGATCGAGATCAATGAGGCCTACCGCCACGATCGACCCCCCGCGCCGGGCCCGCGTAAGCGCGCAGGGAAGGTGCTGTTCAAGGGCCAGCCGGTTGGGCAGGTCGGTCAGGGGGTCATGGCGCGCAAGCCTCTCCTCCCTGACTTTCAGGGCCTCGATGCGCGTCTTTAAGTCCATCTCGTCTAGCCCATAGCCGAGCAAGTTTGTGATGCGCGCGCATACCTCGATCGTTTGCGCATCAAATACGCCATGGCGCGGTGCCGCAAAGGTGAGGATCGCCCATACTTCGCCACTGCGGCGGACCGGCAACGACAATATGCTGCGCCACTTGTGAGTGGCAAAGCCCGCATGCCAGCGTGCCAGGGTCGGGTCCGCCAGGGTGTCATTGCAGGCCACCACTTCCTGCCTGTGCCAGGCCTTGCAGGCGACCGATGTATTGTCCAGGTTGCCATCGAGCCGCGGCGGGTCCGCGAAGATCTGGGCGCGGCCCGCACCGGCGGCCGCGGCCGGCTGGAACACACCGTCCCCTTTGGGCCGGCCGATCCAGGCGGCATGAAACGGTGTATTGTCCACAAGGGCCATACAGAGACATTCACACATTTCCTGCTCATCCCGGGCCTTGATGAGGACATCGCCGGACTGCGTGAGCGCCCTGTAGATGTTCTGCAGATTGACGAGATTGTGCTGTTGCGTAAGGAGCGCGAAGGTCCTGTTCGCAAGCGTATCCATGAGCCGGTTGGTGCTTTCCATGAGCCGATTCTGAGGGTCCAGGACCGGCTCACCATCCCCGCCGCAGGACGACCCTCGCACCTGCTGACGTTCTATGTCTCGCGCCATGCCCTTGTCCACGCCCATGATATGTTGCAGGAGCCATTGGGCCAGAAAGGCAAGCACGTCCCGCACGACTTCGGCAGGGTTATCCGCAACCAGGGCCTGGGCGCGCACAAGATAGTCCATAAAATCCCGATGCGCCCGCACATGCATCTCGATATGCGTTGCGCTGCACGCCGAGCGCTCCATCAGTTCGCGCTCCTCGCGGAAATGATACCGGGTGTACTCCATCAAGGCATCCAGAAGCCCGGAAGCGCGAGCCTCCTTGGCCCCTTCGGAAAGCGCACGGACACTTTTATTGAAGAGCGCAAGAAGTTGCATATGTTGGGAATCGACGACGCCGATCCCCGTTTCCATTAGCGGACTCCACTGCACATCCTCGATGATAGGACCCATGGTTGTTTTCGTCCTCGCGGGTGCCTGAAAACCCCCTTCCGGGCCCGTCTTTCGTCTGAAATGCAGCGCCTTGATTCGGCATCATTGAGTCGGTGTCACGATACCATGACCGTTTTTGCAATCCAAGAATGCGCACAAAAGTCAAGACACGACCGTGGGGTGAGGCCAGCCGCGGTTTTGGGTTCAAGCCACGACGATCTGTGCGAATGCTGAAGAGAGGGGCGGAGACGGTGGTGCCACAGCGGGCCGGATGGGGCGCGGATAAAGCGGGCATCGGGGTGGCGGCGGGTATGTCGCCCCCACCCCGAGCCGCGTGGTTTAGTCTCCGAGCACCGGTCTGCGCTCGCCGTCGCCCTGAAGGGCGTAGGCCTCTTCGCCATGGGCGGCGTCGTCACCGATCAAGAGGTCCTCGTCGCTCATCCTAAGCGGGATGAAAAGCCCGATGATCTTGAGGATGATGACCGTCCCCACGACGTTCCAGGCGATGATGAAGCCGGCGCCGATCAGCTGCAACACGACCTGATGAAAGTCGCCGTAGGCCCAGCCGGTGTAGTTGACGCCCGGTGCCGCCTTCCCGGTGCCGATCCATTCGAGCATGTTCGGATCGGCCAGGACCCCCGTCAATATGCCGCCCAGCAGGCCCGCTACCGCATGGGTATGAAAGACCCCCAGGGTGTCGTCGACCTTGCGCATGAACGCGGTCTTGCCGAGCAGGTTCATGCTCATCCACGGGATGATGCCCGCCGAGACCCCGATGATGATCGCGCCCCAGCCGTTTACATAACCGGCCGCCGGCGTGATCGCCACGAGCCCCGCGATCATGCCGTTTACGGCACCCAGCACCGAGGGCTTCTTGAAGAAGGTCGTATCAAAGATCGTCCAGGTGAGCAGCGCCACGGCGGTCGCGATATTGGTGTTCAGAATCGCAGCCGCGGCATCGGCATTGGCGAAGTACGGGTCGCCGCCATTGAAGCCGTCCCAGCCAAGCCACAGGATGCCGGCGCCCGCGAGGGTGACGAGCACGCTGTTGGGCTGAAAGGACTCGCGGTCACGCTGCAGGCGCGGTCCGATCATGGCAGCCGCGGTGAATCCCGAGACGCCGGCCGCGAGATGGATGACATAGCCGCCGGAGAAGTCGGCCACGCCCAGGGTCCCGAGCCAGCCGCCGCCCCACAGGCTGAACGCGCCCACGGTATAGACGACCGTAAGCCATATCGGCACGAACACCATCCACGCGCGGAAGTTCATGCGCCCAAGCAGCGAGCCCGCGAGAATGATGAGGGTGATGGCGGCGAACACGAACTGGAAAAAGACCATGGTCGCCATCGGGAAGGCAAGCGGCGGCATCCCTGAGGCCGCAGCCGGTATGGTCGCCTGCCCCTCCTCCAGCACCGACGAGATGATGGGCCCGGGGTGACCAAGAAAGGTCGTGAGCTCAGGACCGAAGCTCATGTTGTAGGCCCATAGCACCCACGCGACGAGCACGGCCGCGAACGCATACAGCGCCATGAACGCCGAGTTCACCGCCCATTTCTTTTTGACGATGCCGCCGTACAGGATGACAAGACCCGGGACACTTTGAAGACCGACAATGGTGGCGGCGGTCAACTGCCAGGCATTGTCGCCGGCGTTCAGCCAGCTCGGTGCAGGTATCAGCATAATTCCCCCAATTTGTGAAATGCGATCCGACCAAGGCAAGATCCGTGCCCACGGCCGGGGGGATGATCGCGCGAGGCGGCGCCCGGGTTTGGTATTGAGTTTGCTGGAAAAAACCGGATGGGTGCATAACGCCATGCCCGCTTTTGGGGCATGGCGCGATCGCGCCTGCACATTTGTGAGGCATGGCCGATGAGGTGCCGGGAGATTACCCTGCATGACGGGAGGGATGGGCGGCGCGCGCTCGCGCCCGTTGATGATCTCCGGCACCTTGTTCGCGGTCCCGACCCGCACTACGATGGGCCTTCATAACGATGCGCAAAGATGAGGGGGCGGGGTGAGAGTTTTGGTGACCGGGGGTACGGGCTACATCGGTTCGCACACGGCCGTGAGCCTTATGCAGGCCGGCCATGAGGTCATATTGTGGGACAACCTGTCGAACAGCCGCGTGGCGGTGGTTGCGCGTATCGGCAAGGTGGCGGGCAGGCCGCCCCGGTTTGTGCAGGGCGACGTGCGCGATGCCGCAGCCCTCGACCGGCTCTTGGGCGAGCAGCCGTTCGACGCCGTGATCCACTTTGCGGGCCTCAAGGCGGTCGGCGAGTCGGTGCAAAGGCCGCTCCTCTACTATGAAAACAACGTGCAGGGCACGATCACGCTGTTACAGGCCCTCGATCGGGCCAACATCCGGACCTTCGTGTTCTCGTCATCGGCCACCGTATATGGTGACCCGCAAAGCGTCCCCCTACGCGAGGACGCCCCGCGCGCGGCCACCAATGCCTATGGGCGCTCGAAGATCATGATCGAGGATGTGCTCGCCGATCTCATGGCCGCCGATTCGAGGTGGCGGATCGCGCGGCTGCGCTACTTTAATCCCGTCGGGGCCCATGAGAGCGGCTTGCTCGGCGAGGACCCTCAGGGCCCCCCCAATAACCTCATGCCCTATATCTGCCAGGTCGCCGTGGGCCGCCGGCCGGTGTTGCAGGTCTTTGGGGCGGATTACGAGACGCAAGACGGCACTGGGGTGCGCGACTATATCCATGTCGTCGACCTCGCCTTAGGCCATGTTGCGGCCCTGCGCTACCTCGCGGACCATCGGGGGATGCTGACGGTCAACCTCGGGACCGGCCGCGGTTATTCAGTGCTGGAGATGGTGGAGGCCTTCGGGCGCGCCTGCGGGCGGCCCGTGCCCTATGAGCTCGTGGCGCGCCGGCCGGGGGACGTGGCGGAGTGCTACGCCGATCCGCAGGCGGCGCGTGATCTCCTCGGATGGCAGGCCGCCTATGATCTCGATGCGATGTGCCGGGACGCCTGGCGCTGGCAAAAGGGCAATCCCCAGGGTTACGAGACCTGAGTGGCCGCGGGCGCGCCGTGCCAGGCGCTCGTGTACGGGTGGGGCGCCGGATGGTCAGGCGGCCCTGCCCCGGCTGCGGCCTCATGACGCGCCGTCCCGTTGTCCCCGCCCACTAATGGGTCCAGGGCTGGAGCATGAAGGTCTGGTATTCGACGGCCTCCATGTCGCGGTCGAGCCACACCAGCCCCACAAGCACCGACACGAGCAGAGACACGGAAAAGCCGTAGCCGTAGAAGTACAGGCCGAGATCGGTGCTGAGGATCGACAGCCCGAGATTGAGCCCGAAAAAGATCGCGGTCAGGGCCACGACGCGGGCACGGCGGTCGAGGTAGAAGAAGATATTAAGAATGCCCATAAGGGCCACCTGCAGGCTTGCCCCGACCACGTCGATCTTAAAGAGCGGGACATAAAGGAGCGAGATGCCAAGCGCCCTTAAGACCGAAGGCCCGACTACGAAGGCGAGAATGGTGGTGAGCGACTGGAGCTTGATGATGTCGAAGATCCCGGTCTTGGCGCTCGTCACCATGCCGTTGCGCATGTTACGGATATACGAGAGGCTCGCGCCCTCGCGCACGCCCTCATAGAACCGGTCGTAATATTCGACGAAATCGGTTTCCACGCGCATGAGAAACACCGCCATGCCCGGGATGATGGCGAGATAGGCGAGAAAGATCGGCAGGTCGTATATGGCCGAGGCGCGCAGGGGGCCTATGACCGGCTGGCTCGTGTCGGGGGTAAACCAGAACACGAACTTGTCGGCCCAGATCGCGGCGTTATACAAAAATCCGCAGGCGAGAAGCGACGGATACATGCGTCCCCGTTTCAGGAAATCGAAGGCCAGGAGATTCGGCGACGGATAGTCGCGGGTGACGGCGCCGAGAAGCCCGGCAAACAGCAGGCATTGCCCGAGCAGGAACGCCACCAGCAGGCCGATGAGCCCATAGGGCCGCATGAGAAGCCCTATGCCGAGCATGACGCCATAGGCGACCGCGAAGCTTATGACGATGGCGCGGTAGTGCTTGAGCCCCGTGAGCATGACCGCAACCACCCATATGCCGGTGAGCAGGCTAAAGAGCGTGGTCATGAGCAGCCGGTAGACGACGCCCGTGTTCGCGAACAAAAAGAGCGCAGCGAGGGCCGCAAGCGCGAAGGCGCAGGCCATGGCCACGACCAGCAGGCCGTTTACATTGGGCAGCACCCGGTCATGCTCGCGATCGAAGATCCGATCGGCGACGTAGCG